>NZ_CP037920.1:2063574-2389648 GCF_007748195.1 Gimesia aquarii
ACTCTACTACTTCTTTTTCTTCGCCTCTTTCGCTTGTTTTTCCTGCATTTCACGATGGGCGGATTCGGATTCGAAGACTTCTTGCTTTTCCTTTTCCATTTCACTCTTCACTTCGGGAGTAATTTCGCCTGAAGATAAAGTTTCATCGCTGGAGCCACAGCCAGGAAACAGACATAAAGACATTAATAATAGGGCATAAGAGAGTAATTTCACAGTTTTTCCTTTGAAGTGATTCTTCTTGTAGTAAAGCAAAATTATTTCGATGCGCTGGTTGCCAACAGCAGGGCATCTTTCGTTTCCGGGGGGAAAACGTCGGAAGCCCTGCGTTCGCAATGGCGTTTTTTTGAGGGCATACTCAGTCAATCGATTTTAGAACTCGCCGACCGTTTCCCGGTCGTTTCGCATACTGATCCGACGCATGACTTCGCCATCGATGTTATAGCTAATTAAACGTACCGAACCATCGGCCAGACAGGCATTCATACCACCGTGATGTGCTGAGCCGAAGTAGGGATGCCAGTTAGTCCAGTTAACACCACCTTTATCAGCGACACCTACGGTGTTGGTAGGTGCATCGGAATCGGGTAGGGGAGGGATGCCATATTCCAGACCGGCACTGTTAATACCAGCGCCCCAACGAATGACACATTCATCCCAGCCCGCGTTATTCCAAGGCTCATTATCACCACCATCAGAGCCATGACGATCAGGGTGTAATGCTTTTTCGGCAACCATGATGGTGTTAGACGCACCATCTTTAATATCATTAATACGCAGTTCAGTAACCGCGGTGGTTTGAACAAGAACGCCCTTTTGGCCATTACTGGGAGCACTGGCGACTCCACCTGGTCCACGTTGTCCCCCATTTCCAGCATAGTCGCTACGATAAAATCCGCTACCATAAGAAGTCGGCTTACGTCGACTGGGGCAGTAGTAACTTTTAATACCTTCGCGCGCGACAATGGGATAAGTTCCCACAGGGTCATCATCCGTGCCCAGTTCATAAATATTTGCCTGTTCCATATAGGGGAGAATCTGATAACTCCAACTCCAGCCTTCACGTTCTCTTGCGTTACAGCAAGCAAATGAAGTCCCTGCACCATCACGAGCTCCTGTTGGAAGATGATCGTGCACGTCGTGGAAGTTATGAAAGGCCAGACCAATTTGCTTCAGGTTATTTTTACACTGTGTGCGGCGTGCTGCTTCACGTGCCTGTTGAACGGCGGGTAACAACAAGGCAATCAAAATCGCAATGATGGCAATAACGACCAATAATTCGATCAGCGTAAATCCATGACGATTTTTTGAGGATTGTTTTAACGTACCGGTAGCCCGGGAAGAAAATGGACGTAACGTCATCATTTTCTAATCTCCTTAAATTGAAAAAGAAAAGAATCTAGAACAGCTTTTGAATTTTCAAGGCGGGATAATGCCGGTTTGGGTCTTGACTGACCATAGCGGAACAGGGATTGTGGTCCCTTTCCTGATGTGGTCGTATACTACTCGTCAATTGTTAAAAAATGGTGAGCAAACAATGAAATGTTGGGCTAACATTGATTCTCACCCGAACAAATCGACATGAAAATGCGCTGAAAGTGTTGCTTTTCAGTTCAGAGTCAGGCTGGAAGAAATGATAAATGGGGAGGCAATCATACCAGATTATGATAAAAATCTATGCTCTCCCAAATAGGTTGTCGTAAAGAGCCGTTTTTTTAACGATACACTAAAAAGACCGAGGCATACAGTTTTTTGTTTGATGCGACTCGGTCTTTTTGTGGGAATATCTTTATGGTCTTTTGATGTAGCGATACTTCAATTTTAAATCATTAGTACCGCTACCTTCCAGACGCAGTATGACTACACCTTGCACACGGATAGGGCCCTGCGGTCCTAGCGCGACCCAGGTCGCTCTCTCTTTTGTCGGAGTGATGTTCATGACAATTTTCCAGTCATCAGTTGCATGTGGGTGGTAATATTCGACGATCGAATCATCGGATGCATGCACCAGAGTGTCCTGACCGCGTTTTAATAAAATCGAATAGGGATATCCCGAGTCGTCAACTGGTTTCTCTTGTGCGTGTGTGATACATGTGGTTGCGGTAGCGATTACCATTGCGATGAATATGCGGCCCGTCATCGTGGATGCTCCTTTGATTCATTGAAATTGTTGAGTGGGAATAGAAGAACTTTGAAAGTAAGGTGACTTTCGTTGGTCCATTCTAACACACCTTTCGACACGAATTAAGAAACTATACAATCACCATAAGAACGTACCTTTATTTGATATCGTTTGAGCACTGGACAATTAGAGGTGCTTAGCTGCCTTACTATACATAGATGATTGGGTGTGCTTGTTTCTATGGAACATCCTGATAGGGAGCGGTTTTCTGTAGGCTCGTATGGAGCTTCAATCAGAATAATCAAACCGTATCGACTGAAATCGAAAATTGAGTAAGGAGCGTTCGACGAATAGAGGCCTCAGTTTTCTTTTTCAATAAGTTGTGATCGTCAGAATGTTCCGTGAATCTTTGGGGAGCAATGATTTCGAACTTGATCTGATTTGTTCTGAACAATCTCATATGAAGCCGATGTTGTTTAAAACGGACAATGTCAAAGTCGAATAATCAAAGTGATCTGGTATTCAATTCTAGAAAAGACTTCCAATTTCTCGATAAAGCTGTCGGGAAAGTTACTGAACCTCAAATGATATGACAGACGTAATCAGAGAAGATGATTTCGATCATGTTTTAGTGACACAAAGTCAAAACCGTTTCACGAGTCATTTGACGAAATACCAAAGAGGCTATTATAACAGTACTTAATTACGAAGCCCCCGTAGCTCAGTTGGATAGAGCAATGCTTTCCTAAAGCATAGGTCGCAGGTTCGAATCCTGCCGGGGGTATAGATTAAAGCCCTTAATAATAGGGCTATTTTCATTTTAGATGTTTATCTCTGATCATATCGACTTCTGTTTGTAGACCTTTTTGTAGACCTTTTGACTGATTTATTGCTTTCCAAAGTGCATCCGAGGTGCTCTTTGCATTCTTTCCTACATAGTAGTTCAATGTGGTCTTAATGTCTGAGTGTCGCATTAGTTCCATTAATTGCTGTGGCAATATTAGCTGTGCCCACCTTTCCCCGAATGACCTGCGAAAATCATGCGCAGTTGCATAGGTTCCTTTTTCTGGATCTGCAATCACATTTGCCTTGATTGATATTTTTTTAATTAGTCTCCCCGTAACATCAATCCTTGGCAAGACTCCTTTTGAACGATTCGTCATTGGGTTAAAGACTCGTCCGTTTTTGTTCTTCACCTCCCTCAACATTTCGTCAAATTCAGGAGCGGTAGCAAGTAGTCTGTCTTGGCTGCCTTTTTCCGCATCAGAACTAATTAGGAAGAAATAACGATCTTCGAGCTCAACGACTGCAAACGGTCCAGTGTGCCACGATAGAATGAGCGCCTCTCCTAATCTTAGCCCTGACCACCAAAGTCCTTTAAGAAAAAATTCCCAGTCACTAACGTGATCCTGGTCAATCACATGATCTACCTGTAAGAGTATCCGTTCGAACTCCTCATTAGTGATAGGACGTCCTTTCATGTATTTAGAATTCTTTGCTCGTTTAGGCATTATTATCTTTGGAACTTTTTGGATCATTCCCATATCACAGGCCCAATTTAAAGCAGCTCTAATATACGATAAATAGCCTTTTATTGTAGCCTCAGCACAACCCCTCTTTCTTAATGAGCTTGCATACTTATTAATTTTGGCCGTATCGATTGAAGAAAGTGCTCTAATTTTTATCATGTCGCCAAATCCATCCAAGATAACTTCATATTTATAGCTCGTACTTTGTGCGATACTTGATAGATGACCGTCACGAAAACGTTCTCTGAATTCTTCCCACGTCACTCCAGAATCTGGAGAATATGTTTCAGACTCTAATTTTTCCTCGAGTTTCGCAGCAAATTTTAATGCTTTGCGTTCGTTGGTTTCCCCAGTTGTTTTATATCTTTTTCTTCCGGTCTGTGGATCAATCCATCTAGCTTGGAGATGCTCTCTATCATTCTGTTTTACTACGATTACTTTTATCTTCGGCATGATCTCTCCCATACTTCTGATGACATTCTATGATGAATTGTCCAAGGCACTTTAAATCGTTACCCCATGTATCGAGGCCATCATTTTTGCCTTTATGGTTTTTGATTATTATCTCTCTATGACTTTGCACAATATTTGCAGCATCACAAGCATCGTGAAAATCGTACCATCGACATGGATCCAAACCAGAAATAGATCTATTTACGAACCGAGTTGCCTTAAACGCTTTACCAATGGCATCTAAAACTACTTCCAAATATGTCAAAAAATTCCCGTTTTCACTGTTTGCACTTGACGGAGTATCCGTAAAATGGCTATCGTCTTGATCACACATATGAAAAAGATCCCGATCAGGTGAATTGATTGTGTGCTAGATCAAACATTTCCCAACCAGGTTGCCGCCTGGTTGGGTTTCTTTTTGTCAGCACAGGAAACGCACGAAAATCCATAATGCGTTTGGGTTTGGGGAGGTCCTCGTAAGGATATTACAACCGGCTGTAGCGATTCTGCCGGTAAAGAAAGCAAGGCAAGATATACTTGACGGCGCAGGTCAGAGCGCCGATTAATGATTTTAGCGACCATCGATTTTCCTACTCGCTTAGGAATTCGGTGGGCGTTAGGGAAACAACGACGGTGCCAGCCGTCGTGGAGTACCGGGGAGCCTCCGGGCTCCCTCTTTTTATACGCCCACGTGTTCGATTGACTGTACCTATTCAAAAGTGATTTGTCAAACATTTTCAAGCCCCCACTGTTCCTGGGGGGTAGGAATTGGAATCATATCACTCTACAAATCAATTCCTATCGACAAAACTTACATTCGTAATTCTTGCATTGCTACACCTCCAAAAGTGCGTCCCAAGCATAGAGCCAAACACTAAAAACATCAGTGCAAAACCCATTGTTGAATCATGAATTCTCATCAGTTAATGAGACTAAAATCGAAACACTCGACAGTTAATTTAAAAGGCATTCTAAGTCGTCTACGATTCTCAAACTATGGCAATGATTGGTAAGCTGCTTGCTTATTAAAATGTCCTCCTCATCTACGAAACTTCAATAGCTCCCCGCCTTGAGTCGATTCGATCCGTCGAGCAGCGATCTCGCAATATACTTCGGATACCTTAAAACTAATCGCGAGGTGTCCTTCCAGAACAGAGGCGATAAGAGAATCTCGTGCTAGATCAGCAGAATGGATCCAGCACGACGGAGCGATGGTTCATACTCTTTAGCTTTCGCTATAGCGTCTTACTTGATTTGATCAAAAAAGTCATACGAACTTTTTGAACTCTTTATTGTTTTTGGGTTTGAAATTACAACGAGCGCAGGAAAGAAAGTAAATCCTGCCGTTTTCCGTACGCGATTGTGAGTAGCTGCTCAGTTTTCCCGTGCACTGTTTGTTCGGACAAGGATCTCCACGACGCGGATTTTTATGATTTACCGGACACTTTTTATCGGATTTGTTAATCTGTTCGGCCATTGACAGCCACCTCCTTCGGTTAATGGATTGGAAGTTTGAGCCATCATTTTTTCGGTCCCTCTTCGATTTCAGATAACCGCTGCAATGCCTGCTCAATCATTGTTTGCATTTCTTTCACTTTTGACTGGCATTTTTTGCAGAGATGCCGCCGCATCTCCTTTGGTAGTGTCAACATCTGGTCGCGGGCTTCGATCACACATTCCGCGGCAAACAACTCGTATTCTTCCCGACTGATCAGTTTTTCATCTGCGATTAAATCTTTACGCTCCAGGTCCTTCCGCTTCAATTTCTCCTGGAGCAGCTTCTCTTTTTTGAGTTCTTCGTTGAGCTTCTGGGAGTCTCGATCTGCTTTCTCATCGCGATAAGATGCCACCCACGCATCACACTCAGAAACATCGAACACTCTCTTTCGTTGCGTTCCACTAACCGGAAGTCCTTTTTTGATCCAGTTCTGGATCGTCTTGTCGCTAACGTCCCATCGTTCGGCAGCAGCAGTGAATCCGATGATACATTTGACCGGCTCCGTTTTTTTCACTGAAGCCTGTTTTTTAGCTGTTTTTCTCGTTTTTGACGTGCTGCGTTTTGAAGTGGCTCTTTTGGATGATCGCTTTGCTGATTTTTTGCCCATCAATTTAATAGGAAGAAGAAGAAGTGACTTAAAATTGCGTTTTGAGACAAAAAAAGTGCGATTCAATAACCGCGCGCGGCACCGGTCCCCCCTCGGGAGGACCCGAGATTTTTTTCAGCCAGACTTGTACTCGGCCGGCTTGATCGTCAGCTGCTCTTTGCCCTTGGAATATTTCAGTCCCAATTGTTTCAGATGATCTGCCGTCAAACGTTTTTCTTCGAATGCTTTTTTGATCTTCGAAACACTGAGCTTGGGTTTGAGTTCGACGACTTCAGATAACAAGCGTGCTTCTTTGTTCTTGCCAAAAATACAGATCGCATTCAACCAGGCAACGATCTGTTCAACCAATGTTGACTGCATCAGATTATCTAAGAGACCGAGGCTGTCCGCTTCCTTCAGCCCTGAGCGATACTCCACCTTGGCTGGCTGATCTTTGAAGCTCACTGATCCATGCGGAAACGATTTCGTTTTCTTCTTGCCGTCAATCAAGCTCGATCGATTTGTTTTGCAATACTCATCCACTCGCTCGTTGAGCAGTTCTCTCCGGCATGCAATCGTGACAGGGTCTTGATCATCAATCAAAACATATTTGCGTTGCTCAGATTCCTGTTTGAGTTTCTCGATGTACCTGGTGCAAGTCGCGTTGACCGACTGATCAAAGGCGTTCAGAAATGACAACTCATTTAAAGCCTTGTCAAGATCTTCCTCCGTCTGAATTACGGGATCAGCTCCCAGCAATTCCGCAGCGGGTCGATCATTGGCGGTGAGGCTTTTCACGTTTGAGTCCTTTCAACAATTTGAAACCAAGATAGATCAACGCCATCAAAGCAATGAAGACGATAAAAACAGTTCTACTGTTTGATTCTGATTGATCCGCATTCACCTGATCCGAATCGCTTGAATCTTCCGGAACCTCATACAACGGATCCGGTTTCGGTTCGATGATTTCGACGACTTCCGGATCGGGTTCTTGAACCGTAATCGTTTCGACTTTCTGAATCATGTCGAGTGCGTCATCGGCCAAAATTCCAGCAACGGCCGGCACAGGTGTTTTTTCCAACACCTCATCGACACGGTCCGCGGCTCCCTGGATCGGCTTTCTGATCTTTTCCGACGGCCGGGCTCGTTTTGAGGGGGGATTGTAAAAGGGGCGATACTGTTGTTTTTGATCGTCTGAATGACAACCAGGCAATGTCAACAAAAGCATCAGGAAAGCGAAGATCCAAAGCAAAAGCATCGAAATCGAATCGAACAATTTGGATTCTGGTCTATTTGGGTCCGGGGAAATGGCCATCATTTGTGGTCGCTCCCGTAAGGCCCCTTTTGCCAATAGGGAGCGTACTCATTAAAAAGGGAATCTGAAAAGAGCCAACCGTCATAGGGAGCTGGCTCACCTTGATCGAGCATATCCGGTACCATTTTGTCTGGCACCGAGATCACTTTGGGTTCCGGTTTGCGTTTGAAGCGATCCACTAAATTACAACCACTAACGATCGTTAGTAATGCGACCACGAGTACGCATACGGTAAAACTGCGATTGAACCGCTTGTTCGTCTCGATTCGTCGCATTGCGTTGAATCCTTTCCGCTTCTTCCAGTCGCTCATTTCCGTCGCTATGTTTTTTCTTGGTCCAGAAAAACAACAGCCCCAAAAGGGTTGCGATGATTCTTAATAGACCGCCCATTGATTACTCGTCTAAAGACTGACGAGGATCGTGATATCTCTCCTCAGTTGGTTCGATTTCTCCAAACACCATTTGAATGGGAGCACTCTTTTCTAATTTGTGACCAATCCCCACGAGGCCGAAGGCCGCCAGTAATAGCTTGATTGCTTCCGCTGTCTCAATTTCACCAAGTAGCATTCCGCTCAGGGAAAAGACAATGGTAAGAAATGCAGTGAGATACGTTTTCTTACCGTCAAGCGCTTTGAATGGGAGTTTGTCGAGCATCGATCTGGCTTCCTTGCCATGCTGAGAAATGATATAAAAGCGGTATTGCTTCCCTGCGCTACCGCTCTGAAATTAACCGTCGCTTCTCCGCTCCATGGTTCGGCTCCGGCTTTTCGATTGCGTTTTAAATTAAGGATTGTACAACTC
The DNA here is from genome assembly GCF_007748195.1 of Gimesia aquarii. NCBI lineage: Bacteria > Pseudomonadati > Planctomycetota > Planctomycetia > Planctomycetales > Planctomycetaceae > Gimesia > Gimesia aquarii. The sequence continues at coordinate 2,071,876 of NZ_CP037920.1, forward strand.
GCAAAAGTCAAGGGCAGATTATGAAGAGAAACAGGAAGATTGTTCAAGTAGAACTCAATACTGATGAGTGGTTGCCGTTAAGTCGTTATGCAGCCAAAGAGAAACGATCTATTCGCGGAATCGCGAAGGAGCAATTGATGCCGTTGATCCAGGAAGCAAAACGGAAGTTTCCGCGACAACCCATCAATGCATCCCCGCCGATCGATGATGTTCATTAATGGAATAATAATTTCGTCAATAAGACCGTCTTTTATCCTGAGAGGCTCTGGCTATGCACCGTCCCAGTGAAACGTTTATTAGAGCTTAAATGAAAAGATATCACTTGATTAAGGCCATCTAACCAATCTTCCTTGCCTTAAGATACAAATTAAATTTCACTGATTTCAATGTTCAATGACTGTAGCGGAAGTATCATTCTCAGATACACTCACGGCTTGAGTACCTGACATATGAGTGTTAAGAAAAAACTTCGTAATCCGTTTGAAAACAGTTGAAACATGAACATAAATGCTTACAATCATAATGCACAAAATGACATGTTTGGGAGTATTAATTCATCTGAAGATCAGAAACTGAATTATAGACAAAGGAAAACAATGAAATTCATATTAGTAATCTTATGCCTTTTCATTCATACGCCTGTCTGTAAAGCAGATACCCCCCCTTTAGTCGCAGAAATTAAGTCGATTTCGCAATTGCATGGCTCATATCGTAGTAAGTATTCGCATTCTGCTCCACTTCACCTCAGTGGTATTACGACACATAGCGGAAACCTGTTTGTGGTTGGAGACAAGTCGAACGATCGATACCTTTACGGTATCGAACACAAGAATGGCCACTGGCACATAGTCAGCAGGCTCTCTCTTAACTACGAAAATGATAAAAGAATGCCGAGCTTTGAAGGTGTAGCGTGTAAAGGAAATACACTCTTTGTCGTCAATGAGGATCCAACGCACATTTACTCATTTTCATTTAATAGTAAAAGTACTCAACTCGATTACAATAATGAAATTAAAATAGACTTCGATCCGACTGGCCTATCAATAAACCACTGGGATAACTCAGGTTTTGAAGGAATCGCGTATGATAATCAATCGCGATTGCTGTATTTGGCTAAGGAACGGAACCCTAGATTCATTCTAGCTGTATCTCTTAATCATGCTGTTACTCGTGGCATAGTAGTTTCTCAGTTCGATGTTCCAGGAACAACCTTTACAGATGACACTCAAAGGCATCTTGGTCGAAAGAAAACGTACTCTGGACTCACGTTTCACAATGGCTTTCTTTATGCATTGGAACGACGTGGCTATTCGATAATAAAGATTGATCCCACAAAGAAAATAATTGTATCACGTCTGTCATTTGCCGCACTCAAAGATGGTAAATATGGTTCTTTATACAAAGAGGGGACACGATATGGCCTAGCCGAGGGTATCGTATTTCACAACGGAAATATTTTAATAGGGATTGACAATAATGGAAAAGATGTTGATCGAGATCATAATTTAGTAAAAATGTATAACCTCTCCGGAAACGAACCTTCAATCGTAATACTTGGCAAGCCGGATGAATTCTAACGTCGGTTTTTTAACAATTACGTAAACCAAATAAAAATTTTACTTTTCTACTCATATAAATTGCATTAGTGGATTTACAATATGAGAATTGAATTAGGTTCCTGAAAGAAGAGCTTTAACATATCACTTCTTTCTATTCTCGCAACTATCAATTCATCCCAAGTTCGCTCCTAGAAAAACAAATCACTTATCGCGTCAATTGACATTTTATATGTTTTTCCAGGCTTCTCTTGTTTTAATATCAACAGGCAAAATGAGTTTGCCGAAGGGGCCTGATTTTGAGTTGAAGCTGCTACATCACTGCCGATCGGCAAGTATGGCAGCAATCCATATAGAGCCAATTGATAATATACAGAATCAGATTCTGCCTATTAAAAGTTATGAGTAAATCATGATTACGGAATTGCGCCAAAGACTGAAAACACTTGCATTGCTTGACGCTATCATTGAGCCCGAGTGGCAGTACCGTTATTTTTCCTATAACTCAAAATGGTCTGATTCTGAAGAGATGGGATCCCTTAGAGATGGTTCTGGTGGAGAGTGGTTTTTATGGATATCTGGTCAACTCGCTGGGTACAAGTGCTTAAGTCCTGAAGACGGACTAATGTCGAATATTGAGAGCGTGAATAACAAGATACCGAGTAGCTATGATTCGTTTGTTTCCGAACCGGCATTTAGCATGGATAAAGCCACCTGCGTTTGGTACCTAGAAAAATCAGAGTGGGTAAAGTTCGGATTACCTATTAAGTGGTTAATCGACCTAGAAACAGTATTGAAATGGTATGCGATTGATTATCACGTCTGGGCAACAGGTTATTATGAAAGAGAAATAAATATATCTGTTCTCGAGAAAATATTCGAAGGTAGTTTTAGTAGTGATCTTGCTATTAAACTAAATCCCGACATAGAAATGGATGGGTTGCAAATAGAGCTAGAAGAAATTGGAATTTACTTATAACAAGCATATGCAGTCGAACCGTTCCACTCGCTACCCGAGTGAAACGGCCGTTGATGCGAAGTGTTACTCTTGCCCTCGTTCGATATACTCAAATGCGTTTTTAAATGACTGTTTTAAAAGACACCCTCTAAAATAATGACTGAGTATCTCTTATTTACCAGACCATTTTCTGGGACTTTAGATTTCAATTTCGGCAAAGGAACGTCACTCTGCCCCTCGTCTCGATCATGGTCGGATTGCCAGAAGATCAACATTCGCTGTCATTCCAGTCTTCCCTGAATAAACCTGAAGCGGATACATACCATCAATTGATAATAGACAGAATTCTTGATAGATATAGACAGAATCAAATTCTGTCTATCAATAGTTAGGCCTCAAATATACGAGTAGCAAATATGTCGGATAATGGTGAGCCACTTATCGAAGCTCTTGAAGAAGCAGACGCGGGTGTCGCTCCATCACCATTCGGTGAGTTGTCTGTCAAGATCCCCGGCGCACCGGCATCCATTCAATCCAAAAAAGCCCAGCGAAACGCCTACATCGCACAAATCAAAACCGAGCTGTCAAAGTTTCAGTTCATTTTAACGGGACAGATAATTCTCGAGATCACATGGAACGTTCCAGCGAAGAGTCGCTACGAGACCGACGCCAAAGCAGACATTGACAACTGTCTGAAACCAATCATTGACGCGTTCACTGGGCCTGATGGAATCATGATCGACGATTGCCAGCTTAAGGGGCTTTATATCTCTTGGACCCACATCAATTCAGGAGATGAGTATTTGCATTTCCAATTCAAGTTTGATTCGGACCACTATTGTGAGCGAGATGATTTGGTATTCATTCGCCTCGAAAAGGGCCTGCGTTGTCCAGTGAACACCAATTGGCCCAAAGAGCTGAAAACTATTTGGGTTAAAGCGATCCAAGCAGGTGAAGACCTCAAAGCGATTCTTGAGAATGAAAATGTATCTTACTTGACGCTTGCCTCGATGACTGGTGGAGCACAACCGTTTCACGCAACGAGAACAGTTGGCTTTAGAGACTTGTCACCTGAAGAGTTTGCTGGCGAAACATAACAACAGGTCGAACTGGAGAGACCGTTCACGCGAAATATGAAATCACATTCGTTGGCTGTTACCCGATCAACCTAAAATTTACTTTTACCCTCGTTCGATAAAATCAAACGTTTTCTCAATTGCGTTTTTAAACCGTTTTAAAAGACACCCTCTAAAATAGTGACCGGGTAACTCATATTACCTGGACATTATAATTCCGGGCAACCGAATTTTTCGTAGGTTGCAACACATTGTTATCTGGAATTAATACCATCCTGTTCGACCCAAATTTCAGGAATTGGATGTTCTATAAGAACAGTTGTATTGTCATGGCTGATTCTATCAACAAACAACGATTTCCACCAATCGCCATTAGGCGGGGGTTGCTCAAGGTATTCTTGCATCTTTGCATCAACGTAGGAATTACTATCGAGATCTCTCTGCCCAGCCTCGTAGGCCCATTTTTCGCGCAAGGAAGGCGGACATGCTCCAGATTCAATTATTCTCTCCCATACCCATGCGTCAATTATCGCCAGTACTTTATCGGAAGGCACGTTGAGTACCCATTCGACTTTAGTGTCATTCGGTATTTTTATATGTTCATTCGACTGTGAGTAACACCAGATAATCTGATCCGTACCGACATGGCCGGCAAGTTTATCGTACGCGGGCGGAAGCGTGGGCATACTTTGATAGAACTTTGATTGCGAATGGTCAACTCGGCCGGAAGTAAGTAAAAAGTCAGGTTTGTGCCAAGTCCAAAGCTTCACTGCGTGCTCCTGGTTCACGAACAGAGAGTCGTGATTATGTGAGAAATTCGAATACTTCAAATAGCTGGATGTTCTGCTGGAATTCTTTTTATTCACCAGCATTTTGTCGGGGAAATTCACGTTTACCAGGCATCACTTCTCCAATGCCTGGGTAACACACATTACCCGGTCATTAGACCAATTAGATTCTAGCCACTTTAGATTTTTATATGGCCTTCAGCCTATTTGTACTATTGTGGTGTTAAAGAAATGACTGATAAATATCCAATAAACCTATGTAGTTGCTGGCTTTCTTTCTTGAAAGATGACAAATAATTCTACCAGCTTATGCTGTCGATTTATTTTCTCAAGCTAATATAAAACACTTAGACAAAGGCTATTACTCACTTTTTGGTTTTTGGATGCGTAAATTGTTTATGTTTACAGCGAAATTGCAGCCAAAAGGATTGATATGTTCACTATTCTGTGGGTAGAGTATTTAAAATGCTGCCAGATCTGAGCAGTCTAATATCTCTTAAAACATACAACTTAGAGTTAGCACAAAAATGACTACGAAAGCTAGGGATTACAAGCTCACAACAGTCAAGAGGCTTCATACTCTTTCTGGTAATCAATGCTCAGCACCAGACTGCGATCGTAAGTTACTCGCAAGAGATGATGAAACTATGGTTAGCAAGATTTGCCACATAGAGGCGGCGTCAAAGAATGGTCCAAGATGGAACCCAACCATGAACGACGATCAGCGCAGGCATTTTGATAATCTCATTTTATTGTGTGACGAGTGTCACAACATAATTGACAATATAGAAAACGAAAAAAAGTATCCCGTTGATCTACTAAAAAATTGGAAAAAAGAGCATGAGTCAACAGTAACTTATTCTTATCTTAACGAACGCCCCGCTTTATTAAATATAGTAATCAACGCTATTTCTAAAATTGAGTTAGATGCAGAAGAGGACCTTTCTTTCCAAAATGTCGAAGCGTTCGAAATTGAATCAAAAATCAACCATAATGATATCAAACGTAATAAAGCACTTCTTGAAGAGTACAAAGTGTTCTACATGAAAATAAATTCTTTGTATCAAACTTTAGAAGAGGAAGGATCATTCAAGAAGGAAAATCTCTTGCGTAATATTAGAGCGACATATCTAAGGATAAAGGGAAAATACATTGAAAACAGTTCTGATCCTATGCAAATAATTAGAAACAATGCAGATAATATTATTGAAGATGTTCAAGACGAATTAATTACTATGGCTGAACAAAATACTAATGACAATAAAGAGGATATTGCATTCGGTGTGACTATAATAATGGTGGATGCATTTATGCGATGTAAGATACTAGAGGAACCAGTCATATCATGATCATTAGCAAGGACATAAAACCAGAAAGGCAAATCTACCGCTTGGGAGCTATGCTTTTAGAAGTATTGCAAGGAACGTCTGGTAGTGTCATTGAGTTGTTTGATTTGTATCAACTCGTGAATCGCCAAGAAACCATTTCTCTAAATGCTTTTTTTATTACAGTTGACTGGCTCTTCCTTCTTGGTGCAATAACCAATGATAAAGGACGTATTGTAAAATGTTTCTGAAGAAACTCACAATCCATAATGAGTCTACAATTATCAGAGACATCCCATTCCACAAGGGACTGAATCTTATCGTTGATGAGACCCAAACCAGTGATCGAAAAGAGTCAGGAAATAGTGTAGGCAAAACAACGGTATTGAGACTTATTGACTACTGTTTCGGAAGTAGTGGAAGCAATATCTATAAAGACCCAGAATTTAAAGGTAAGACAAATTCTCAAGTTGAAGAATTCCTAAAGAAAAACAACATCATTATTTCGATGACACTGAAGGAAGACTTAGAACTTACAGATTCACTTGAAATAGAAATTCGAAGAAATTTTCTTAGTAAAAAAGAGAAGATTTTCGAAATCAATGGTGAACAACAAACAATCGAGAATTTCCCAAAGAAATTAAAAGAACTTATTTTTAAATCACCACTAGCAAAGCCTACCTTCAGGCAAATAATTGCAAAGAATATAAGGGACGAAAAAAACAGGATTACCAATACACTGAAGGTTTTGAACTCTTTCGCAACGAAAGAGGAATATGAATCGCTCTTCTTGTTTTGGTTGGGAATCGAGCTTGATACAAATGAACGAAAACAGCAACTAGTCCGTGACCAAAAAACAGAAAATAATTTACTACAACGGCTAAAAAAAGAGGCTTCTTTATCTCAAATTGAACAGTCCCTTATTGTTATTAATAGAACTATCGAGGAATTGACTCTGAGAAAGAATAGCTTTGTCGTTAATGAGAGTTACGAGGAAGATCTAGAAGAACTAAACAAAATAAAATTGCAAATTAATGAACGATCTACAGCAATAAGTTCCCTGGTGTTACGTAGAGATTTGATACTGGAAAGCAAAACTGAACTCGAGAATGAAGTAAGTTCCGTCGATGATCAGCAAATTAAATCTCTTTACCAAGAAGCCAAAGTTTTAATTCCTGAGCTCCAAAAAACATTTGAAGATACCATAAGATTTCATAACCAAATGATTTTGCATAAGGTGGAATACATCGCTAAAGAAATCCCTGATCTTGAAGAAAAGCTTGCTGAGAGAAAAAGAGAGATGTCAGAACTATTGGTTCTAGAAAAAAAGTTAGCACAAAAATTAAAAAAGGCAGGAGCTGTAGAGGAATTGCAAAAAGTGGTTTCTGATCTGAATAACACATTTGAGAAAAAAGGAAGCCTAGAAGAACAAAAACGACTATGGGAATTGTCCATAGAGAAACTCGATAACATTGAAAAAGAATTAAACAAAATTAACGCTGGAATTGATTCGAAAGATGATCAGATACAGAAGAGAATTGCTGAATTTAACAAATATTTTTCTGAGTTGTCTAATAGGCTATACGGTGAACAATTTGTCTTGAGCTCAGATGATAAAGATAAAGATAAAAACGTATATGAATTCAAGGTAAGCAGTCTCAGTGGAAATCTAGGGACTGGTAAGAAAAAAGGCCAAATTGCTGCCTTTGACTTGGCTTATATTCAGTTTGCAGACGCTGAAGGTATTGAGTGTCTACATTTTGTTCTTCAAGATCAGATTGAAAATATCCATGACAATCAGATTAGTAGTATCCTTACTGAAATAGTTGCTGAAGTTAATTGCCAGTACATATTACCTGTTCTTAAAGATAAGCTTCCAGTTGAAATAGACATCGACCAATATCAGGTATTATCACTGTCCCAATCAGATAAATTATTTCGAATCCCTTAAGTGATGTTGATGGTATTTCCTTCAATAGACTCTATTGCAATGTAACCGGGCGGTCCGCGGATCCGGGGAACGGATTGTTATCAAGCTTTTTGCTCGACGATCAAATGTTCCTTGTATGCCTGTTGTTGAGCATCAACTTCATCAGTTAGCTGCTCAACCGTTTCCTTGGCGGCTGAAATAAAGCGAGGTAGAGCCGGGAGAGTCACAATGCGAACCGACACATATTCATCAGCCCGGTTCAGGAAGGGATATTTGAAGTTAATAATGCCTTCTTCGGTCTCGATGATTTCAAGATCACCAGATTCGTTCAACGAAGCCTCAAACAACTTCCCATCCAGTATTATGACGGGTTGCGTCATGCTTCCGAACAGGACCTTGTCTGCGTACCGCGAGGACCAAACCTTCTGCTCTGTTAACCGCGCAAGTCCGTGTGATGCCTTCACACAACTCATTAGCGCCTTATAAGGGATGTCACCAGTTTTTGGCGATCCCTTTCTCAGTGCCTCAGTGACACCGTACGCCCAGTTGCCGCTCCAATTATGTAATTTGTTGTCTGATAGATTGCGATACTTCAATCTTTCCTTGACTGTCGAACCGATTTTTGAACAAACCCAACCGTTACGAAAAACGCTGCCGAAAGAGCGTCCCGGTTTAACAAAAAGAACCCAGGGTGAGCTAGATTTTTTGCACTCTATCGCAAACTCTACTGAGAACATGAAATAATCCGCGAACTCACCGTCTTGACATCCTGCGACAATGTCGATTTCGCGCGGTGTGTCGTTTTCAGGATCACGGTAATAGACTGACAGCGAAATGGAAACACCAGCGTCGATAAACGCTTTCGCAACCCGCATCTCCAGGGGATAGCCCTGTTGCTCTAGCCATTCCAATATTTTCTTGTCAAGTGGTTTCTCGGTAGTCAAATAGTTCTCCGATTGTGCATCGCACTTGCTTGATAACTTGAATTAGACTGAATTATTTCGCCATAATCCATTGAGAGTAGAGTTAGTGAAACTTTGTGTAAAGATGGAGGGATTGTCAAGAGAAAAATAAGGGAGTTGCGACAATCAAAGAGATTGGATTAAATAACTCGAATCAGGAAAAGTGGAATTCTAAACGAAACCCTAAACTCATTCTCTCACCTTTCTAAATATGATTAAAAATAATGACCGGGTAAACATCGTTTCCCAGTCATTCTAAGATTGTCGAGTTAAGCAAATTGATTTATCAAAACTATTACGTTGCCAGCAATGTGGATCTCAAGATGTAACCGGACCACCAGTCTGGTGTATTAAGTTGTTAGCCGACTCACTGGGCTCACATACCAAGAGGCATCCGTCTCGCGTGCCAGTAACACACAACGCTGTACCCTGTGAAATCATCATGCCAGAGGCGGACATGGCGTCCAATTGCAGGCCATCAATTTCGACCGTGCCCTGGGGACGCAGAGATGACTTAGCAATGGTAGTTCTGCCAACATATTGATTGAGTGGGTCAACAGTCTGAGTTGATTGTTCGAGCGGGACTGGAGGGGTAAGGACAGCCTCGGGAAATCCTAAGACGTATTCTTTGATGAGGTATCCCAGCCCAATAAAAGGGATGCCCAGAACGCCGAGCATCTCTCCGGAGGAAACCCCGAGTACCAGTGCAGCGACAATGGTTGCAACGAGCCAAAGTGCAATGTCAAAGGCATAGCAAATCAGTACTAGCGAGAGTACGACGATGGCCAATCGAAAAACAGCACGTTGGGTTGTCTCACGAGTTTTTTTGACTTCCTGCTGGTCCGATTTGTGAACCCAGTTCAATATGCAAAATAGAGTCACACCATAGGAAAACGCAGCAAGTGGTATGTCAATCCATGGTGAGAAACTATACATGATTTTGAAAACAATCCTGTCGAATAACTTGTTCTTTACTTATGCATAGCTGTGGATGACTTACCAAAGGGCCCCATATCAGCAAATTTATGCTACCATGTAAAAGATCACCATTCAAGAAATAGGGTCTTATGATTATTGGGATGGGCAACATCATTTACCAGATTATCAAAAATTGATCCCTCAAAAGAAAAGAGTACGGGTAATATCCGTTACCCGGACAAATACTCCAACCAGCCGCGCGCATAATAATGACCAGGTAAACATCATTTCCCGGTCAGTAACAGCTATTTAGTATACGTGGTTGGCCTTGGTCTGTGATACCACGGGCGAGTATCTTCGAATTGTGAGGCGTCCATACTTTTTGGGATGCGTCCGTTCGTCGGAAAGGTTACGACGCGGAAATCGTTGTTTGGAATATACTCGAAGAGCGAATGATCTTCGCCATCAACATCAAATGCGAGCCAGCAGTCATTGGCATCATGTGTTGGAGTCCAACCACATGAAATTGCAAAGCGAACAGCGTCTGCCACGTGGGATGGTTTCATGATGGCGAAGGGGAACACAAACAGACAAGGCCCAGAACCATCCGCAAGCTGTACAACAGCGCGTTCGGAACGCTCAAGAGCAATCTTGTAGTGGTATTCTACAGTATCAACAGTGAGTGATCGGCGACCTTTCCGTGGAATCGACATTAACATTTATTCCTTCGTATATTCTTACGTTTGCTGCATAACTTGTTATTCACCTGCACGAGACTGAATGTGATGCCCGCGAGGTATCAAAACGTGCAAAAATATTTATTCTTCTAATGTGATGACATAAGCACTGATGGATCTTTTAAAATGCAAGTCACTATAAGATCTGTAAAAATGGTATCAAGCTGAAACAGCCAGTCAACATGGGGTCTCTGACTACCGAAATTAATGTCCGGGTAATAAGCGTTACCCAGACAAATCGTAGCACCCCACAGAAGAAAGACGATTCTTGTTGGATTTGACTGGGCACATTCTTAGTGGATATCTATTGGTTCACAATACTCATCGCAATCAAGCCAAGTGTTCCGCCAAACAAAACCACGAAAATAGTTACCAATGTTGCCTGAATTCCACTTAACTCAATTCGCCCTTTGGTAAATCGCAACCGAGCGAAGTCACGTTTTCCTCGAACGATCAAAAATACTGTCATGCTGCCAGACAATATTAAAAGCAATGAAAGGGCGGCGAATCCCGGTTTCTTGTTCGAAAAAATCTGCAGGGCTACGAGTCCGAATTCGAGTTCCCACAACAAAACCGTAATCATGTATCCGAACAATGATAAGGTTGAAACTTGAGGATGATTAGGAGCCAATATCAAACCTTCCAACAAATACATCTAAAGGGAAATTCTTTAGTTCCGTTTTATCAGCTTAACAGATTGGCCATAGAATGCAAAAAATGTCTTTCTTATCCATCAGCATTGCTTCGACTTTCTTAATTCGGTTTAAAATGTTGTCTTGGAAAATGACTGTTACCCAGACATCAGGAAACAGCAAGTGTCCGGTAAATGCGTATTTACCAGACACTTATCATTAATGGGTGGCCCCAATTACGGGATACGATTTCATTTACACCCAAATTGAAGTCTCTCAGGGCCAAATGTGATCGTTTTTGACGAAATCAATGTACAATTAATGAACATCGTCGATCGAAGGGGATTCGTTGACGGGTTGCCGTGGATACCGTCTTTTCAAATCGTCGATCAATGGCATCAACGTTTTTCTTGCGAGCCCTCGAATCGAGATCTTCTCTTTTGCTGCGTAACGACATAACGGCCACCAGTCATCCCGATCAAGCTCGATCGTAATTGTTTTTTTTCTTCTCATAATCCAACTGCCCTTGACTTTTTTAAACGAGTTAATGCGAAATTGTAACTGCGAAAAGAAACTGGTGTAGAATGATGGATCGCATGAAACGCCAGTCATTTTCAGAGAGCGGTAGGGCATGGATGCATTACCGCTCTTTATATCATTTCTTAATCAGGCAAGGAAGCCGAATCAATGCTCGAATAAACTCCCTCTCAATCCGCTTGATGGTAAGACAACCTATCCCACTGCATTTCTGACAGTTGTATTTTTCCTACGTGAATTCCGGACATGATCGATCAAGGTGCGCCAGCTCCCTATGACGGATCGCTCTTTTCTTTAATGAGTACGTTACACATTGGCAAGAGGGGCCTCAACGGAGACAAGTTTCGTAGTATTCGTTGCTTTATTTGCTCTGATCTATCTCGGATTGAAATTGTTGAAAGGAATCAAATATGAAAAGCCACAGCTCAATTGATCGTCCAGCTGATAAATTACCGGGAGCTGATCCCATCATTCAGCCTGATGAAGATCTCGACAAGGCTTTGAATGAGCTGTCATACCTGGACGAGTTTGATCAGTCGACCAATGAAACTTGCACCAGGTACATCGAGCAACTCGAACAGGAATCTGAACAACAAAATAATGGTTTTGATTGAGTGCAAGAAGAAAGCCAATTCGCTTCCACATGATTTGTTAAGCGCTTAAGATCAGCTAGCCAAGTCTAAGTCTGACTAAAAAATTTCGCGGGTCCTCCCGCGGGGGGCCCGGGGTCGCGCGCGGTTGCACAATCGCACTTTTTTGGTCTCAAAACGCAATTTTAAGTCACTTCTTCTTCTTCCTATTAAATTGAGGGGCAAAACATCAGCAAAGCGATCGTCCAAAAGAGTCGCATCAAAACGCACCACCTCAAAAACGAAATAAACACCTAAAAAAAAGGCTCCAGTGAAAAAAATGGAGCCGGTCAAATGTGTCATTGGATTTACTGTCGCTGCCGAACGGTGGGACGTGAGCGACAAGGCGATTCGGAACTGGATCAAAAAAGGACTTCCGGTTAGCGGAACTCAACGAAAGAGAGTATTCGATGTTTCTGAGTGTGATGCGTGGGTGGCATCATATCGCGATGAGATGCTGATCAGTCGGGAAGAATACGAGTTGTTTGCTGCGGAATGTGTGATCGAAGCCCGCGACCAGATGTTGACGAGACGCCGTTTCACTTTGAGGGCGTTTACCAAGATTGACCGGGTAACCGTAATTACCCGCCCATTATTTTTAATTTTAGAAGGGAAGTCACAGTGACCAGTATTGAGCATATCAATCGAGCTTTATCGACTACCAAATATGTGAAAAATGCCCCAAGTCAGTCTTTACCATCTAGCATCAATTGATAGTAGACAGGAACGCTGATAGGTTATGGCAGAATCAGATTTTCTCCTTCAAGAGTTAGTAGCATGGACCAACATCTTCCTCATCACCATGTCGTAGAGATCGTAAAGGGGATCTGGTCATCTGCTAATGCGAGATGGGATCCGATCATGTGGTTCTTCAGAATGATAGGTGCAGCTCAAACTGTGGATGCTGTGTTTGTTATTGAATATGGCTCGGGAGATTGGGAACATCCTCTTTGTAAGGGTGAGCCAGATCAGATCTGGAAATACGATGGTTCAAACTTCGTCACGATAGAAGAAATGCCAGATCTTGTTCATGGATCCATTTCAACTAAAACACCCATTGTTAGATATTGCATCAATAACAAAGGTAGTAAGATGATCTTGAATACATTTTATGGCTACCGCTCTGGCATTGGAACGGTGCTAGAGGAAAAAGGTGGAAAATGGATCCGAAGGGGACCAGCATGGCGCTCGTGATCCCTGCTGTTAACAAGGCGCCAAAGCGGCTACATCGCGCCCTTAGCTATGACTTTATCTGGTCACTTTTTGTGCGCGGTCTTGGTTCTCTTAATGTCATGGTAACGCTTATTACCCGGGTATTTGCATTGTAAGAATAAGATTAGGGTTGGTGACAGGCCCACGATAGACATAAGTCGTGTGGTCGAGCATTTCTTGATTAATATAATCAGAGATACGCTTCCACGCTGAGAGCTTGACCTCGATTGCGCCTATCTTGAGTTCGCCATACTATTAGACCAGCGAGAAGTGCGTGCCATAGTTCGGAGATCTTCTGCTGGCTAACGCCTTGCTCTGGGGCTGCATGGAGCGAAGCGTAATGCAGAGTCCCTAGCAGCTGATTATTAGGCCATTTACATATCATCAATTAGATCTTTAATCTCGTCGATCTCATCGATGCTAGCTTGAATTGTTAGCTTTCCTTGAATGTAATCCAAAAGCGATTTCGCTTTAACTCTGGGTTTATTTTGGAATAGCTCTCCATTGGCTCTCTCATTGTCCTTAAACATTCTCGCCAAAGTCATGAGCTGATTACTATTGATCGCATCAATAAACGGCTTTAGTATCACGTGGGAATCTGATCTACCCCAGTAGTTACCACACCACACTGCAAGGATTTCTTGATAAACGTCTTCGAAAGCAATAGAAGGTACATGAGGACCAAATTGAGCTAGTGCTTTAGCCGCTTTTTCTTCGTCAGTCCAGCCGTAGGAAGTATCTTTTGCCTTTGCAAGCTTTTTAATAGTATGCCTGTAAAGGCTAGCCCTTGCTGCATCTGGGATATATTTTATACCCTTGACTTTCACTAGAGTTTCAAGAACTCTAATTTTTGCGCCTTTGTCGTCGCTTGAATCTGAGTCAGGGTCTACTAGATATGAGTGGTATCTCTGCCCTGCTGATTTCATCAGGTCTTCGTTCGCTCTTTCCCAGGCATTTGGAAAGAGCTTGCTAGCATTTTCGTGAGATGGGCTTTCCCCTTTACAAATCATGTCTAGTAAAAAGCCAAAAGTAAGACGGATGTCTCCAGGTTTAAATGCTCTTATTTGATCCTTTAAAATCTCTTCATTCTCTTCGGATAACTCCGAGCTTTTAATTGGCTCAAATAGGCCAGATGGAGAATGTCCAGGATCTGGCATCTCAGCTTTAAAGAGATTTACTTCAAGCATAAGTGCTAGGCCGTAAACCTCCTCAGCTTTTACAGAGTCATCACTTCCATGAGCTGGGGATGCGTGATTGCGCATCCAATTGATCATCTCAAGTGACTTTCCAGCTTTCTTGTTTAGAACACCAAGCTTTGTGGCACCATTTATTAATGTAAGATCATCAACACCAGACCATCTTTCGCCAAGAGTCTCACCATCTTTATCGTATTTTTTTCTTCCCGCTTCATCCTTCACTGCTGATACAAATAATTCAATACCATACGCTTCCAGTCTCCGACGCAAGTTATGAACTGCAGCATTCCATATGTCTAAAAGTGAATGATCAGGAAAGCCTGCATCTAAAAGCTCTCTTGCTTGAGATAAGTATCCTATTTCGGCATTAACAGTTGCGGGAAAATTATCCGTTGAAGGTTCCCCTAGTATCGCTGGTAAATTATCTGTCACCTTTAGTCCTTAATTTTATACCTTGCCTGTTCCGGGTGTGGGCATAACTTGTTATTCAGCTGCATGACTCGTTCATATATGAAACTGATATTGAACAAATACATACAAAATGACTAGTTTTTTTCAAATATGATTCCACAGAGGCTTCATATCACGCACAAATGCAAGTTATGGTCCTAGCATCCTAGATACTTCGCCAGACTCTAGACACATTATAAAGCAAAAAATGGTATTTATGTCTAGTATTCTGTAGATATGAATAAACAGAAAACGCAACAGATCAAACTAGCTTCTCGGCGTAATGTCGGGGAAACCCTAGTTTCCCCAACACCAACCAACGATCTCACAAGAAAAAAATGACCGGGTAACGATGGGGTCTGTTGCAAAAGTCTTTACAGCCACCGTAAGTCCTTAAGCCAGGTTGTGCGAGCATTGCCTATCTTGCCCACTTCGATGAAACAAGGGGTTTTTCAACATCCATGAGGAAGCCGTTGTCAAGTTGATAGCGAGAAGGATACGGGATCTCCATCAGCTCATGTTCTAATTCTCTCCTCATTACAGTCTTGTGAATCTTCCAGTTTATATCAGACTAAATAACTGGAAATTTGCTTCCATCAGAGTATTCTAGGGAATGTGCACATACGCGCACATCTTTCTCGAATTTTAATATGTAACAATGTAACATATATTGTTACATATTAAGTATTGACTTTTGCGCGAAATGTTCGATAATTGATAAAGTAGGGCCGCTTTTCTGGAATTTTATTATGGAAGTTGATTTCGAAGATGATGAACTCCAAGAGTTAGAAAACAATGAAGATGCCAAAAGCAGGCTTGATGACTCGGTTATTAGGGCATTTAGAAAGCGTATGCGTTTTTTGAGAGACGCTGTAGATGAGCGTGATTTACGTGAAATGAAATCGTTACATTTTAAAAAACTTAAAGGTGATAGGGATGGTCAATATTCGATTCGCCTAAATGATCAATGGCGACTGATTATTCAAATTGAGTTCAAAGAAACAGGAAACGTGATCCGTATTTTAAAAATAGAAGACTACCATTAAATCAAAGGGGGCAATCCAATGAACAAGCATGTTTCAATTGAACCGTTCCCTCCATGGGAATTTATAAAAGAGGAATTGAATGAACGAAATTGGACACAAGACGATCTCGCCGATGTAATGGGGTGTTCTCGTCAACATGTCAATAGATTATTAAAAGGGATTACTTCAATAACTCCAAAATCAGCAAACGAATTAGCCGCTGCTTTTGGAACTTCTGCCGAGTTATGGATGAACCTTCAAATATCATATGAGTTGTCAAAAGCAAAAGTAGATGATGATAACATTGCGAAGCGCGCTAAAATTTACAATGAATATCCTATAAGAGATCTTGTGAAGCGTGGGTGGATTGAGAAACCTTCTGACGTAGTGGATCTTGAAAAATCACTTTGTAAATTGCTTAATGTTTCTGATCTTACTGAAACTCCACAACTGGCAGTAGCAGCACGAAAAAGCACTCCATACGATAGCCACACCGGATCTCAGTGGCTGTGGTACAATTATGCTCGAAAGATGGCTGCACACGTATCCGCCTATCAGTTTAAGCAGGCAAAATTTGAGAAAGGTTTATCCGAGATTACTTCACTTGCAGCATACCCTGAAGGAGTACGTCAAGTACCTAAATACTTAGCAGAGTTGGGGGTGAGATTAGTTATTTTAAAGCACATTCCAAGTACAAAGATTGATGGCGCTGCACTTTGGTTGGGTTCCAAATCGCCAGTAGTAGCTCTGTCTTTGCGATATGACCGGATAGATAATTTCTGGTTTACCCTTATGCATGAATTAGTTCATATTAAATACGGTCACGTTGCGCCTGTTGATGAAGACCTAAGTGGTAATGAAGAATCTGATATCGAAAAACAAGCTAACGAAGAAGCAGCAAATTACCTTATTCCTAAAGAGAAACTAGATTCCTTTATTTCAAGGCACGGAAAACTGATCTATCAAAAAAATGTTATTCGGTTTGCAAATGCGAGAGGAGTACATCCAGCTATTGTTGTTGGACAACTTAAGCATCGTAAGAAGCTTCCTCCTACTCACTTAAATAAGCTTCAAGCAAAAATTAGAGAGCATATTGTCGGATATGCTTTAACAGATGGATGGGGAGATTCCCCTTTGGCTAAATGAGAACGGAGTAGTGTGATGTCTAAATCCTGTAATACGTTTCTTGAGAAAATGCAGAAATATACAGATGAGTTCTTTGAAGAAACCGGTAAAACAACAGTCACTACCAAAGAACTTGCGGTATGGGCAATCACAACGAACAGATGGGAACCTCCCATGGATCTGGTTGTAAAGAAATGCCAAGAAGACTTCGCGAGAGCGATGCGTGAACAGCATATTAATAATGAACGTGGCCAACCAGTTAGAGTAAAACATGTTGCCAGAATTCGTAGTGGAGACCAACAGTTATACTTGTGGGGCGATATCCGGAATATGCCCCAGGAGCACATGGAAATATCCTTCCAGCAACGAAGAGAGCAAATTGTTGGTGAATGTAAGCAGCTAAAGCGAGATGTAGATTTCTATAACGAACAGAATATCGGCGCAGAAAAATACCAGATGGTCTTCGATTTCCGTGAAGATATTGAAGAAGGTGAATTCTCAGCAGAATATTCTCCCGTTAGGACATCAATTGGGGATCTCAACTCATATGAAGTTGAGCCAAAGCACTCTAAAAAGGTTGCTAAGTAAAACTTATCGGTCACTATTTATTTAACAGCTCATGTAAGAAAGTAGTTATCTAATGTCACTTGCAACCGTACTTCGTGAAATTGAAAAAATGCAGAGTATGTTACCCTCTGCAAGTACAATAAACAAATTAACCTCCCATGCTCAGTTGGTGAGTAAGCTCGCGTCACCGAGTATCTCTGAAATGTGTCGTACAAAAAAACAGTTCGACTCTATTTTTCAGAAAATTGATGCTGGACTGAATAACTCTTCTGTTACAAAGTTTTTGACCACAAAATCTGAATTGGAAAAGTTTACGTCTACACTCGAACCGACACTTGAATTCTACAATTCATTAAGACCATTAATGTCACCTCTGAGTTCATACCAAAAATCATTTCTTTCCGGACTCAAACCACCAACTTTCCGTATTCAAGAGACGATTGACAGACTTGCTGAAGAAGCAGAAATTCTTGACGAATACGAACCTTGGGCTAAAGAAGAAAAACATGGCGATGAATACGAACCATCAAATCGCAAACAGGAAGTCCGTAATCGTATTGCTCAAGTAAGGTTCCTTCCGATTCGAATCATAGATGCAATCACTAATAATCCGCAATTGATGCATGGTATTACTCCACGGGAATTCGAACGACTTATAGCTGAATTACTTTATGCACAAGAATTTGAGAACATTGTACTAACATCTGAATCTTGTGATGGTGGTAGAGATGTCCTCGCTACAAAATTTGTTGCTGGTATACCACTTCTGTTTGCATTCGAGTGTAAGCGTTACGCCGAGACCAACAAAATCGGCGTTGACATACTTCGTACGCTTTTGGGTACGGTTAATCATGCTAGCACAAAAGCTACAGTTGGGGTCCTTGTAACGACATCAACCTTTACCAAAGGGGCTCGAGATTTCATTGTCACCGAACCTCATGTTGACGGAAAGGATTTCAACGAACTAGTCACGTGGGTAAACGATTACAAGAATCACAATACATGATCACAAACAACTATAAAAATACTTTATTGGTGTGTTGATTAGACTTGAAACCTCAGAGCTTAATGTTGCCTAGTCAGATTACTGCGGCGTTATTTCTACCACATATAGTAATCTTTATAGTTTTCCCGTGAAGCTGATAAATATGACGGGTTTAAGTTTGTATTTAAAGCAAATGTCTGGGAAATTATTGTTACCCGGTCATTCTGAAACCTACGAATTTAGTTATTCATTTTGCATTCTAGTTTTGTGAGAAATTGTTTTGTATTCTGTTGTTTATCCTGATCCAAAGCATTCATTGATAAAGCTCTTCTAAAATCATCCTTTGCCAATTTCCATTCGCCCTGTTTGTCATAACCATAGCCACGATGGACGAGTGCCTGAGCAATCCAATCGACTGGGGCTTCGGTGAGCTGGTCGATGACCCGGGTGTAATCATTCTTTGCTAATTCCCATTCGCCCTGTTTGTCATAACCATAGCCACGAAGGACAAGTGCCTGAGCAATATCATCGACGGGGGCTCCAGTGAGCTGGTCAATGACCCGGGTGTAATCATCCTTTGCTAATTCCCATTCGTCCTGGTCGTCATGATTATGACCGCGGTGGATAAGTGCCTGAGCAATCCAATCGACGGGGGCTCCAGTAAGCTGATCGATGACCCGGGTGTAATCATCCTTTGCTAATTCCCATTCGCCCTGGTCGTCATGATTATGGCCACGATGGACGAGTGCCCGGGCTACCTGATAGATGGGGGTTCCAGTGAGCTGATCGATGACCTGGGTATAATCATCCTTTGCTAATTCCCATTCGCCCTGTTTGTTATAACTAATTCCACGTTGGACAAGTGCCTGAGCAATCCAATCGACGGAGGCTCCAGTGAGCTGGTCGATGACCCGGGTGTAATCATCCTTTGCTAATTCCCATTCGCCCTGGTCGTCATGATTATGGCCACGATGGACGAGTGCCCGGGCTACCTGATAGATGGGGGTTCCAGTGAGCTGATCGATGACCTGGGTATAATCATCCTTTGCTAATTCCCATTCGCCCTGTTTGTCATAACCATAGCCACGATGGATGAGTGCCTGAGCTACTCGATTGACGGAGGCTTCGGGAAGCTGGTCGATGACCCGAGTAAAATCATCCTTTGCTAATTCCCATTCGCCCTGATTGTTATAACATAAGCCACGGTTGAGAAGTGCCATTGCAATTTGATCGAGGGGAGCGCCAGAGTATTCGTCGATGCCCTGCGTATAGTCCTTGATTGCACTCCCATAAAGTTCAAAAATGTGGAAAGAGAGTCCACGTCTGAAAAAGGCCAAGCTAGTTAAAAAGGACTTGTCAGTACATTGTTCGTTCGATAATTTTGCGATTAACTCTTTCGCTGGATGATCAGGAAAATCATCCGCAGTTCTTAATAAAAATGAAGCAGTATTTAAAGGGAATCGACACCAAGCCAGCTTAAGCAATTGATATGCTTCATTCTTGCTTTTTATTGTTCGTTTATCATCAATTCTCAAATCTGCGAGTAAACGCTGTAAGACAAAATATTCTCCAAGAATATCTGGTTCATAAGAGAAAACTTGTTCTTCTCTAATAGTTTGCGAAAAACAAAATACTTGCTGTAAGTCTTGAGTGTCAAGTTCTTCACCGGAAATCAATAATTGTTCTTCCTCACTGATTGATTGATTAATGTCATCAAATAATTTATAGGACTGTGCTCCTGTTATTGTGCTGAAAAACACATTATTCAATAACCGATCATCGAGCTGTGATTTTTTCCAACGTCCAAATTCTTTGTTAAGTATCATGTCTGACAGTATTGACTGATCCCAATGTCGCATAGATTTTAAATCATCTGTTGCACTTGAAGAGATAGCATCGGCCGTCATCATTGCGAATAGTGGTCGTTTTTGTGGGTCAATCAAATTGAGCGTTTCCAAAATCTTAGATTGATGACAATTGTATTTTTTCTTGTCCTCATCGAAGATTGAACACATTAATTTCCAAAGAGCATTATTTGAGAGTGGACTTAATTCTCGAGGGTCATCATATTTGAATGACTCCACCAAATGACGATTTGTGTTAATCTCTGGAAATCGAAACGATTGAAACCATCGATCAAGGTCATTGTCAGCAGAACGTTCCAAAATAAGAATACGAATGGGAGCGCTAACAGATGATTTATGTGTATCTATTTGCATTATCAGTTTTGATGCAATATCCGGTCGAAGAATCGTATAATCAATAATGATTAAATGAGGTTGTTGAAAAGATTCCTTGTTGATCTCTCCTGTACTATCGGTAGGAAGAAATCCTGCGTGGTAACCTTTTGAATGAGCTTCAAGGCAGAGTTCCAATGCTAACCGGCTTTTTCCTAAGCCTCCAGGACCGGTCCAGAGCCACCATTTCAAGTCAAAGGGCTTCGAAGTGTCTGGTTCCAGAAATTGCAACAATTCCTTCAGTTCCTGATCACGGCCTAATAATTGAGTACGTCTGCTTTGATAATGAAACCGAAATATATTTTGATCGTTGTTTTTGTGATCATGAGCATAATTTGGGTAGATTCTAAAATCCAATGGAAGCAGCGTTGCATTTTGTTTCTGAATTTCCGTCAACAGGGTATTGAAACGTTCTGAAAGTTGGTTTAATTCATCAAGTGTTAGCTCAAAAAACGCATCAGAATCATCAAAATAACTCAATGATTTTGCAACTAACTGTTTTTGTAGTGCAAGATTCTCTTCTGATTGTTTCTCGATTTGTTCAATTTTTGGATTCGTTTTTGCAATTTCTCTGCAAACAGTTAATAGTTGAAGTTGTCGTTTTTGACTTTCATTGAGTTCTTCTTTGAGGTCAGTCTGTGACTTAACAATTGACTGGACTTCCTCAGTCAAATGATCGAATTCTCCTTGTATGAAACGATGAATGATCAAGTACGGAGATCTGGAATCATGATAGCCTAAATGATCAATATTGATATCCTTCTCAATAGCAATGAAGTCTGCAATTAATTCAATCCCTTCATGTTGCTGCTTTAATGATTCGAAAGCATCCTCAACATGCTTTCGAATAGTATCAATATCTTTTCCCTGTTGGATGTCGTCGATAAGCTCTTGAGTGAGTAATCCAAGTGCCCCCAAGCAAAACAAGAGACAGCTTGAACCAATCTCCCCCCCAGACAAGCCACACCCTATTGCAACAGCAGATGGAAAATTGGAGATCAGCTTATTAAATATATTCGAGGCGATGGAGACCTTCATTGATAAAACTCAATATGACCAATCAGAAGAGGTAGTACACGAATGACTACTCTTTACGGTACTGTCAGATTTGACGAATTTCAATTCAGGGCAGAGTGAAACCAAATTCTAAAACTGAATATTTCCAAGGAAATTTTCAGTTCCGCAGGTATCAAACGGTGTCTTCACAAAAAAGTGACCAGGTAATAGCAGTTACCCGGACATTTCCACCCTTCGATGATTTTGAGTAAATTCTCCGTGTCGCGAAATTTCATATCGCAGAATGTGTACATATAGACCGATTCGTGTTCTAGTATACGAAACAGCTCATTCGTCCATTTATTTTGAAATTGGAATGTTTTTTTTCACGACCAAGGGTCTACAGAGATGTCACCGAAGCAGCTTTTTTATTCCTATTCTCACAAGGATGAAAATCTACGTGAAGAACTGGAAGAACATTTGAGCCTCTTGAGAAATCAAGAAATCATTAGCGAATGGCACGATCGAAAAATTATCGCTGGAGAGGAATGGGCTGATGAAATTGATCAGAATTTGAAGAATGCAGATATCATTCTGCTACTGATCAGTTCCAGCTTTAATGATTCCGATTACTGCTACAAAAAAGAAATGAAACTTGCGTTGGAGTTGCATGACTCGGGACAAGCTGTTGTTATCCCCGTCATCTTGAGAGATTGCGATTGGGATTCTGCTCCCTATGGAAAGCTTCAGGCACTACCCAAAGATGGGAATGCAGTTACAGGTTCTTACTGGCATAGTACCGACAAAGCTTTTAAAGATGTTGCCAATGGAATTCGTAAAGCTACTCAAAAAAAAACGACAGTAAAAACTAAGATATTTGATGTCCCATTTAATGAAAATCCGGCTTTTACAGGTCGTGAAAACGAACTGAAAAATCTTCGTTCTCGCCTCACTTCCGGTGGTCGAACTGCTCTGACTCAAGCTATCCGCGGATTAGGGGGTATTGGGAAAACACAAATTGCCGTCCAATATGCTTATCAATATCAGGCAGAATATGAATTTGTTTTCTGGGTCCAGTTGACCGATGAGGAAAAAAGGGAACAGACTGATCCCTTACTTCTGCTGTTAAATAGCTATGTCGGTTATTGTGAAAAATTAAGTATCCCCTTCGATCAAACCGAAGCTGAGACGGCGATACCAGCTTTTAAGAATTGGCTGGAACAGCATCATAACTGGTTACTGATTTTTGATAACGCAGATCAACCGAACTCCTTAGAAAGATTCTTACCACTCCAAAGTCAGGGGCATATTCTATTGACCTCTCGGGCAAGTGTGTTCGACACACTGCAAATCCTAGAACCAATCGAAGTCGACAAACTACCTCTGGATCAAGCGACCGCTTTCTTAATCAAACGAGTGGCACGTGAGTTGAATGAATCAGAACAGACATTCGTGCGAGAACTAGCGGAGGAACTCGATAGATTACCTTTGGCCTTAGAGCAAGCCGGTGCCTACCTTCATAGAAAGAAAGCCTCTACTTTCGAAAACTATCTGCGTCGCTATCGCGAGTCAAAATTGACTCATTTAAAACAGCAGGGACCGGTTCTCGGCCAATATTCGAAATCCCTCGAAAAGACTTGGCTAATCAATTTTCAGGAAATAGAAGAAAAGGAGGAATCACAGGCTTCCGCTGATGTACTTCGTTTTTGTGCATTCCTTGCCCCTGATTCCATACCCATAGAATTAATCAGACAAGGGGCACACTATCTGAATGCATCCATTCAGCGTTTTATTGAAGAGACTGGCAATGATGTGTCAGATCTACTTGAGCCATTATTGAATTACTCTCTGATTCAGATGGTGCCTGGGAAGAACGAATTCAGTATTCACCGTCTTGTCCAGGAAGTGATGAAGTCAAGGGTCGACTCACAAGATGAGCAATCGATCTGGCAGGAACGCGTAGTGAACTGTGTCAATAAAATCTATCCCTGGCCTAAGCATGGTAATTGGCAAGTTTGCCGAAGTCTTGCACCACAATGTATGGTCGCCAACGATTACATTAACCAGTTTAAGATAGAAACAGAAAATAGTAGATCATTGTTAGGCAAACAAGCCAATTATTTTTATCAGGTCGGTGAATACGAAGAGGCTGAACCACTCTATTTGCAGGCAATGGAAATTAGTCGTACGGTCCTGGGGGAAAACCATCCGGACTTTGCAACAAGCCTCAACAACCTGGCTAGTTTGTATACAAGCCAGGGGCGTTACGAAGAGGCCGAACCACTCTATTTGCAGGCAAAGGAAATTCGTCGTACGGTCCTGGGGGAAAACCATCCCTCTTTTGCAACAAGCCTCAACAACCTGGCTTTTTTGTATGAAAACCAGGGGCGTTACGAAGAGGCCGAACCACTCTATCAACAGGCAAAGGAAATTCGTCGTACGGTCCTGGGGGAAAACCATCCCTCTTTTGCAACAAACCTCAACAACCTGGCTGGTTTGTATCAAAACCAGGGGCGTTACGAAGAGGCCGAACCACTCCATCAACAGGCAATGGAAATTCGTCGTACGGTCCTGGGGGAAAACCATCCGGACTTTGCAACAAGCCTCAACAACCTGGCTGAACTATATAGAAGCCAGGGGTGTTACGAAGAGGCGGAACCACTCTTTCTAAAGGATATGGAAATTCGTCGTACGGTCCTGGGGGAAAACCATCCGGACTTTGCAACAAGCCTCAACAACCTGGCTGTTTTGTATAAAAGCCAGGGGCGTTACGAAGAGGCGGAACCACTCCATCAACAGGCAATGGAAATTCGTCGTACGGTCCTGGGGGAAAACCATCCGGACTTTGCAACAAGCCTCAACAACCTGGCTATTTTGTATGAAAACCAGGGGCGTTACGAAGAGGCGGAACCACTCCATCAACAGGCAATGGAAATTCGTCCTACGGTCCTGGGGGAAAACCATCCGGACTTTGCAACAAGCCTCAACGACCTGGCTGGTTTGTATCAAAACCAGGGGCGTTACGAAGAGGCCGAACCACTCCATCTAAAAGCAATGGAAATTCGTCGTACGGTCCTGGGGGAAAACCATCCGGACTTTGCAACAAGCCTCAACAACCTGGCTGGTTTGTATGAAAACCAGGGGCGTTACGAAGAGGCGGAAACACTCTATCTAAAGGCAATGGAAATTTTTACTTCGACACTTGGATCGGAACATCCCAAAACGAAAACTGTTAGGAAAAATTACCAGCATTGTAAAGACGCAAAAGATGGGAGAAATGAGGATACACAATGATGTCTTGGTAACTTATGTTACCCGAACATTTTTGTTTGTGTACTCGATAAATAATGACCGGGTAATAGAAGTTACCCGGTCATTAAACGAAGCTACTATGGCAGAGGCAACTATTTTATCCACACCTGAATCGCATTAATATTCCAGTCACTCTCCAGATCAGGACTATCGATGAATTCCACAAAACCACTCATTCCGGTATTAAAAACAAACTTTGATTTACAAAGGGTTTTAAAACAAGCACATGCTGAAGAATGGAATGAGCTTTCTCTTATAAACAATAATTTAGCCATTTCTAATCGCGTGTTCGATCAACAAATCATAGATTACTTAAATATTGCAGAACGATGCTTTCGAATTAGTTCTCCTCTATCATTTGGGAACTTTAATGTAATCAAAAATCTGAAAACACTAAGTTTATTTTTTTTTCAAATCGGAGCTGAGGGGGCACAGACAATCGCCCAACTTCAGAATCTCACCTCGCTCAATCTTATCGAGAACCAGATCGGAGATGAGGGGGCACAGGCGATCGCCCAACTTCAGAATCTCACCTCGCTCAATCTTACCGGGAACCAGATCGGAGATGAGGGGGCACAGGCGATCGCCCAACTTCAGAATCTCACCTCGCTCAATCTTACCGGGAACCAGATCGGAGATGAGGGGGCACAGGCGATCGCCCAACTTCAGAATCTCACCTCGCTCAATCTTAACCGGAACGAGATCGGAGATGAGGGGGCACAGGCGATCGCACAACTTCAGAATCTCACCTCGCTCAATCTTGACTGGAACGAGATCGGAGATGAGGGGGCACAGGCGATCGCCCAACTTCAGAATCTCACCTCGCTCAATCTTGACCGGAACCAGATCGGAGTTGAGGGGGCACAGGCGATCGCCCAACTTCAGAATCTCACCTCGCTCGATCTTTATAGGAACCAGATCGGGGATGAGGGGGCACAGGCGATCGCCCAACTTCAGAATCTCACCTCGCTCAATCTTGACGGGAACCAGATCGGGGATGAGGGGGCACAGGCGATCGCCCAACTTCAGAATCTCACCTCGCTCAATCTTCACTGGAACCAGATCGGAGCTGAGGGGGCACAGGCGATCGCCCAACTTCAGAATCTCACCTCGCTCAATCTTGACTGGAACCAGATCGGAGCTGAGGGGGCACAGGCGATCGCCCAACTTCAGAATCTCACCTCGCTCAATCTTGACCGGAACCAGATCGGAGTTGAGGGGGCACAGGCGATCGCCCAACTTCAGAATCTCACCTCGCTCAATCTTACCGGGAACCAGATCGGAGCTGAGGGGGTACAGGCGATCGCCCAACTTCAGAATCTCACCTCGCTCAATCTTGACGGGAACGAGATCGGAGATGAGGGGGCACAGGCGATCGCCCAACTTCAGAATCTCACCTCGCTCAAACTTCACTGGAACCAGATCGGAGATGAGGGGGCACAGGCGATCGCCCAACTTCAGAATCTCACCTCGCTCAATCTTGACTGGAACGAGATCGGAGATGAGGGGGCACAGGCGATCGCCCAACTTCAGAATCTCACCTCGCTCGATCTTGACGGGAACCAGATCGGAGATGAGGGGGCACAGGCGATCGCCCAACTTCAGAATCTTACCTCGCTCAATCTTCACGGGAACCAGATCGGAGACGAGGGGGCAAAAACTTTATTAGAATTATTATGTAGTTTATCTCGGAAAATTTCCATAACATACTTGAATCTAAAAAACAATAACATATCAGGACTTATGCTTCTCAAAGAAGTCCTAGATACAACAGACGCACAATCAATACTTGCTGCATATCGTCGATTTACTGATTCAGAAAAACAACAAAATAACGAACCACTAAACGAAGCGAAATTACTTGTGGTAGGCCATGAGGATGTAGGAAAGACATCCCTAATTAAGTTTCTTGCCAAAGGTGAAACTTGTGATCCTCAAGAAAAAAAAACCGTTGGTGTTGATATCAGAGAAAAAATTGAAACGCATACTTGGGCCCCAGAAAATACTAACATCATACTAAATATTTGGGACTTTGGCGGCCAATTAATGATGCATCAAACGCATCGTTTTTTTTTCACTGAAAGGAGTCTCTATTTAATTGTGTTGAGTGATCGGACTGAAGATGAGAAGAAGTCTGCACATTCATGGTTAAGAACAATTCAGTCTCACGGAAGAGAATCACCAGTTATTATAGTGATCAATAAGTCTGATGAAGGTAAACAGAGTTTACAACTCAATGAAGTAGGATTGAAGAAAGACTATCCAAATATTATCTGTTTTCATCGCACATCCTGCACAAAAGGTGAATTTGCAAAACAGAGTATTGATAGTTTGAAAATAATAATTTCAACTGCACTTTTCAATGAAGAACAGTTGAAAGAGATCCATGATCCAATCCCAAATTCTTGGAAAAGAGTGAAAAATTCATTAGAAGATCAGTCGGCACAAAATAATGTCTTGAAGCACTCTGATTTTATTAAATTATGTGAGATCCCAGACTCGAATGAGACAATTGAATTAATTGATAATCCAGATGAACAACGAGCCTTACTTAGGCTATTAAATAAACTAGGTGTCATTGTATCACATGGGCTCGACAATAACTCTCCAGCAGCTTTTAAGGAAATTGTTTTACTGAACCCGAATTGGATCACTGACGCAATTTACAAATTGCTAAATAGTCAACTAATCAGTCACCAAAATGGAGAATTTTCGAGACAGCAGATGGCTAAGATCCTGGACGGCACGATCTACCCGAAGGAAACTTATGAGTACATCTTAAGTATGATGGAATCTGATGAAATTGGGCTCTGTTTCGAAATCCCGAATAGCAATCATGAGAAATATCTAATTCCCGAAGCTCTTACTCCTAACGAACCTGAATATCAATATTTTTTTTCTGATTCGTTAAGGTTTCGGTTCAGTTATGACTTTTTACCAACTGGCTTGATTCCTCGATTCATTGTGAACTCTTTTGGTAATTTAACGGCTAAAAAAACTCTTTGGAGAACAGGTTGTTTGCTAGAAGCTGCTTCTTGTCCGATCGTAGTCAAGGGAAATAACGATAAGAATGTCGTTGATATTTTTGTTAGTGGAAAAGCTCAATACCGAAGATCTGCGCTTAGTATTATTATCAATACTCTAGAAATTGTTCATACACTTTTCCCAGAGGCGGGTGCAGAAGCACGCGTCCCCATGCCAAGCCTACCAGAGGTCGATGTCGGATATAACCATCTACTTAAATTAGAATCGAAATATGGTCCGGAACATGAGTTTGAACCAGAGGACGCTGATCGACTCTATACAGTTAAAGAATTGCTGGATGGAATTCGTTTTGACAACTCGATATCTACAGAAAAATCGAGAGAAAAAAACTATTCTCTCGATGGACTGAGTTCTATTCACATGGGTGATTACTCACAGATCAATATCGGTGAAAGCCGGCAGAATCAAATTAATTCAGTTCAAAATCATCAATCACCAAACAAATCATTTAAATCTACCGTCATCTCGTGGCCATATATATCAATAGCTGCTGGCATCATCACCAGTATTTTTATTCTAATTATGATTTTGCTCCCTTCAAATGCATGGCGTGCTTATTTAGGTTTACCTATTGGTGGAGGAATGCTAGTTGCAATTTGGACATTTTTTCGAGATCCAAAATATTACTATCGTCGTTTGCTGAGCTATATTATTTCGTTCGGATTGGCAGTGATAGCGACTGGTGTTTCGTTTGATGCATATTTTAGAACTGATACTAGCCAAGGAGGAATCAGATGGGATGGTTCAATCAGTTTTGGATTTTATTTTGTCTGGGCAATCTGCATCACAGTATTTGTAGTTGCAGATTTTTTGACAAATAATAGGCAAGATTCATGATGACCGGATAATAAGCGTTACCCAGTCTTCTTTCATTAATCTCACAAAAGAAGAGATCCGTAAACGAAAACTTACCAGATATTTTTTACTGAATCACACCACGGTACGGAATTCTTAGATTATCTATCACTTCTAAACCACATTACATGAACTGGAGTCGTCTCTCCTTTGCATTTGCTTCTATAGCTTTAAGATGATCAGAAACACCATTCGAAGAATTAATTCCAAATCTACTTTCAATTTTTCTTACTTTGAGAACATAGCCAATCTTGGTAATGAATTCACGAATGTAACTTAGGATTCGCTGTTGTCTTTAAGTTAATTTTTCATGAGTAAGCTAAGTGTTTCTAGTCAGAGACAAGAACTCAGATGATCGTCATACCAAAGACAAAAAGTAGTGGTTGGATAAATGCAAAGTTTTTCCATAATTTGAAAGGATAATAAGTACACAATGACTAGACAACTTTTGTTATTTGAAAAAACTAATGAATATTATTTATCAGATTCCATAAACATGTATATTATTTTTTATTGGCTAAATGTTTACATGTGGTATTATGAAATTCGTCCATTATTGTTAAGTAAATGTTTAGAATTAGTAAATATGATTGAGGGGAGAAACAAATGAATGATCAAAAGTTAACATCGAACGAAATAATTGCATCATTAAAAGAATTGACAGATAGAATACAAGATGTTGAAGATGAGCTTTTTCCTGAAATTTCAGAAGACGAATACATCGAAAATTGGACATATAATAACGAAGTGTTTAAAGAACCTTCAAACTTTTTGGAACGGGACGATGACAGACCTCACCCAGGAGAACTACCTCACGAGAGAAGGGAGGAAGAAGAAAGAGAAGCGAGAAGGAAAGAAAGAATAAAAGAGATCGAACGAAGAAAGGAGCACGAAAGAAAACTAAATACATGTATCAAGCTTAAATTACGAAAAATAAAGCGTAATAAAAAAGCTTCAAGAGGAGTGAAAAATGTTGATAAGAAAAAAACTGCAGATAAAGCTCTCAAAAAAATGAAAAAAAATCCAAACATGAAAAAAGGGCGAATCATGGCTCCGAAAATTAAAGAAATAGAAGATGATTGTAAGGTTCGACTAATCATTTCTTGGAAGGATGATTTTGAGTTCAGATTTGAATTAGAGTGTGTATTTTAGTTGTAACAGTTAAGACTTAATCTGGCTTCCTTTCTAAAATTAAAAATGATGGGTGGTAAACAACCTTTTCCCACCCACTCACTCTCTGTTTTTAGCAGAACACAAACATTACGCGCTAATTGCTTTAACCCTTCGCTACTGCTTGCGCGTTGCGCTAAACAACCTGTCTAGGGCAATACCAGCAGGTTTCAACCTTACCTGATCCATGATGATGGGGGCACAACTACTCTACTTCAGCCGTGTCATTGTCATAATCACAGCGAATGAATTTAGGACTCTCCACTTTCCTGCCTTCGCCATTCAAAACGTCGGTCTTCTCCTTCTGCCCACACGATAGGACCACAGAATGCACGACTATAGATTCGCTCATCAAACACCTCGGTAAATCGTTTGTGATCCAGATTCGTTGTGATCAATGTGGGTTTCCCCGGTCGCAAATCAAGAATGCGTTTTAAGATTTCGTATTTTGATGGTGTCGGCTCTTTAATCCCCATATCATCCAGGCAGAGCAGACCAGCCCTGGAGATCTTCGCATAAAAATTACCTTCAAACTGTTCTGAGGTCGTTCCGTTGCTGAATCTGGTCGTTATGGAATGGGTCGGTGAAGTACGACAGGCAATAATTTTTGATAATAAGTCTGAGGTGTCATACCAGAGGATTGTGGCCGGCTTTTGAGGGGGCACTCGCCATGACCGATAGACGCACGCCATGGCAAACGTTTTCCCTGTCCCGACAGGCCCTGAAATCATGATTGGCCATCTCAATTTTGTCAGGGCCTCCACAAGATCCTCGGCAAGTGTTTTTGATACTTTCACCCAATCTGGATCCGGAACACCTTCAGGTGCCTGCCTTGGCATTTCTGTCTGCGTCAAGCAACTCAAAACTATCTGGTGTGGAGTCAATTCTTGCGGGGTCTCTGCGTTCGATTCTCCGTTTTCGTTCGTCATAACTTCCCTCCAGAATTTTCATGACATTTTTTTCACCTGTTTTCCCTTTGGCAAACAACCACACAAACTTGAACCAACCCTGTCCATGCAGGAACGTACCATCGCGAATGCGGTTCATGAGTGTGGGAATGTCCTCGAATGCCTCGCGCCACTCAGGATCGTTCTGGACGCGACGCCAGCCCCGGAGGACTTCTTTGCCCCGATGATGGGAGATTTTGTGGCCTATCCCAGGGGGGAGGGCTTCGAAGGCGTGTATGAGTTCATCCAGCTTTTCAGGTTTTGCAATTTTGGGGTCAGGAGGGAGATCGCTGCCGTCAGGCTGCGAATCCTTTTCTTTTTTCTCTTTTTCTTTTATTAATCTATTCTCATTCTCTTTCTCTCTCTTAGTCCGACTAATTCTGGAAGATGTTCCAGGATTACTCGGAACATTTTCGGAAGATGTTCCAGAAATATTCCGAGTTTGCTCGGAAGGTCTGCGCACGGTTTTTTGCTTTCGTCTTCGATCCATGGCCCGCTTTTTTGATGATTCTCCCATGTGTTCCTCGAACTCGGGAAATAAAACCCCGTCATCACTAAGTTCAAGCCAGCCAACGGTTACCATTGCCTGGGCAAACCCCGGGCAGTCGACTCTTTTGTCGATATCGGCATCATCTGCAAAAGGGACAAAGCCGTCCGCGGTTCTTCCGTCTGCCCAGGACCAGACAACGATCAGGCACCCGATGACGTCAAAAACCCGCAATCCCGTTGCTTTGGCGATCGCGGAAACCTTGGGTTCGTCTACCAGACATTTCCTCGCCTTGATCCATTCGTCATACATGTTGTGAAACACCTTCCCAAATTGTTCCGAGTGATTCTGGAACATCTTCCAGAAATACTCGGAATGAATGACTCGGCTGCAGACACACTGAGATCTCCTTCTCAACAGCCGAGTCGCTTCCTTGTAACTAGGCTGGAACCCCGCAAAGCAGTGAAACAACCGCTTCAATGATGGGTCTGATCTCGCGCCAGCGTTTGGGAGAAATAAAACGGCCTCTGATTCCATCTTCGTTGAAAGAGAGCCAGTCATGCCAGCCATGGGTCAATTGATGCCCATTACTGGCACGCGATTCATACTGAATCAATTCATTTGACAAATCGAAAGTCAGTACACACCCGATGAAATAAATGATGTGTTCTCCGGTCGAATCCCGCCATTTATGAGCTACCTGATGACGGTTCAGGAAGGCTCTGATCTGTTTTTCCACGGTCATCGGTGTGACTGGTACTTCATCAGAAGCGGGAGACCAAGCTGACTTGAATACACTCCCCCGATTCTGATCAGTCTGCTGGCTGTGATTGAGAACCGAGTCTGGAGGGACAGCAGAACTATGATTCACCATTGGCGGACTGATTCGTTTGACCTTGATCCCGTTGCACCACCTGATATTTCGATAGGCGTGAATCCATTTCAGGAAGCCTGCCGGCAGTAAATCTGTTTGGGGGAAACGGGACGTGATTTCAAGAAAGACCGGTTCAAATCGGTTCCACCATGCCACATCAATCTTTCGATACTGCAAGTGAGTCTCATCCAGAGCCGCCCATTCCTGTGAACTGCCGGGCTGAACCCGATACGGACGGCTGTTGTGCCAGATCGCCACTCTGTTGAATCTCGGAAAAAACAGGACTGAATGTGATTCGACGCCGATGGCGTAAACTTCCTGTTCGGGATTCCAATCGTAAACAAACTCTTTGAATCCATGTTGCTCCATGAGGTCCAGCAGCTCTGTTTCTGAGATGATCAATGTTTGTCTTTCCTCATTAACTGGATTCTTCTGATCTTCAGGAGTTGGATTTCTGTCTATTGTCATTGTCCTGACTTTCTGAAAAGTGATAAAATTTCCCAATGACGATGTGGTCAAAGGATGTATAAAACAGGGGACGCCAATCGAGTAAGGGCGAGTGAATGACGCTAGATAACGAATCTGCACCCTGCAAAAAGTTTTGAAAATCCACACGGCAATGAGAGTCATCAGCCCTCTCGATCGCTTCAGACTGTAAGGTTAGAGATTTCTGCGAGATGTCTTCGTGTGGATGTTTCAGGTGGTTCATTAGCGCGTACCTTCTTCGCAGAAAAAATAAAGTTGTTTGAAAAATAGCATTTAAGTAACGGTGGTTAGGCTCTGTGCTGTGCTCTTGATTTGGCTTGATGGCTTAAGCAGTGGCTGATTCTGGTTGTTCTGAATCTTCGTTGATTAGTACATGCGATTTACGTTGTCTTTTTTCAACGGGTCGCAACAGATCCCAGAGGTCAGATGCTCGTGCCCATTGTCGACCAGCAAACCACCTCAATTCAAGACCATTACTTTTGAGTTGTTCAATAGCTGGCCTTCCAGCTCCTGCAGACTTTGCGATGTCTGAAATTGGATAAATACAATTTAGATCGAGCTTTAAAATATCACCTGATTTGATTTCTTTTGTTTTTGTTTTCATTTAATTCCCCATCTATTTGAGTAAAGACGAGGTCAACATTACATCTTTTTTTTCGAGTGTAAATCGTGATTGTTGTATTAACTGTAGTTATGGCATTGGTGCCAAAAAAATGTTATGAGATTTTTATGGAAGAGTTCCTGGAAAGTTCCGGGAATTTTTATTCTAGAGTTTTTACAAAAAAATTCACTGAATGTGGAATGGCATCTGTTGAATGTCACCTAATCAATAATCCGATGGATCATGAATAGATCCTGTAGACCCAATTGTAGACCAGGGCATGGATAAAAACGCCATCGTTGACCAAAGTGCGGCTTGTAAATCAATCGAACCTTAATTAGGTTACAATCACTATGACATTATCATGACAGTGTTTATATATTCCTAAAGCATAGGTCGCAGGTTCGAATCCTGCCGGGGGTAATAAAATTGATCTGTTATTGTGGGTTTGGGTGATCAGATATTATTAAGTATCTGTGTATGCGGTTCGGTGTAGTGATGTCATGATCGGACTTGTATTTTATTTAATTATAGTTACTTTTGTGGCGTTAATAATTTATGGCGCCATACTTGCGTTTGCATTTACACGAAAGAAGAATCACTGGTGGGCACACGTCATAGTTGTTGGTAGCTGCGTCGTATTTCTTTTATGGGG
Organism: Gimesia aquarii; assembly: GCF_007748195.1. Taxonomy (NCBI): domain Bacteria; kingdom Pseudomonadati; phylum Planctomycetota; class Planctomycetia; order Planctomycetales; family Planctomycetaceae; genus Gimesia; species Gimesia aquarii. The sequence goes on from NZ_CP037920.1 coordinate 2,106,149, forward strand.
GCAATACTTGATATTTGTCTTGGCTGATTTCTCAGTGATTCTCTTAAAATTATGTATGAAGTTGAGCCCAGCTGGGACATTTAGAGCCAGGTGATGCTGTCATTCGAAGGATCGCAAAGAGACGGCCACCGCAAAAACGAGTATTACCAACGGCTCTGTGAATTGGCAGTAAAGCTTGAACTGCCTTATGACTCACCAGTCCACAAGATCCTTGCCACAGTCAAAGCCCCCACCATAGAACAGGCTAAGCTGGTAGCTACAGTGCTGGGGCGAGGAAAGAGCGGTTGATATTCATTATAAGCTGGGATGGTGAAGAGGATTGAGGTACCGAAGTGTAGAGAGGTAATGGAGCAGAATTAAAAACTCCCAACCACAAACAGGGCCGTGAATATTATGTCAGAGAATCAAGAGCCTGCTTGACCACTCACGTCATCATCCTATCTCATAATAGCGAACCGTCATACCCGAGACTTTTGAGATAACTCTCCAACAGGCTAAGCACATACCACAATATCGTGCAGTTAACCACTATCATGAACCATGTCGCCAACTTAATATCTGAAAGATTCGTATCCCCGCTTGGGAACCACGAGAAAGCCAATTCACCGAAGACTATCCCATTGACGCCAGCAATAATCGCAAAAAGTCCCAATCCGATGAGCTTTTTGGAAATCTTAATCTCCGTGACTTCTCCACTTGCCTGGTAGACCGGCCAACCGACGAACACAAGGAGAATTAGGCAGCCAATTCCAAGCACACCAAGCCCTATGAGTCGATAGCTTGGCGATTTCTTGCTTGTTGATTCATCGTCGACTTCATCCATCACAGCCCCCTTTTCTTGTGTCCTATCTAGAATTTGACTGAATAATATTGGTAGAATCCGCCCTAATCAGGGCGGCTTTGTTTATTTGGGAGATGGGTCTTCTGAGTTGTCGCCTTTGCCATCTCGTCTTTCCTTGCACCATCCACGACAACACTGCCACTTCATGTACGGAACTTTGTCCCCATTCGCTGAGACAAACAGGACACGTTTTTCGCTTCTGCGGCGTTCGTACAACTCGCCGCATCGGCATCTGAAGTAGCCGAACTCCCCTTCGTGTTGTTCTAGCTCAAAGTCACCAAAGTCTGCAAGCAGTCCGCTCCTGCAATTCCCGCTTCTGCACGGCGGCAGGTACGGGATTCCATCTTTGACGACCCCCTCCAGCAGAGCAAACAGAGCAATCAGCCCATACAGGACAGCAAAGGCTATAGCGCAACCCGCAGGGAACCCTGCGAGATAGCCCAACAAGCCGAATCGTTCTCCACAAACCATGGTAAACACCAAACCTGCCAACAACATAGTCAGGACGAGAAGCAATTCAAATCCCGTTGCACCCGTGCGTTTCTTCCTCCAACCGGGAATTCCCATATGGGTTGAGCCTGAGACCGATCCGGAATCGTCATTGATAAAGGCGAACATAATCATCAATTAACCAGCCTACCAAATCCATCCTCGTGTTCAACCATCAAGTGTAAAAGCGAATCCTAAAGTGGGGAATTAATGTAAAAAAGCCGCCCAGAATTGGACGGCTTTTTTGTTTAGAAACCTGTCCTAACCTCGCAATTGCCGTTAGAAAATTACCACAGTAATCAATAGGTGACGTAAGTAGAGCCATTTTTTACAGAAATAGATTTATCATCAGTTTTTGCAACGTTTCTTACAAAGCTTGTATGATTTATTGTTCCAGAAAGTAAATATATGTGACCATTGGTAATATCAAGGCGACTGCTATAGTCGACTACAATATTCATTTTGGTCGCTCCAACCCTGCCCAGGAACATAGAACTAGAATAACTATGATTCACATTAAGATCTGTTGTCTCTATCGCACCAATATTTACAAAGGCAGAATGGTTACTTTTAATTGAAGTAGTACCTGGATTAGTAATTGTGCTGATTGTAACCGTACTGGAACTTGAAACTTCGACTGAGAGATCTAAACATTTTAGATTAGTAATTACAATACTTCCTGAACTAGATGCTTTGATAATTGCACTATCGCAAAAGAGGTTTTTTAAGCTTTTACTAGTACCATTAACAATGATTTCACGAGATACTGGTGGAACATACTTGTGCATCATTATTTTTACAAAATGCTTCCAGTTGTTAGGCAATGTACGATTTCCAAACCAATAAATATTACAAGTGCGGCTATTGTAATTAATAACTGAGCCCTGAACCGATATCTTTGCTGCAAACCCAATAAAGTCAGTTGGTTTTCGTCCAAGCATTTTTATAAGCTGACTATGCATCGTTTTGGCGTTAGGATCATCTTCATACTTAAACAGGGGTTTTGTTTTTACATTTTTAAATTTTGGAAGTGGATCAATCCATGTTTTCGGTTTTTCTCCTTTTTTGACGAGTTGGCCAGGAAAAAGAAAGCATGTACCTGGAGTGATTTCTCCATAGTAATCGTCTTTCCAAGATGTAACAGCCACTAATCCAGTTACTCCAAACTGAGGATTCATCCTCAAGAGGTAATAATTATTAATGGATTCCTGTACTATTAAACTCTTAGTAGGAATTGGAGGAGGGTCAACATAAGCTGACTGACAAACAGATGATTTTGAGAGAACGAAAAGAATGCAAAGGGAAATTAAATAGCTTCGTTTTTTTAGTGGTGAGGTCAAATGATTTAGTACAGTTCTCATAATGTGTAGCCCCTGATTTCAAAATGGTTATTCTTGTTATGACGTATTCCCATACAAAATATGTCCATACTCAAAAATATATACTTATCAACATATTCATAGTTTTCAAATGGTAAATATATGTTTCTAATAAAATCATGCGTATACATCCATGTGTGTATATTTTTTCTGTAATAGCTTTTTACTTCAGGATTTTATTGCAATGTACAAAGTACAGTGTATTGTGAATAGATCTCAGTCCCCAAGTTCGCCAGGTGGCGACCGCGTGTGACCCGCTGGAGGTGGTCACGTAGATTTAAAATCCGCGTCAATTCTTCAGGTCTGCATTGAATCCCAGACCTCCAAACCAAGGAAGTCTTTAAGCGATTCTGCGCGTCGTTTATTGAGCGATATTCTTACGCGCCGAGAGACAATTATGCCCCACTTCATACGAACCATTAGCAGAAGAAACTACCGAGTATTCGAGCTCATAAGAAAGCACCATGAGCAGTGCCAAGATGGTATGACCTTCAATTCTATGCACCTCTACTTCAGGTGTGATCGAAGCAAGCTTTTGAATGCAGTAAACGTTCTCATGCGGCACAGATTCATCGAGCAGGACGACCGGCATATGTATTACCCGGTGGATCGTATGCCGCTTCTGATGCCTTACTATGGGACAGTATCTGTGTAATGACAGGCAGAATTACTAACGACATTGTGTGACCGGCGAAACAAAAAGGGATGGTTGATTGTGTTGGAGCTGGAGCGGTCACCAGAACTGGTTGAGAAGCTTTATTTGCAGATGTTTAGTGATTAAGAAGCCGGTGGGGAGTGGTATGATTACTTCCACTTTGCCCAAAATAAAAGTGGAAGGGAACAGCCAAGTCCACCACCTGCCAGGATACCTATGGGGACGGTAAAAAAAAGAAAAACCCAACCAACTTGCTCGAAACCATCGCCCATGAGTACGCAAAAAAAATAAGGGGCATAAAATCCAACAACTGCACCAAGAGCGACTCCAATAATTGCTAAAATTACACTTGAGATAAAGGTTAAGATAGCTTTCAACACCATCAAGAGTTCGTCTTCTATTCCATCTTGTATTTCGTTTTCTTCAGACACGCCAATACCTCAGTTTTCAGTCTAGTTGAACAGGAGAGCCTAGTTGTCGCGTACATATTAAAGGCGTAGGAAGTAATCGGATATCACGCGATGTTTGGATAATTTGATAAAAAATCAGGCAGAAGTGATTAAGAAGCTGACGGGGGAGTGATATGAGCGATTAATGCTTAGGACTACACAAGTCATAGTAATGCTCAAAAAGATCACCGCAAAAAGAATTGTTTTGTATAGCCTAAGCAAGTGGGGCGTAAATGGTTATTAATTGAGCTTCCCTTCTTGGGGGAATTTGCCCGTACTCGTCTTCTGACAAAGCGCAAACAGGGCCAATACTTAAGATATAAACCACAAGCAAAAAAGGAATTGCATAACAAACGAACCGAATAAATCGAGATTCTTTTCGTTCAGACATAAGAACTATCTCAAGCAGCCTCAGCATTTGAGGGAGAATGATTAAAATAAAATACAACAGAAATCTACGTAAAAGATATTAACTAAGTCGTTCCTAGTCTAAATAAATTATTTCAAAACAAAAATATTGGTAGTCAAAAAGAAGCTCACCAATAAATTGATTGTTTTCTGCAGTCCAGAACAAGGGAGCATAAAAAGACTCGATATTCATATTAGAGAAAATTGAATCAGATTCCACTAGTTCATGAGTATGTCTAGCCATTAAACATGAGTTTAAAACTTTCGCATAAACAGGGCCAACACTCAGGACATAAATCACTAACAGTATGGGAATGGCATAACCGACAAACCGGAGAACTTTCCATCGCTTTTTTTCAGACATACGAACTACCTCAAGCAGCCTCAGCGTGTGTGGGAGAGTGTTTAATTAACCTAGCGATCTGTTCCATTGCAGACGTCAATGTAAGCACGAATAGAGTCACCGACAAATTTATTATTAGATGCGCACCACTCTAATGGACCATAGAATATCATTATGGGTTTCATGTATTTCGTGTTTACTGCGTTTCCATTTTTGTCCAAAACCCAAGCAGCAACAGGTCCAATACTCAATACATAAGACACTAGCAAAATCGGTATTGAATAGCCAAGAAATCGAAGGATTCTTGATTCTTTATTTTCAGTCATAGGGATTACCTTCAGGTAACTAGAATCTGACAACCCAAGTTTAAACGATTGAAGGCAGTTAAGCCACTAAAATAAGCGAGGTTCACTATGGTCACGGTAGACCAAATGAAGAGTGCCTGGGAAGACTCCTGTAATAAAAAGTCTCTATTGCTTACAAGTGATCAACGTTTTGTACAACACTCTTGCCTCCGCACGCGTTCCAAGGGGTATTCTATGCTTTATTAATTGCTACAAAAAATTTATTATAATGCTTTATATGTAGTGTTTACCCCTTGAGTAGTTGTGTGATGCCGCTTTCCTGAAGCATAGGTCGCAGGTTCAAATTCAGCCGGGTGTATGTTTTTGGAGAGTTGCTCGTGTCGTATTTTCTATGAAGCCGGGATTGAAGGATAGAATCGAATGAATAAAGTATCTCAGTTTTTTTTCTCTTGCATTCTTACGTTTTGTGTTTTGTCACAAGTTACTTTTTCGCGGGCGGATGAACTGAAAAAAAGCTATTACCTGATCGGTAATTCGCTGACGTGGGACACGGTTCCATCTCTGCTGGATGGTGATGTGCAGTGGCATGTGGATTGTGGGAAGAGTTTGCCCTATATCTTTGAGCATCCGGAGATGCCGTGCGTCAAGAATTCGTCACTTTGGCCAAAGGCACTCAAAGAAAAGCAGTACGATTTTATTTCGGTTCAGCCCCATTATGGTTCCACATTGTCAGAAGATGTTGATGTCATTTCCAAGTGGATCGAAATGCAGCCCAAGGCAGTATTCATTATTCACACCGGTTGGGCACGGAGTGCAACGCGCGCTGATGAATATACGAATGAGGACATCGAAGGAAAATTACAACATAGCCCAGACTATTTTAAGGCCCTGTTGGAAGAACTGAAGAAGCGTTATCCGGATCGGCAATTCAAGCAGACTTATGCCATTGATCTCTTAGATAAAGTGAATTCGGATATCAAAAATAAGCAAGCACCCTTCAATCAGATTTCAGATTTGTATCGGGACGCGATTCATATGAAAACCGATAGCGGCCGTTACCTCATGCACAATGCGATGCGGCATGCGATGGGGCAGCCACGGTCTGAAAAGGGATATGAAAAAACGGATACGAAAACAAAACAGTATCTGAATCAGGTTCTGGATACATTGAAGTAATGGTTCTGTCTTTTAGTTGTGTCAGCCAGCGTAGTCTGCCAATTCGGAAATCAGTTTTTGTTTTTCTTTGTCAGTAAGAAACGCTGATTCGAACGAATTTCGCGCGAGCTTGACCAGTTGATCATGTGAAAGATTAAACGCTTTTTGAACAGCCAGGAAATTTTCATTGACGTAACCGCCGAAGTAAGGTGGATCGTCCGAGTTAACGCTGACGACCAGACCGGCGTCCAGCATTCGTTTCAAGGAATGTTCTGTCATGGTCTCGAAAACACAGAGTCTTATGTTAGAAAGCGGACAGACTGTTAAGGGAATCTGCTCTTCAACAAGCCGCTCGACCAGTGCTGCATCTTCCATACAACGCACGCCATGATCGATTCGTTCTGCCTGGAGTAGGTCCAGTGCTTCGATGATATATTCAGGTGGTCCTTCCTCACCCGCATGGCACACGACGCGGAAACCCTGCCGACGGGCTTCTGCGAACACATTCACAAATTTGGACGGGGGATGGCCCAGTTCCGATGAATCCAGGCCGACAGCAATGATTTGCTCGCGAAACGGAATGGCCTGCTGCAGAGTCTGTATAGCTGATTCCTCAGATAGGTGACGTAAGAAACTGAGGATTAAATGGGAGGAAATTCCAAGCTCGGTCTGTGCCTGTTTGAGGGCCGCTGTGATTCCATTGAGGGCTGTTTCAAAGGGAATATTTCGGTCAGTATGTGACTGAGGATCGAAGAAAATTTCAGTATGTCGCACGTTTTGCGACGCTGCTTTTTTCAAGTAGGCCATCGTCAGGTCATGGAAATCTTCTTCTGTGAGAACGACACTGATTGAAGCGTAATATAAATCGAGAAACGACTGTAAGTCCTTGAAATTGTAAGCGGCTCGCATCTCATCCACAGATTGAAAGGGAATTGCAATTCCATTCTTTTCCGAAAGTTGAAAGGCCAATTCAGGCTCCAGAGTTCCTTCAATGTGCAAATGTAATTCTGCTTTCGGTAATCCTGTAATAAAATCATCCATGTCCGGTCTCCGAATTTTTGTCAGCTCTTTCAGTTGATAATGGCCTATGAGAGTAACAGATTCTGAAAGAGATTACGATTCCGTATTATCATTTTCAAAGCCAGGCTTCGTTTTTGTGAAACGATATTGTAGGATCAGTTGACAGGAAGAGATCACTTGTTTTTACAAAGAAATTGAGATCATGTTAAAGAATGTTCTGTTTATTAGCAATTCTGATTTTGGATCATCCCGAATTACAGGGAGGAGATTTGAGAGTGGGGATTGCGCGTGTCGACATCACGCCTGCAAAATCAATTTGGCTGGCCGGCTATGCCGCTCGTAAAGAGCCTGCTAAGGGAATGACACATCCTCTGTGGGCCAAAGCGTTAGTTTTCGAAGATAAAAATGGTAATCGGGCAGCGATTGTGACGACTGATCTAATCGGATTGACACGAGAGATTTCCGATGCGGTTGGAAAACGCGTTGCGAAAAAGATAGGAATGACACGTGAACAGATTCTGTTGAATTCCTCACACACTCATTGCGGTCCTGTTGTTCGTGGTTGTGCGGCACTCGCTTATGATTTAACTGACGCACAGCAGAATGACGTGAATCAGTATGCAAAGCTACTGGAAGACAAACTGGTGAACCTGATCGTCCAGGCCAGTCAGTCAATGTCGGATGTGATGCTAACATATGGGGAAGATCAGGCGAAATTTGCACGAAACCGTCGTGGTCGGTACAACCCGGATGGCCCTGTCGATCATACGGTACCTGTCCTGCGAGTATGTGACAAAGCAGGTAAAACAAAAGCCATCTTATTTGGATATGCTTGCCATAATACGACCATTGCCCTCTCTCAATATTGTGGCGACTATGCAGGTTTCGCACAGATTGCTTTAGAGAAAAAGTACCCCGGTGTCACGGCTCTGTTCATGATCGGTTGTGGGGGAGATGCGAATCCTCATCCTCGACGTACACTTGCATTGGCAGAGCAGCATGGAAATGCGCTATCAGATGCGGTTGTGCGTGCGATTGAGAAAACGATGGAGCCCGTCAAAGGGACTGTCAAAGTCAAGTTTCAGAGAACGGATTTACCGTTTGTTGATCCGCCATCCAAGGCAGAGCTTCTTATGAGTCAGGGAAAGGGGGATGTCTATTTGCAACGCCTGACGAAATCTCTGCTGAATCAACTGGATCAGCAGGGCGCTATCAAAACTTCCTACCCATTCCCTGCTCAGGTCATCTCTTTTGGGGATGATCTGACTTTGATCGGTTTAGGAGGAGAAGCGGTGATTGATTATTCTATTCGTCTCCATGAAGAATTCTCTCATCGTCGGATCTGGGTTGCCAGTTATTGTCATGAAGTGTTTGCCTATATCCCTTCGGAACGGGTTCTCAAAGAAGGTGGTTATGAAGGGGGTGGGGCAATGAAGTACTTTGGTTTCCATGGTCCTTTTCAACCTGGAGTAGAAGATCGCATTATTAAGCTCATTCACAAGCTGATTGAGCCGTAGGGAGTCGTACGTATTTCGATTGTACGTCAAATATTTTTCTAATCAAAAGCTACAAAATCGTGTTGCTCTTATTATCTCAATCAACTGATTGAGCTCGCAAAAATTCTTAAACGTTTTAACAAATTTCAGCGTAATAATGTTTGAGAATTGTGTTGATGTTTGATTCGAAAATCGTAGCACATCCAGTCTGTCCAATCGGCTGAGAATCGTTTCGTTCAGGAGTCTTTGGTTCACTTTGCAGGAATCTATACTTGTTTAGAGATGTTTTTCTAACTGGTTGTATGATATTAACTTACAGTTATTGAACATGTTGCCCCTAAAAGGGGTGATTCTTTTGCATTCAAGATTGCTATTGTCTCGATATGAGAGGTGGGAAATAATAGAGGTGTTCGAAGAAAAGTTTCGTCACTTTACATTCCTGTGTGGCATACTTTGAGCACTAGTGAGTCACGTCCACACAATAATCCCAATTTTACAATTTGGTGTTGGCCATGGATGGTCTTGTAAATACCCTCATCACAAATTTATGTTTGTATGTGGGAACTATCCCTGCGCTGTGTGTGTCTAAATTCATGCAAAACTTCCGTCTTTGTGAAAGGCTGTAGCGCTTTAGAACATTCTTTTAAATTAAATTACCTCGAACTTATTGGCCTACTATGCGGCCTGCCAGAGTGCAAGTCGCGACGCCAGGAGGAGGAGTCCCATGGAAAATGGTCGATCAATTTTAAATCAGATCTCCGGTCAGCTTAATTCTGAATCTTTTCAGCAAGAACATTGGCAGGGGACTTTTGAAGAGTACCTCGATCTTGTTCGAGAAGATCCCAAAGTAACGCGAACGGCGTTCCAAAGAGTTTATGATATGATCATGAGCTATGGGACCTATCCGGTTGAAGGTAAAAAGGGACTCATTCGCTATCGCTTTTTCGATGATCCGGTCAATGACGGACGCGACGGAATCTTCGGTCTTTCCAAGCCGTTGATGGAACTGGTCAATGTTTTTAAATCGGCTGCGCTGAAGTATGGTAGTGAACGCCGTGTCTTGTTGTTACATGGTCCTGTGGGAAGTTCAAAAAGTACTATTGCGCGTCTGTTGAAGCAGGGGCTGGAACGCTATTCACGTACCGAAGAAGGTGCCCTCTACAGCTTTGGTTGGAAAGAAGAGGATGGTTCTATTCTTTGGGATCCTATGAATGGTGACCCTTTACAATTAATTCCACTCGAGAATCGTCAGGAAGTTTGTGACCATCTGAATGCCGGCCGCGATGCCAGTAAAGAGTCCGATTACATCGTCGAAATTGCTGGCGAAGTATGCCCGTTGAGTCGTTTTATGTTCAATGAAAAATTGAAAGCAGCTAATGGCGACTGGACTAAAGTGATGGAGCAGGTTGTTGTGAAGCGAATCACCTTCTCAGAGCAGGATCGAATTGGGATTGGAACATTCCAGCCTAAAGATGAGAAGAATCAGGATTCTACCGAACTAACGGGAGATATTAACTACCGCAAGATCGCGCAGTATGGTAGCGAAAGTGATCCGCGTGCTTTCAATTTTGATGGTGAATTCAATGTCGCCAATCGTGGACTGATCGAGTTTATTGAAGTCTTAAAGCTGGATGTGGCATTTTTGTATGATCTGCTTGGTGCCTCTCAGGAACACAAAATCAAGCCGAAGAAGTTTGCCCAAACGGATATCGATACGGTCATCATCGGTCATACCAATGAACCTGAATATCGTCGTTTGCAATCAAATGAATTCATGGAAGCACTTCGGGATCGTACCGTAAAAATTGATGTTCCTTACGTTACGAAGCTGAGTGAAGAAATTAAGATCTACGAGAAGGATTACAATTCCAAACGGGTCAGAGGTAAACACATCGCTCCGCATACGCTGGAAATCGGGGCAATGTGGGCAGTACTGACGCGACTCGAAACGCCGAAGCATCATGGTTTGACGCTGGTTCAGAAAATGAATTTGTATAATGGCAAGTCATTGTCTGGATTTACCACTGAAAATGTCGAGCAACTTCGTAAAGAAGCAAAATCAGAAGGGCTGTTTGGAATCTCTCCTCGTTATGTTCAGGACAAAATTTCCAATGCACTCGTGGTAAACTCTCATAGCTCGAATCTGAATCCGTTTATGCTTTTGAATGAGCTGGAGGAAGGGTTAAAGCATCACTCGTTGATTGCCAACGATGACTTGCGAGATCATTATCGCCAGTTAATTACTGTCGTCAAAGAGGAGTATACTGATATTGTGAAAAATGAAGTTCAGCGTGCGATTGCCGCTGACGAAGAAGCACTCACGCGATTGTGTGGTAATTACCTTGATAACGTGAAAGCGTACACACAGAAAGAACGCGTCAAGAATAAATTTACTGGTGAATATGAAGAGCCGGATGAACGACAGATGCGTTCTATCGAAGAGCGAATCGATATTCCTGAAACCAGAAAAGATGATTTCCGTCGTGAGATCATGAACTACATTGGCGCGTTATCAATGGATGGAAAAACGTTCGACTACAAAACGAACGAACGTTTGCAAAAGGCGCTCGAAATGAAATTATTCGAGGACCAGAAGGATACCATCAAATTGACGAGTCTGGTATCGAACGTGGTCGATGCCGAAACGCAGGAGAAAATCGATATCGTCAAAGCCCGGCTGATTCGAAATTATGGCTATGATGAAGAGTCGGCAACAGACGTATTGCAATATGTCGCTAGCATCTTCGCTCGTGGAGACATAAAAAAAGGTAGTGATGCAGCTTAATCTTTGAGACGATTGTAACTTCATACAGAGTACTTAAGAGAAGAAGGAATTGTTTGAGAGCCGACGAACCCCTGCTTCCCTAAACTGAAAGGGTCTCGATATTATGGTACGTAGAATTGATCGTGACCAGCAACGATTTAATAAGATTATCAAGGGGAAGGTTCGTCAACAGCTCCGGAAGTATATCAATCATGGTGAGATGATTGGTCGCAAAGGTCGAGAAACTGTCAGTATCCCTGTTCCCAATATTGAGATCCCCCATTTTCAGCATGGCGAAAAAGGAAGTGGCGGAGTAGGCCAGGGGGAAGGTGACGTAGGAGAAACAATCGGCCGTGGTCAGGATGATGGTGATGGTAAAGGTCAAGCCGGTAACCAGCAGGGGCAACATATTCGGGAAGTGGAATTAACACTTGAAGAATTGGCTGACATGCTCGGCGAAGCTCTGGAACTTCCACGAATTGAACCCAAGGGCGATGACGCGCTGACATCCAAGAAAGACCGCTACACATCAATCCGACCCACTGGACCCGATTCATTAAGACATTTTAAACGTACCTACAAACGAGCGCTCAGGAGAATGATTGCGACAAACAATTATGATCCCACTGAGCCGTCAATTATTCCTACTAAAGATGATGAGCGGTTTCGAAGCTGGAAAACCGTTTCAGAACCACATACGAATGCCGCCGTCATTTATATGATGGATGTATCGGGATCAATGACAGACGTCCAGAAAGAAATCGTCCGTACGGAGTCCTTTTGGATTGATACCTGGTTAAAACGTCAATACGACGGTATTGAACGTCGTTATATCGTACATGATGCTGTTGCTCATGAAGTGGATGAAGATACCTTCTACCGAGTTCGCGAAAGTGGTGGAACGCGTATCTCATCCGCTTACCGGGCGGCAAACCAGATCATTCAAAGAGACTTTCCCCCTTCGCTATGGAATATTTACTGTTTTCAATTTTCCGATGGGGACAATTGGGGAGAAGATAACACCGAGTGTATCGACAATCTCAAACAGAACATTTTTCCGATCTGTAATCTTTTCTGTTATGGACAGGTAAGAAGTCCTTATGGGTCCGGGGACTTTATCAAGGAATTACGGAAGATTGAAGAAGAGTGGGATAATTTGATCCTCTCTGAAATTGACGATAAAGAAGCGATCTATGGTTCGATTAAGACGTTTCTGGGAACAGGAAAATAGATTGACTGAAAGTAGTATGTTTTAGAGTTTGAGTGAAAGAACAGTCAGCCTCTGATTCGGAATCGATTGACCGCTGACGGAGATTCATATGGTAGTCACAACTCATCGCCCTTTACCTAAAGAATTGAGTGATATCCAACAGGAGATGGAACAGCATGCGCTCGATTATGGTCTCGACTTCTTCAAAACCATCTTTGAAGTCCTGGACTACGAAGAGCTGAGTATGTTTGCCGCCTATGGTGGATTTCCGGTTCGTTATCCTCACTGGAGATTTGGAGCCCAGTTTGATGAATTGATGAAAGGCTATTCGTACGGTCTGCAGAAAATCTATGAAATGGTGATCAATACGGATCCCTGTTATGCCTATCTCTTGAGTGCGAATGACATCACCGATCAAAAACTGGTGATTGCACACGTTTATGGTCACTGTGATTTTTTTAAAAACAACGCCTGGTTCTCGCACACCAATCGCAAAATGCTCGATCAGATGGCCAATCACGCCACCCGTATGAATCGGCATATTGATGATTATGGTTATGAAACAGTGGAGATGTTTATTGATACTTGTCTTTCTTTGGAAAGCTTGATCGATCCCTATGCGCCGCATGTCAGGCGAACGAAGAAGCCTCCCACAAAAGAAGAGACAGAAAAACAAAAAACCGATACCGCTGAAACGTCTTCAGGACGATTTCCAGCAAAGCAGTACATGGATCCGTATATTAATCCTGAAGACATACTCGAAGAAGAGGCCAACGAAAAACGCAAGAAAGCTCAGGAATTGGCCGATCAACTGAAATTTCCAAAAGAACGTTTGCGAGATGTGTTGTTCTTTTTGATTCAGTATGCGCCTTTGGAAGATTGGCAGCGTGATGTGCTTTCGATTATTCGAGATGAAGCGTACTACTTTGCTCCCCAAGGGCAGACCAAGATCATGAACGAGGGTTGGGCCAGTTTCTGGCACTCCACAATTATGACGCGTCATGGTTTGACGGATGAAGGCTTGATCAATTATGCCGATCACCATAGTGGTACGATGGCAACCAGTCCAAACCGACTGAATCCGTATAAGTTAGGAATTGAACTACTCAAAGATATCGAAGAACGCTGGAATAAAGGGCAATTTGGCCCCGAGTACGAGAACTGTCCTGATATGTTTAAAAAAGAGAATTGGAATCAGGATTTAGGGTTGGGCAGAGAGAAAATCTTTGAAGTTCGACGGATTCATAACGATATCACGTTTATCGATACGTTTTTGACTCCTGAGTTCTGCTATAAAAATCAGATGTTTTCGTTTGCCTATAATGATTCCAATCGAACTTACGAAATTCAGTCACGCGAATTTGAGCAGATCAAACTACAACTTTTGAGCAGCCTTAGTAATCATGGACGACCTGTGATTTACGTTCAGGATGGAAACTATAAAAACCGGGGTGAACTCTATCTGGAACATGAATATCTGGGAGTCGAACTCAAGCTCGATTATGCTCAGGATACGCTGGTCAACTTGCATACGATCTGGAAACGACCCGTGAATATCGAAACGGTCGTTGACGACAGACCTACCATCTTGAGTTATGACGGTAAGAAGCATTCCACAAATTCAAAAGAAAAAGAATAAATCAGGGAAGGGATGTCTCCGCAAGGAGGATTGAATAATGACCGTGATAAATCAACTAAATCATGAGCTGAAGCAGCTGGCAGGATCGCAGATCGCACAGCCGAGTACAATCACACTGGCTGCCACAGGCAAAATTGAAGTGCTGATCGATTTTACTTCTGTCGACTCGATGAGTTGTTCTTTAAGAGAAGTGCGCGTAAATGTGCCGTCCTTAACCCAGGCAACGTTTGACAAGTTGAAAGAATGGGGGCAGAAACTGTGTCAGCGAGTCACCTATCTTTTAGAAAACATAGGGCCTCTCGAATATGATGAAGATGCAGGGCAGGTATTAATTCGTTCGACTCCCCCCGACCAGAATCAAGCGGGGACTCGGTTTTATGAAATCATTCTCTCATCACATTCCAATGGGCAATTCAGTTTAAAACGTTTCGAATATCAAAATGGACAAAGTGGTCGTACTCAGGTTGATATTCAGGTCACTCATGAAGTGCTGCGAAAGTTTGTCGAGGACCTGCTAGATACGATTCCTTGATCTGGTAAGAACTCAGTAATTCCCTTTGGAATCTACAATATCGAACCCTATATGCCTTAGGTAATATTTTGCCTAAGGTTTTATTTTTTATATGGTTACAGATTGTGGATTAATGTCATGATTAGTGCTTGACGAAACCTGTTTTACATGTAAAATCATATTTCATGAGTAAAACATTAGAAAGAAACGACTCGAGATTATCGTACCGTGTGCCCGCTCTTGAAAAGGGGTTGGAGGTTCTGGAGCTATTGTCTGGTATCTCGCAACCATTGTCTCTGACAGACATTGCAGATCGTTTGGGGCGGACCAAGCAAGAGCTGTTTCGAGTGATGGCCTGCCTCAATGAACAAGGGTATTTAATTCGCGATCTCAATCAGGGCTACCGGATGAGTACCAAACTGTTCGAACTGGGATCCAAGCATGCAAGTACGGGGGCATTAATTGCGCGTGCCACTCCGCACATGGAGACATTGGCGAATGAACTGAATGAGCCATGTCACCTGAACCTGGTCGTTCGCAATAAAATGTTGGTGATTGCACGTGTGAATTGCGATGCAGATGTTGCTTTGGCGGTCCGCATCGGTGCCAGCTTCAAACTTCACGAACGTAACAGCGGTTTAGTAGCGCTATCTTTTTTACCTGACGAACAGAGACTCAAATACTGGTCACAATGTGATTTACCGGATGATCAGATTCGCGAATATGAGGCCGAGTCACGTGCGATTCGGCAAGCTGGTTTTCGTACCATGGCGAGCACGCTGAATCAGGGAGTTCAGGATACGGCTACTCCGATTCTTGGTGCAGAAGGACGGTTGTTGGCAGTGTTGTGTGTTTCACATATTTTACGTGTTGGCGAGTCGCGGGACAGCACGACGATTTCCTCAGCGATGTTACGCTGCTCGCAAGCGATTTCAAGTGAGTTTGGACCGACGATGTTAAAGACACCAGATGTTGAAACGCACGCTGTCCACTGAATCAAGTGGGTAAACGAACGGAGTTTTTATGCTGGATCAACAGATTCGAGATCATGATTTTCCCAGTTTGAAAGGTCGTGTTTACTTAAATACGGCTGCAGAAGGGATTCCTCCAATTGCGGTGAGCGAAGCGTTCCAGCAGTACTTTCAGGACAAAGAACTGGGCATGGATGGCCGTGAGCTTCATGAAGTACAATGGGAAGCAGCAAAAAAAGTAGTTTCCCAATTGTATGGTATGAGTTCCGATGAAGTCAGTATCTGTTCCTGCAGTTCTGAAGCGTTTAATCTGGCATATCAGTCTTTGCAGCTAAAACCAGGTGATGAAGTCATTATCAGTGATTTAGACTTTCCTGCCAGTTATACGTTCGGGTTACAACAGAGTTGTCCTGCCACCGTAAAAATCTGGGAAGCCCGTGATTGGGAATTACGATTGGAAGATCTGCAGTCACTTTTAACAGACAAAACACGTGTGGTGAGTATCTCACTGGTCAGTTTTTTCAATGGGTTCAAAATTCCTTTGAAGGAAGTGATTCAAACGATTCGCCAACATTCTTCCGCTTTAATCGCCTTAGATGTCACTCAGGCCCTGGGACGAATTCCGCTCGATCTGGAAGACATTGATCTGGTAATCAGCAGCACACATAAGTGGATTCTGGCTTCTCATGGTGGGGGGCTGGTAGGCGTGCCTGCGTCGCGTGCGAATGAATGGACTGTTCCCGCCGGGGGCTGGTTTAATCTGAAAGACGCATTTGGAGATCGGCGTTTTGAAAAAGCAGAGAGCCTGCCAGGAGCGGCGAGCTTTACAGTGGGCATGCCCAATTATCCCGCCGTTTATGCAATCCGCGCTGCTTTGGATTATATTACAGCGGTGGGCCTCGAAGAAATTAATCAGGCAACCGAGCCTCTGGTCGAAGCCTGTCTGGCAGGACTCGCAGAGTTACCGGTTGAATTCATTTCGCCGCGGAAGATCGAAAACTTAGCGGGTATTATTGCATTTCGACATCCTGAAGCGGAAAGGATTTATCAACACTTACATAGTAAACAAATTCATCCTATGTATCATGCGGGCAGGATTCGTGTTGCCTTGCATGGATACAATACACTGGACGATGTAGAAACATTTTTACGGGAATTGAAGTACACACTCTCAAAAAGTTTTGTCGGTACATGAAACGGACCGTTGGTCTGAAATAGTTTTATCGAGCGTATTTTTTTACTGATTTTTGATCTAACTGGAACTATAATAATAGGGTAAGCATAAGCTCATTATCCTAAAGTCTTACCTTCACGCATAAGCGACAGACTGCTGTTTGAGAAGCGAACACTCATCCAGAAAACTTGTGGCTCCTACCTGATAATGCTGGAAATAATAATGACGATGCATGCGAGATTACAAAATCAATTCGATTCATTCGGAACACAATTTCTCTCAGGATTGTTGATCGCTTTTGCTGTGTTGACGACTTCCAGCCTTTGCGCGGCTGAGAAGCAACCCACACAACAACAGATTCAGTTTTTTGAATCCAAGATTCGACCGTTGTTTATTAAGCATTGTTATGACTGTCATGGCCCCGATGAGCAGGAATCCGGGCTGCGTATGGATTCCTTTCAGGGTATTGCCAAAGGGGGCAAAGCAGGTTCGTTGATCGTCCCGGGTAAGCCGGAACAGAGCTTATTGATCACGGCCGTGAAGTACCAGTCGCCCGATTTACAAATGCCACCCGAGGACAAACTAAGCAAACAGGAAGTCAAAGACCTGGTCAATTGGGTCAAAATGGGGGCACCGTATCCTAATGCTGACTTAAGTCTTCTCAGAACTGCGGATGCAAAAGGCAAGTTGGATCTGGAAAAAGAAAGACAATTCTGGTCATTTCAATCTGTGAAGAAACCTGCATTGCCGAAAGTCAAAAAGAGCGAGTGGGTGAAAAATCCGATCGACCAGTTTGTATTGCAAAAACTGGAGCAAGCGAACCTCACTCCTGCTGAACCGGCTGACAAGCGCACTTTAATTCGACGTACGACATATGGCTTAACGGGACTGCCTCCCACATTGCAGGAAATCAATGATTTTTTGAACGATACTTCACCACAGGCGTTTGAAAAAGTGGTTGACCGCTTGTTGGCTTCGCCACATTACGGCGAACACTGGGGCCGTCATTGGTTGGATGTCGCACGTTATGCCGACTCAAATGGTCTTGATGAGAATGTGGCCTATGGAACGGCCTGGAAATATCGAGATTACGTGGTCAATGCTCTGAATAAAGACAAACCTTACGACCAGTTTCTGAAAGAACAGTTGGCAGGAGATCTACTGGAACCAACTCAAGATGTCGCCGTACGTAATGAGCGTTTGATCGCGACGGGGTTTTTGTCTTTAGGTCCTAAAGTCTTGGCGGAAGTCGATGAAACCAAGATGGAAATGGACATTATTGACGAGCAGATTAATACCATCGGTGTTTCTCTGATGGGGCTGACGCTGGGATGTGCCCGCTGTCATGACCACAAATTCGATCCGATTCTAGCACATGATTATTATGGTTTGGCGGGCATCTTAAAAAGCACTAAAATCATGGAGCATTATAAGAAGGTCGCCCGCTGGCATGAAAATTCATTGGCGACCGAAGCAGAACTTAAAGTGCAAGCTCAATGGGACCGGAAGATCAAATACGAGAATGATAAGATTGCCGGCTTGATCAAATCCGAAAACGAACGTCTTCAGAAAGCAGGGGGGAAGGATTTTAAACTCCCTGCGAAACCAGAATCTTCTTATTCCAAAGCAGCTCAAAAACAATTAAAAGAATTCCGAGATAAAGTCGCTACCCTGAAAAAAGAACGCCCCGAAGTTTCTACTGCGTTGGGGGCGGCGGAACGAGAAATTGTCGATGTTCCCATTCATATTCGAGGCAGCCATTTGACATTAGGAGAAATGGTGCCACGGCAGGTTCCCGTGGTTTTGAACCAGCAGTCGTCAGATCCATTTCCAAAGGATCAAAGTGGTCGACTGAAGTTCGCTGAATGGCTTGTAAATCGTGACCACCCTCTGACATCACGAGTGATCGTGAATCGAATCTGGCGCTGGCACTTTGGAAAAGGAATCGTGGCCACACCAGACAACTTTGGAAAATTAGGGGCCAAGCCGACCAATCAGCCTTTACTGGATTGGTTGGCAACCAACTTGATGGAGCAGGGGTGGTCGCTCAAAAAATTACATCGCATGATTTTACTTTCGAATACCTGGCAGATGAGTAACAAGTGGAACGAACAAGCCGCCTCCGTTGATCCTGATAATGATTTGATGTGGCGCGCCGACCTGCGTCGTTTGGACGCAGAATCTATTCGAGATTCGATTCTACTTGTGAGCGGAGGACTAGACCTGAAGATGGGCGGTTCATTACTCAACGTGAATAACCGCGAATTTGTCTTCAACCATGAATCAAAGGATGGTGTGACATACGATTTTAACAGGCGCTCGATTTATCTGCCTGTGATCCGTAACCATTTGTTTGGGATGTTTATGTTGTTTGATTACTCAGATGCGAGTGTATTAAATGGCGATCGTGCTTCCACTACTGTCGCGCCGCAGGCGCTGTTCCTCTTGAATAGTCATCTTGTGGAAGATGCTTCTGAACGTATGGCAGATTCTATTTTGTCTCTTACTTCACAATCGCCAGAGCAGAAAATTCAACAGCTCTTTTTAAAATCGTATGGCCGCTTACCATCTGAACTTGAAGTCAACAGATCACTGGAGTTCCTGGATGAAGTGGAAAACGATTTACAATCAGAAGAAGCAGATTCTGTGAAGCGTATCCATCGTGCCTGGCAGGTACTCTGCCAGTCTTTTTTTGCATCAAGTGAGTTTATTTATCTCAAATAATTTGTTTGAGAGATTCGAGTTATCCTTAACGCTATGACCATACAGCCAATCAATACCAACTGAGACCTGCCATGAGTATTCTACCTCAAACACTTTATTCTCGACGCGAACTGCTAAAAAAATCAGCAGTTGGATTTGGGAATCTTGCCTTATTGTCGATGTTAAACGATGAAACGCAGGCGGCTTCTTCCAAAGATCCACTAGCGCCCAAAGAGCCTCATTTTACACCCCGGGCCAAGCGGGTGATCTTTCTGTTCATGAAGGGAGGCCCATCCCACATGGACACATTCGACTATAAGCCTGAACTTCAAAAGTACGACGGGAAACCATTACCTTTTGATAAACCACGTGTGCAGTTTGCACCGACTGGAAACTTATTAAAATCGCCTTGGAAATTTAAGCAATATGGCGAGAGCGGAATTCATGTGAGTGAATTATTTCCGAATGTAGCCGAGTGTGTTGACGATCTTTGTATTATCAACTCGCTTCATGGAACGAACGCCGCGCATGGGGGGGCTTTACTTAAACTTCATACCGGCAGTGATGCATTTGTGCGTCCCAGTATGGGGTCATGGGTGACTTATGGTTTAGGAACTGAAAATCAAAATCTTCCAGGCTTCATTACAATTTGTCCTACTTTGGCCCATGGTGGCGTCAAGAATTGGAGCTCCGCTTTTTTACCGGCGCCTTATCAGGGAACGCCTCTGGGGAATGCAGCCGTAGCTGCCGAACAGGCGCAGATAGAATATATCAAAAATAGTTTTCTTTCTCGTAAGGTCCAACGCAAGCAGCTTGATTTTCTAAACGATTTGAACCGTCAACATCATCAGCAGACCGGTCCCAATCAGGTTTTGGAAGATCGGATTGGTTCTTTTGAATTAGCATTCCGTATGCAGGAAGAAGTTCCTCAAGTTCAGGATATCTCTGGAGAAACAGAAGCCACTCGAAAGATGTATGGGCTGGATGAAGAAAAGACGGCTGATTTTGGTCGTCAGTGTCTTATGGCACGCCGTTTTGCGGAGCGGGGAGTTCGTTTTATTCAGGTATCACACAGTGACCAGAAAGTTCAATGGGATCAACATGGTAATTTACTGGAAGGTCATGGGAAAAATGCCAAAGAAGTTGATAAACCCATCGCGGGTTTACTGAAAGATCTGAAACAGCGCGGCTTATTGAAAGATACTTTGGTCATCTGGGGAGGAGAATTTGGACGAACCCCCACTGCACAGGGAAAGAATGGTCGTGACCATAATCCGGAAGGATTTACGATGTGGCTGGCAGGAGGGGGAGTCAAATCTGGCTTCCAGTATGGCGCGACCGATGAGTTTGGCTACTATGCTGTCAAAGATAAGATGCACATTCATGATTTCCATGCCACTCTTTTGCATCTTTTGGGTATGGACCATAAAAAGCTGACCTATCGTTATGCGGGACGAGACTTCCGCCTCACAGATGTCGCCGGTCATGTAGCACACGGCATTCTTGCATAACTGTTTGGTGTGAGTGACACTGATTCATTCATGATAAAGACCCTCTTTTGGAAAAATGAGGGTTTTTTCATGCGCGGTGAACCGCAATCGCATAAAATTTGGTTATGCGGTTCACTTTGAGACTATGGGAAAAATGATCATATCCTCGTTGAGTCAATTCAAAGAGGAGTCGAACTGCTATGATTGAAAAACAGAGTCGTTGCAAGCTATGATTCAGGCTCAGTAAGCTTGCATGTCCTCTGGCTCTGTTCTATGGTGTCTCTGCTTAGCAAACTACCGGGCTTTTGTATCAGCATTTATTTATGAAATGTCGAGTTGTTATGAGTTCAAAACAGAAAAAAAAGTGGCGTTCCACGACGATTTTAACAGTCCGTCATCAAGGTCAGGTGGCGATCGGCGGCGATGGACAGGTGACCCATGGCGATACCGTAATGAAAAGCGATACCCGTAAGATCCGTAAAATTCTGGATGGACAAGTCGTGTGTGGATTTGCGGGATCGACTGCAGACGCCTTTTCACTCTTGGAGCGTTTTGAAGTCAAAGCCAAGGATTATCCAGGAAACATGCCACGTGCGGCAACAGAGCTGGCCCGTGATTGGCGGACTGACCGGGTTTTACGAAAACTGGAAGCACTGATCATAGTTGTCAATGATGAGCATAGTCTGCTTATCACTGGGCAGGGGGACGTGGTCGTTCCTTCAGATGGAATCATTGGCATTGGTTCCGGGGGGAATTATGCGACTGCCGCAGCGAGAGCACTCGTAGGGCATTCTCAGTTGTCGGCCGCAGAAATTGTGAAAACGTCTTTAGGTATCGCATCAGAAATCGATATTTATACGAATAATAATATCATCGTGGAGGAACTTTCGTGCAAGAGTTAACGCCTCGGCAGATTGTCGCAGAGCTGGATAATCATATTGTTGGTCAGGATGACGCAAAACGTGCTGTAGCGATTGCCTTACGAAATCGCTGGCGCTGGCAGCAACTACCAGAAGAGATCCGAAAAGAAATCACACCAAAAAATATTATTATGATTGGGCCAACTGGAGTCGGAAAGACCGAGATTACTCGCCGTCTGGCTGGGTTAATCAATGCGCCCTTCATCAAAGTGGAAGCGACAAAGTATACCGAAGTGGGTTATTACGGGCGTGATGTCGAAAGCATGGTACGTGACCTGGTTGATTCTGCTAAGAATCTGGTGCGTGAAAAGAAACGGGTAGAACTGGTTGATAAAGCAAAGGTTCGAGTTGAAGAACGCTTACTCGACCTTCTGGTTCCGCCTCCGGATTGGGAATCATCCTATCAAGAGTCTACAGAAGGGGGGCAGGAGGAAGATTCAAAAGAACGCTACGAGCGCACACGAGACAAATTTCGAAAAATGCTGAGTAAAGGGGATCTGGAAGACAAAGAAGTTGAAATTTCTGTAGACCAGAAAAGTTCTCCCGTGCAGGTATTCTCTAATATGGGTATGGATCAAATGGACGTTGATCTACAGGGAATGTTAGAGCGAATGATGCCTTCTCAGAGCAAAAGCCGCAAGCTGACTGTTGCCGAGGCGCGTAAGGTATTGCTCGAACAGGAAGTCGAAGGGTTGATGGATAAAGACGCCATTGCCGAGGAAGCAATTGAATTGGCAGAACGCAATGGAATTGTTTTTATCGATGAACTCGACAAAATCTGTGCATCTGAAGAAGGCGGAAGCCGTGGCGGTGATGTAAGTCGACAAGGTGTCCAACGCGATTTACTACCCATTGTCGAAGGAACTACCGTTCAGACACGTAGCGGTTCTGTGAAAACTGACTATATGTTATTTATTGCAGCAGGTGCCTTTCATCGCACAAAACCTTCCGACTTAATGCCCGAACTTCAGGGACGGTTTCCGATTCGAGTTGAATTACAGGAACTGACACGCGACGACTTCTTAAGGATTCTGACCGAGCCAACGAGTTCGATTACGATGCAATATCAAGAGTTGTTGAAAACGGAAGGTGTGAAAATCAAATTTGAGAAAGATGGTCTGGAAGAATTGGCTAAAATTGCTTTTCAGGTGAATCAGACCACTCAGAATATTGGTGCACGACGACTGCATACGATTTTAGAGCGACTTTTGGAAGAAGTCAGTTTTGAAGCACCCGATTTAAAAACAAAGAAAATCACCATTGATGCTTCTTATGTACAACAAAAACTGCATGCGATTGTTGAAGATGAAGATCTCAGCAAATTCATTTTATAGGGATTTGCATCGTCTTGATTTAAAAGTATCCCCATACACAAAATGTAAAGCATTTGTTTTGGGGATACGTTTTACTTCTTCTAATTTGAAAGACGTTCATTTTAAAATTCGCCGATTACATTTCCGTCACTGATTTTTCCAAGATTTTCGTAAGTCGTACCATCGACATTTTCACTAATGAAACGTACTGCTCCATCTCCTAATAGAAAGTGAGCACCGCCAGTATGTGAGCTACTGAATGCCCAAGGTAAGGTTCCATTAATCAGCGAACCAGGATGATTTTCCATTTTCCAGACAACGGAAGCCGTCTTTCCGTTATCAAAGTAACCAACCCAGATACCTCCATTATAGGTGTTGGCCCCCACACGGCCTCGGGCGGTTTCTCCAATCAGAACCGTATTACTGGCTCCATCTTGGATGTCACGCAGACGCGTATTGCTATTTGACCAGAAGGAGCCATTGCCACCAGCTGCATTATGAGGGCTGGTATTAATTGTATTCCCAATACCTCGGCTACCATAAACACCTTTATAGTTTGAAGTTGCGTGTCCACCTCGATCTGAATTCAATTTACTTCCCGAGTCGGAAGGGCAGCGAAAGAGCGGGAGCGTAGTTTTGGACTCATCAGTAGGAGTGACAACTAGGTTAATCATTCCTACATTGAGGGCATTATAGAGGGGAGATTGGTCCAGAAAGGGGAGAAGCATCGTCCCCCATCCCCATCCGGGTAAGCAACCACTGGTGCTCGTGGAACTTGCCTGACATGTAGAAGCGGTCGATGGTTGAACCCAACCTGAAGGAAAAGAGCGGTGAGTTTCATGATAATTATGCAGTGCAAGGCCGAATTGTTTTACATTATTTTTGCAGGTACTGCGACGAGCTGCTTCGCGTGCCTGTTGCACGGCCGGTAACAATAGAGCGATCAAGATCGCAATGATGGCAATCACCACAAGTAATTCAATAAGTGTAAAACCAAAGCGATTGCCCAGTTTTGAAATACGCGGCTGCATCTTTTCTCCTCTGATTGTAAAATAATTATGAATAAAAGAATCCATCGAAGATTTTTGCTTCGGGTTTGTATTTCCCTAGATATAAAAAATGAGTTAGATTAGAGGCGTATGTTTACCTTTTTGTTGGTAAAAGTACCTCAGTGGATTGATTAAGAGTCTTTTAAGATGGTTGATTCTATGACAGCTGATAAAAATCATTATTGGATACCAGGAATGATCGCAATCTCACTCAAAAAATTAATATTTTGTGAGCTTCGAATGAGTTTTGATCTTTCACTACTAATGTGAGACGGTGTACAGAATTGTCTTTTTAAAGCAGGAAGACATACGTGTTAGGATGTCTCTTTGAAATCAATAGTTCAGTCGTTTCTGAAAGTGATGCGAAGATGGACGAGGATTGGAATTTAGCGCCTGATGACGATTATGAGGATGCTGGGACTGACTCTGATGAGTTTGAGACGGCGACTGTTCCCTGTTCAAATTGTGGAGCAGACGTTTATGAGGAGGCAGTTGCTTGTCCCGTTTGTGGTGAGTATGTTGGTGTAAACACGCATCCTTTTAGTGATCGCCCTCAGTGGTGGATCACTCTGGGAGTAGTGGGGGGCATTGCCACGATTTTGTGTTTGATATTTTTATTTTGAATGAAATGCAAAGGAAAATGATAAGCTTTGATAAGATCATTTTGGGATCCAGATCTCCTCGCCGTCAAGAATTGCTATCTCAGATTATCCCAATAACCTCTATTGAAGTGATTCCTCCACAGAATTCAGAAGAAGCGGATTTTGAGCAACTATGCGATTTAGAATCTATTCGTCAGAGACTGATTTCCATTTGCAAAACAAAAAACGATGACGTATTAGAGCAAGTCGAGCAGAGCGCAGGCACCTTAAATCCAATCTTAACGGCCGATACCGTTGTTGTGGTTGAGCAGGAAGATGCAAAATATCTTGTGTTGGGACAACCTCCTGAAAAGGGCGAATGGAAGCAGACCGTCAGGCAATGGTTCACTGACTACTATGCTGGCAAGACACATCGAGTATTGACAGGTCTTTGTTTTCGATCGGGAGATCAAATTAACACCGAAGTTGTGCAAACACTGGTGACCTTTCATGGGATCGATTATGTTAACCGATATCTAGATTGGTATCTTTCAATTAAAGAATCATTGGGAAAAGCTGGCGGGTATGCCGTTCAGGGAAGTGGTAGCATTTTTGTTCAACAGATTGAAGGCAGCCTGTCAAATGTTGTAGGATTACCTTTAGAGCAACTAATCGAATTGTTCCACTGAATGTTGCCATAGTTTTCATCGAAGTCACATTGGTCTTATGCTACTTTCAAAATGGAGATCAACAGAATCTCCTGAAATCCAAATTGGTAATCGTATCCTCAAAACTCGGTATTTTCTTGCGCCTTTAGCGGGATATACGCAGTATGCTTTTCGTGTCGCATTGAGGGAGTTGGGTGGGTTAGGATTATGTACGACCGATTTGGTCCTGGCTTCGCAGATGATGGCCGGCAGCCGTAAATCCAAGGCACTGTTAATGACTTCTGTTGAAGATGAGCCTCTTACCGTACAGATCTTTAGCGGGATCACTTCCGAGTTAGTGAGAGGAGCACGCTGGTTAGAAGATCGGGGATACGAAGCCGTCGATCTTAATATGGGATGCCCGATGGCTAAGATCAACGGGAACGGTGGAGGCGCAAGGATTATGTGTGCTCCGGAGGCAGCCTGTCAGATGGTGGCTGATGTAGTAGATGCCGTTTCTATACCAGTGACAGTGAAAATGCGATTGGGATGGGACCGAGATTCTATTACAGCACCTCTCCTGGCGAGAGAATTTGAAAAAGCAGGTGTAGCAGCAATCACCATTCATGGCCGCACTCGCAATCAAGGATTTGGAGGAACCGTTGATCGTGAAGGAATCAAACAAACAGTCGAAGCGGTTCATCATATTCCCGTGATTGGTAATGGCGATATTTGTACGGTTGAGGATGCCTTTCAAATGAGAAACGAAACCGGGTGTGAGGCGGTTTCCATTGGTCGAGGAGCCATGCTTGATCCTTGGATTTTTCGTAAGATTTCTCAGGCTGTTGGGCGAGAAGAACCTCTCTCAGAACCAACTGTAGAAGAACAAATTCAATTTCTGGTTCGGCATTTTACATTGATGATAGAACAATATGATGACTATGGTTGCAAGTTAATTCGCAAGTTTGCTGCTTGGTATGGAGCCCGTTTGGGAATTCCTGAAGATCTGGAAAATCGCTTACGACAATTTGAATCGATCGACGAATTCCATGATATCGTCGCGAAAATTCGTTTGCGGCATGGAGAACGCAAATCTTCAGTAGCAACCGCTTTAATTAAGACTCCCAATGGTCCGGTAGAACGTTGGTGAAATTGAAAGGGGTGTTAAGTTGTACGGTCAAAAAAACAAGCCCTCTGAAATATTTCATTCAGAGGGCTTGTTTCTGTTTCAATTGTGAGCCGCCGTTTTAGTTAAGAATATCATGAGCACCGGCATTGTTCAGATCCAGTCCCAGATCAAGCAGGAACCAGTCATCACCTCGGGCAACAGCTCCAAAGAGTTTATCAACCTCACCATCGTTAAAGACAGTAGTGCTATCTAACTTGATATTATTGACACCCGTTGCGGTGTTGGTGACACGTGTGCGAATATTTTCGACACGATCTCCAAACGGTGTAGCAGACGTCCATTCTGATAGAATTCCAAATAGTTGGGTCAATCCATTGTCGTAAACCGTAGAACCACCAATCAGAATATCACCATTGGCACCATAGTTTGTGTATGTCGCTTCATCATGACCACGAATAAAGTCGGATCCCGATCCACCGATGAGAATATCAAATCCGTCAGGGCCACCTTCGAGAACATCATTACCAGCACCACCGATTAGTACATCACTGGCCCAGCCACCTTGTAGGTAGTCATTGCCAAGGCCACCGAAGAACATGGATTCGGTATCATAAAAGGTGTCATCTGCGATGATATGATCGTCTCCGCCCAGACCCCAGGCATACACACCACCAGTGGGAGCAAACTCTCCAAGATTGACGCCGTTAATCGTAACCTGGATCAGACCAGCAAAATTTTCCGAGATCAAGATGATGTCATTTTGCTGAGTACCTGTAATAAACAGAGCCGATTTTCCAGGTCGGTTCGGGTCAGGTAGTAAGCCAACAAAGTTTTGTGGAACGATTGTGACCAGATAGTCTTCTACTTCACCATCAGCGGCAGGGCTAGTCGTGGTTAATCCACCAGCTGAACTCAGACGGAATCGAGCGGCAACTTCACCCACGACGATTCCCGGTGGTAATGATACTGCAACAGAATTGGCACCAGCGACCACTGCATGGCTACTGAGAACTTGCTCATTAGCTTCCCAGGTTCCATTGCCGTTGAAATCAATCCAGGCATCGATAAACCCAATTCCAGTCGAAAGTACCGTAATAGTGGAAGCAGAATCGCCGGCAATGATGGGATTCAGCAAGATGCCGTCATCATCATCGAGATTAGCGGCTGCAGATTCTTGCCCATCAGCTTCAGCGGAGACCACACTTCCTAAAAGAAGACCGTTATTATTGAGAGCGTGTTGTGGGCCTTCACCATCTGGATCACCAACGAGGTTGGGGAAGGAGTCAGGTGCATCACCAAAATCAACACCATTAGAGGCGACGATGAGTGCTGTATCGGTAATCGTTTGAGGAGTTGTGGTGCCAAAGGGGCCTGCAAACTTGAGAACTTGACCCAGGTCGGTGTCAACGACATACAAGTTATTATCAGGACCAAACGTGACACCATATGGTAGTTGCACAGCCCGTCCGAAGGTGTAATTGTCAATGAAGTCGCCTGTGTCCGGGTCGAAGCGGAGGATACTTTCAGTCGCACCATTCGCAACATAGAGTAATCCATCAGGCCCAATTGTCAGACCACGTGGATTTGCTAGACCGCCAGTACCAGCGGCAATGAATGGACCCCCGGGGACAACATCACCATTGGAATCGAATTTCAGAATTTCGTTAGTACTGAAGCTGGCTACATAAAGGTTTCCATTAGAATCAAAGGTCATACCATATGGTTTGCCCATACCTCCTTCATTTCGAGCGACAAACTCACCGATGAAGGCACCTGTCAGACCATCATATCGTAATATACGGTCACGTAGAAATCCGGTGTCTGCCACATAAAGATCAGGAACTCCAGGAGCAGAGCCCGGACCAAAAGTAATAAAGCGTGGCTCCACGAGACCACCGCCTGATGCAAACACACCTGTTCCGATAATCGCTCCTGTCTGACCATCGAAACGCAGGATTTGTCCGGTATCAGAACTGGCAACATAGAGGTTGCCATCAGGGCCAAAGGCCATTCCATTGGGGACATCAAGTCCTCCTGATCCCGGAATCACAAAGGAACCTTCAGAAGCTCCTGTTTGACCATTGAATCGTTCGATACTGTGGTCCGAACCATTGGAGTTTTCAAAACCATTGCTTACGTAAAGATCACCATCGGGTCCAAATACGATATCGCGTGGACTGTTTAAACCAGATGATACAAATTCGAGCAGGAAATTACCGGGTTGGCCTTGGCCTGTGTCGGCATCTTCGTAAGCTGCTGTGATGGTTTCGCCAAATACAACTTCCAAAGTTCCGTTTTCAGTGACCACCGTACCAGGTGAAGAGAAAATAGTACCTACGAAGGTCCCGGATCCTGTTGCCGTTAAGACAACGGTTTCAGAATCTCCACCCGATGACGTCACGAGTACATTTACTGTGGCTAATCCCAGTAAGTCACCATCAGTGACAGTGATGGTAATTAAATCACCGGCATCATAAGTGGCTGCATCAAACGTAATAGTACCAAAACGTGAAGGAGTAAGATCGACACGGTAGTCTTCAACTTCACCATCAGGTGCAAAGCCAGTGACACCAAGTCCCGCTTGTGTGCTCAATCGGAATCGGGCGAAGGTTTCACCAATGCTGAATGCGGCTCCCTGTGGGATGGCGATTTGAACGGTAGTGACACCGGCTGTGACTTGAAGGTCAGTGACGACTTGCTCGCTGATATCCCAGGCTCCATCACGATTGAAATCAATCCAACCCTGCAGGAATCCATCACCAGATGACTCTACCTGAATTGTAGTGAATCCGTCGCTTTGAGAAATCCCATTCGAGAGGAAGATGATTCCATCTTCGTCGGCTCCATCTCCAGAAGCATCCAGACTCGGAAGTCCATCCAATTCCAGATCGATAGATGAGCCAAGTGTCAGGCCCCCTTCCAAACTGTGTCTGGCTCCGTCATCTGCGAGAAGTGTTGGGTAGGGGCCAGGAGCGTCCCCGAAATCAAGACCAAAGTTACCGGCGGTAGAAAGTCCAAATGCTAATGTGTTGATACTATCCTGTCTGCCAAGAAATTCAAACAAGAAGTCCGTCCCAAATTCGACAGGATCATCATCGGTTGTGCCGAAGAAACCATCAGGACCGATACCAATGCTGTTGCCAATATCTCCCCCTACGTCCATAATTTGAGAGTCGGCGTTAAACCTCGAAGTGTGCCAAAGCCCGAAGAAGTGTCCTGCCTCGTGTGAAACAATATTTCCAACTGCCTCTCCCACCAAATCTATGATCGTGGTGTTAAAGTTTCGGATAATATTATTCAGAGAGTTAGGGTCAGCTGGGTTTGTACTACTGAGTAAATCAAGAAGAACAACCGCTGATTCAGTTGTATCAAAGTTTCCAACATCGATTGATTCGGCAATGCCAATGGTACTGATTCCAAGTTCAGCGATCGTACCACCTACGATTACCCGACTGACGTTTTCCTGTCCGAAGGGGTCGGCATGATCTCGACTATTCAAAATTCGAATGCCGTAATCACCAGGATTACCACCGTTGATGGGGTCAAAGAAATCACCATTGTTTCCTAGTGAGCCAACATCAGCGAAGTTGTCCGTAATCGTTGCCATGATCGCGTCAATCACGGCATCTTCATCTGCATCTGTCAACCCCCAATTACTGAGGAAAGCACTTAAAGGAGAGAGATTCGCAATGTCGGGGGGGACCAGAAAATCATCAAAGAGAGCTGGGTCGACATTGGCTCCATCAAAGTCAATGAAGAGGGTTTGAACCGCCCCGGAATCGACGAGTTGAGTTTCCAACTCAGGACGGAACACTTTTAATTCAAGATTATACAGGCCGATAATTCCTGTGACTGAGACAAAATAAGTGCCAGAGGTCGGTGCTACGAAAGAAGCAGATGCGTTGCCGTCTCCTGGTAAAGGACTATCTTCGGGATAGAGATCAGAGAGAAACCGTGAGGATTCGATAAGCAACTGCCCTGTAGAATCATAAAGCGCAAGCGTTTGACCTGCACCAAATACATTGGCACCAAGAACATCGCCTGCTTCTAGTTCAAAGGAATAATAATCGATGTCGACCGCATTAAGACCTACAGTGAGATTGTATACTCCTTCAGCACTTGCATTGGGGCCGACACCGGCACCACTTGTTTCATCATTTGGATCAGAGGGGAGGCCTGTACCAAACCCACCTACCATAATAAAGTAATCATCATCCAAAGGGGCGACAAAATTGATCAGGCTATCGAGGAATGTGCCACTATCATCATCAAAAGCCACTTGAGTACCAGAGCTGCTATAGATAGCGACAATAGGGTCTAAGCCAAAGAATTGCGTAGCGTCTTCCACGGAAACTGTAATTCTCTGTCCTGCTTGAACTCCTCCCAGACGGTAAAAGTCAAAGTCGCCAGTTCCGGTTCCAGCGCTACCATGAGGGCCATCCCCGATCGTACCACCTACGACTCTAATTTGGGTACCATTTGCTAAACCCAGATCATTAGCCAATGGGATTGAGCCATCATCTTCTGCAAAGGGGCCGAATGTGAGGATACCCGTATTTGCCAGAAAACCAGCAAGATCGACTTCAAAGTCATCATTGAGACCTGTTCCAAAGCCAGCAATAAACTCTGCATTGGATAGATCGTCATTTGAGCCTGTCGTACCAATGGTTTCATTTTCATTTGTGGCAAATTGTGTAAAACCATCTGGATTATCAACTTGTCCCAAATCATTTCGATTTTTTTGCTTGTCTTCTTCAGAGACGGGAATCGCTGCTCTTTGTTCGGCTTGTGTTTGATGAGAAAGTGGAATGATATTGAGGTGTGAGGTATCATCACTAGAGTTTGCTGGTGTTACATCATTCGAATTATCGTAGGCATTGGGATTAAAGAATGGATTTGTTGCTGAAAGCAGTGTCCTGTCTTCTAAGAGCTCAGTCGTAGAAATCGCAATTGATAATGAGTTGAGACGTTGATTTCTTAATCGTTTGTCACGACCTTTGCGAAGGTAATCTAGTAGTGAACCAATTCGACCTGGCTGGTTACGACGTTTAGTTCTCGTAAACATCATTTGCATCTTTCCATATCATGCCAAAACAGGAGACTCTGTTTTATGCGAGTAGCTTGTCTTTACAGAATTATTGATGAGTTTTCGATAACTCTATTATTTTTAAACACTTAAGTATTTGGTGTGTAAAAAGAGACGCATCCAAAGATGAATCACTTTTCACGATATTTGTTGATATAAGCCTATTTTTTACAAATTCTGTTAAAATAGGCAGTTTAAAACCGATTGTGCAGCAACAAAACTACGGATGTCAAGTAAAAGATTCAAAGATCGTCCGAAAAATGAGTCTTGCAAATCGGTTATACGGTTCAGCCCAAGTCTGGTTGATACGTTGTGGACGTCTGAGACACTAATTTCTCACATTTATTAGGGGGTATTTTCCTGGTAAAAGTATTTGAACAGGGGTTTTATGTGTATTTAAATGCTTTCGAATTCAGGATCTAAATAACGTCCGAAATATTCATCTGTTTCCGTAAAGTCTTGACTTTCATTCAAAGAAAGTTTTCGTTCTCCGGGGGCTAAATCAGGTTCCATCAGAGAATCCTCGTGATCATGTTTGTGTCCCAGTAAGTGGTTTAATTCATGCATTAAGACAGTCAACAGATCAATTTTTCCATTTGCAGAGCTAAATAAAGAGGCCTCAAATATTCCTGGGACTGAGGTTCCATTAAATTCTTCATTCGAAAGTGGAGTCTGGTCAACGAACCATCCCCAGCCTGCTGCATTTACATCCAAGTAGATAATATTAGTAGCTGTGTCTGCTTTTGCTAACTGATTTCCAGGTAATTCAACAATTTGAACTTCTACATCAGCAAGTTCTTCATTCACAATGTCGCCATAAACGCCATCTAATTGTTCTTGGGCAGCATCGAGAACAGGTTCCACCTTTTCGGATGTCAGGGTTTCCAGATTTGGTTCTACTGGATTGATGATTGAAGTAATCAGATTATTTTGTTGCCAGACTTCATCGAAATTAGATGGATAGGCAAAAAAGTGACCACTTCCCTGAGTCTTATTATAATTTGAAGCAAACAGGATCAGGTCACGAAAATCAACTCTTCCGGAGCGGTTAAAATCAGCAGCCCAGGCACCCGGCGCTCCTGGATCACCAGTAGATGTATTATAGACTGAGGCAAAGAGGATCAGGTCTTTGAAGTCGATGGAGCCATTATCGTTGAGATCATATAAGGCGGGTACCAAAGTTAAGTTAACCGCCGCTCCCTCTGTTACAGAAACATCACCTAATGAGGAAGAGAGATCACTGTTTGAGATTTCAAAATTCAAATTAGCTACAGGTTGAATATATTGGCCGTCAGCATTTAAAGGAATCGGTTTTACAGAGAGATGAACGCGTGCTAACAGAACACGTGACTCCGCTCCGTGGTCAGTCTGAGTCGTTGATGCGCCAAGTCCCGTGATCATACCCGCATCGTTATCGATGTTACCTGTTTGATTTCCAGTAAACTCAGGTCCGTATTCGATGGAGTTGGCAATTAAGTACTGTGCGTCGAAGCTTAAGTCGACTGAAGCAGCAGTCACTCCGTTTTCTGAAGAATTTGTTACACTCACCCAGATTTCAACGATCACCGGATTCCACTCATCGATAAAATCGACATTCGAAGGCAAGGAACCGACTTGCCCCGAACTTCCGACGTTCGTGGCTGCCCGTTTCACGGTCAGTTCAGCACTGCCTAGCACTGATTCTGCTTCGTAAGCCCCGATATCGACGCGGCTGATCGAATCATTATTTCCATCCGCTACACGAGCTGAGTTTCTCTGGTCCAAAGTCAAAGCGGGGGTAAAAGTGTTCGGGTCAAATGCGGGATCACCAGCGTCGATTGCCACACTGCCAGTAGAGAGGGCGTGTGTTTTTGTTAAGCCGCCGTTCTCAGCCAGAGGCAATAGGCCGGGATCCAGACCTGTGATAAAGTTGGTTCCGCTAATGCTCACAACGGCTGTGTTTTCAACGAGACTATAGCTTCCAGTAATTGTTCCCTGTAGACCCCAGGCATCGTCTCCACCATTTGAAGCAGAGTTGTCTGCGATGATGGTATGGTTAACTCTGACCTCACCAAAACTTACGTGGAGTCCTCCCCCTTGATTCCCGGCAGTGTTATCTGCGACGGTGCTGTGATCAATGACTCTATCCGGAAGCTCTTCATTTTGTATATCTATCCCAGAAGTATCGACTAAATAAATCCCACCACCGTCCTGGCCAGCCTCGTTTCCGGAAATTGTGGAATTCAGGATAGATACCTCTGTCCTCATACCAGCATGAATTGCTCCACCATCGCCATTAGTGGCTATATTTTCAGAGAACGTACTATCTCGAATCGAAAGGCTTCCATCTAATTGATACAAACCACCGCCTGATAGTATGCTTTGGTTGTCATGAAAAGTCGATCCAGTAATGATTGTCGTTGTTTGTGAAGCAGAGATTCCTCCACCGTTTAGTGGCCCCTGACTAGAATTACTGAGAAAAGTCGAGTTAGTAATATTAAGCTGACCATTTAGTTGGTAAAGCCCTCCCCCCTCACCGGCGAAGCCAGTATTATTTGAGACGAGACTGTCTGTGATTGTAATATCGGCATCTGAGGCGTGGATCCCCCCCCCATTACCTTCTGCTCTGTTATCGTCAAGTGTCGTCTGATAGAGAGTGACTGATCCAAATTGGCTGGCGATGGCTCCACCATTTGAAAATTGCGAATTATTCGATTGCAATAAGGAGTTTGAGATTTCGAGTGTACCTGTATTGTAAATTGCACCACCCAGGCCTGTATCTGTTTGATTATTGATCAACTCGCTATTGGTGATCACCAAGTGCTCTGAGTTAAAAATGGAGCCACCATTCCCATTTGTTTGAGCGTTAATTAATTTAAGATTTTGCAGACTGACGATGAGAGTATTCTCTGATATTCCATCGTCGATTAAAAAATGCCGAAATGGCAGACCAGGATTGTCAGCATCTAGGGTAAGTAATGCATCTCCTTCTGGTGATGTGGGTGCAATAATTGTGAGTGAGTCAGTGATGAGAAATCTGCCGGCAAGATCTATTGTTCTAGTTGAGCCGGAGCCTTCATCGATAAATAAAGCAGGATCAAACATGATCGTATCGTGACCATTTCCCGCAGGGGCGACATCGAAAGCATTATCACTATTCGCTGCTTCAATAGCCTCACGCAGAGAAACTTTACCATCCGCGGTTGTTTGGTCATTGAGTGTTGTGACTAGAATTACTCCTGTAGGAGCAATAGAGAAATCCACGGTTGCTATATTAGAGGATATTCCAAGATTGTCGTAGACTCGATACGTAAATGAACCAAGACCCATAAACCCAGAACCATCGGCGATATAATTCACAGTACCATCTGCATTTGTAGTGATTGTTCCATGAGCAGGTTGATCTACAATTTCAACAGATGTGAGATCGAGTGTACCATCAGAATCTGTATCATTTGATAGAATATTGATTGGCCCAGGTGTTGCACCTTGTAGTGCAAAAAAATCATCGTTGGCAACCGGAGGATCACCGACTCTGACTGTGATGACTTGATAATCTTGAAGTTCTAAGAACTCTTCAGCTACACCGTTGGGAAACGTTTGATTGATCCCAACAGCAACGGTGATCTCATAAATACCTGGTACCAGATCAACCGAGGGACTAACAGTGAGTAATCCGGTAAATTGGTTAACGTTATAAAAAAGTCCTTGTTGGGCTGGTGCGGGGATAGCCAGAGCAGACTGTTGAAGTCTTGATTGATCAAAGTAAACAAAGTCTTCTGCAAGATTGCCGTTAGGAGCACCAAGATCGATATCAATTGCTTCCAACTGATATTCTACCGAGGAACCTGGGCTGACCTGAATATCCGGGATATCAGCTAAGAAGGGATTAGCGTTTTCAGGTTTAGTATCGTCAGTAATTAGATCCGGAGTGACATTAACTTCGAATTGGCGTTGTTGTGTGTTGCCATCCTGATCTTGTACAGTAACCGTAATCGTCGACGATCCTGTATATCCTTCTGGTGCAGTCAAAACCAGTGTGGCATTTTCTGAATCTGTGAAGACATCTATCGTTTCGATGGTAACGGTATAGTTGGGAATATCGTCGCTTACCGCTATATTGCTAATGGCCTCGCGAACTTCTTCTCCTTCAATGAGGTATCCAAATATCGTATTTTGAAAATCGTTAATTCTTTTTGGTCCGTCGGTGATCATGAATTGAGCATCATTTTCATCATCATGAGTTTCGCCAAGTATAATATTATTAGGATCTGTAATGTCGCCCGGTTTTCCAGTCTGTTTATACATTGTGAGCAAACCAGATTGCACATGTTGTAATTCCGCGTGAAACTGGTCATCAAAAAATCCTAGATTCGTACCTGCTGGTCCATTTTCTCCAACCGCGCCACCTCGAATCAAACCATCAATAATTTGATGAAACTCGACATCGTAGTTTTCATTTTGATCGTAATAATTATTTTCAGCCAGAAAAATAATTCGTTCTGTTGCACGAGAGGCTCTGCCTTCAAACAATTCGAAGACCATATCTCCATAACCTTCCACGGAGATGCGGATACTACGATTGCCAGATAGAATCCGCGCTCCTACATCAGAGTTACTGCTTTCCACGGTATAAGTCAGTGGACCATTTTCAGGATCAAAACCATCTAGCGCGACATGCAAAGCAGTTCCAGAAAGGAGATTTTGATCTGAAATTTCTTTCAGAAAAGGATCTTCGGATACTGGAATGTCGATACCTAATTCTGTAGAGAGTTCCTGGATCGAGTTGATCTGATTCCCTTCAATCAGTGTTCCATCACTGAGCCTCCAGAGGGGGCGTAAGTTGGCTAATGAATCGATTCCTACTATGCTTGCGTTAGCATTTAACACTCGGTTAGCATCAGTGACTTCTTCAAATTGAAGAAATTGTGCGCCATCTTCAAAAAGTGATTTTTGTGCTGTGGTATCTGCGTCCCATGCTGCGCCGTAGAGCTTTACATCTGCAGCTGTTAAGGCTTGTGCGAATGCGATTAGATCCAACCCAGTCAAAAGTGTCCGATCTTCCAGCTTTTCAGTAGCGACGAGTGGAGTTTTGGCCTGTTTTTTTCGACGGTGGTGTCTACTACTTCGAGGATGCCACATGTTGTCCATGAATTTAGAAATCATTGGGTTGGTATCTTTATGTCTTCTACTGGTCTTCAAGGGTGAGAGATTTCAACACTCAAGCACGTCTCAATACCTCTAGGTCAATAAATTGCTGAATGTTCAGCTACCGATTTTAAAGAGGAACACATACCTAAAAAAACAGGTAATTTGGAATGTTTCCAATGTTTAGTAGAATTGAGCGGTTTGCATGATTTGGTTCTATCCAGCATACTCAAAAAACAACCTGCACCAAAAATGACGATTGGTTCAGATTAATCTAACATTTCAGACATTAACTTGCCCAATCATGTTGATTTAAGTCAACACACTGTAACAACTTACTATTGCAGGCTCTTTTTCAGGATCTGAAAGAGAATTCACGATTAAAAAATTGTGATGAATATGGTTGTTAAATTAAAATACTGTGACTTTGTAGACAATCTGAAAGAGCATGGGATGCAAGTCTATTTATTACAATAGTTTATGAGATGTTGTTTTTTGTGGTTTCGCTTTGTGATACCGTACTCTATTCTTTTGTGAATTTTCTTTTCTGCCGTTACATTTCAGATATTTGTCCGTCATAATTATTGAGCTATTGTCACACTGCCTTGAGTAGTTTCATTAATAACCAGATTTCTATTGTATGATTTATTGAGCGTTCCTGGAGGCACTTTGGGCGTCGCATCTCATAGCTATCATTGGATGAAGACCGGTTTTCGTCCCGCGAAATCACGAATTTCTCGTTGGAGAGTTGAAGCCAATCGGATCATTAAGCGTTGCGAATCGCTTAAAAAAATGACCGATGATCGGCTGGAACGGTATTCATTAGAATTGCGCTGGCGTGCAAAATCTGGCGAACCTTTGAAGAAAATTCTTCCCGAAGCATATGCGTTGGCGCGGGAATCTGCATGGCGTACCTTGAAAATGGAGCATTTCCCTGTGCAACTTATGGGGGGGATGGCTCTGTTTGAAGGTGGTATTGCGGAAATGCAGACGGGGGAAGGTAAAACCCTGACTGCCGTGTTGCCTGCCTACCTGCGTGCTCTGATGGGAAAAGGCTGTCACGTGATCACCGTCAATGATTATCTGGCACAACGTGATGCGGAAATTATGTCGCCGGTCTTCAATAAGTTGGGACTCTCCGTGGGGACGATTACTTCAGATTTGGAAGATGAAGATCGTCGTACAGCGTACGCTTGTGACATTACTTATGGCACAGCCAATGAAATGGGATTTGATTTTCTACGCGACCGAATTAGAATTGGTGCCAGTGCACCTGGGCAGTTAGAGCAGGCGATTTCCAATCATAAAACATCGGGCAAAGAACCACTGGTTCAGCGCGGGAACTATTTTGCATTAATCGACGAAGCCGATAGTGTTCTAATTGATGAAGCGCGTACACCTCTGATTATTGGTTTGATCCAGCCGAACGATGCTGCTTCAGTGAATTTGTTTCGTTGGAGTAATCGAGCCACCCACCGGTTGGAGTCAGAAGAAGACTTTGTTTATGAGCCCAAAAAGCGTTCTGCTTATCTGACCGATCAAGGTTGTCGAAAAGTATTGTTAATGCCCAAACCTTCGCTGCTTGATTCTATTGATACCGAACGGATCTATAAACAGGTTGAACAATCTCTAGTTGCGCGTTTTGGATTTCTGAAAGATCGTGATTACGTGGTCGTGGATGAGGAAGTGGTGATCGTCGACGAATCGACGGGTCGCATGATGGATGGACGCAAGTGGCAAGATGGGCTTCATCAATCGATCGAAGCACAGGAGCATGTTCCCGTGACCGCTTCAACAGGACAGGCAGCTCGTATCACGGTGCAAAGTTTCTTTCAAAATTACTCACATCTCGCAGGAATGACTGGTACTGCCGCTCTTGCTGAGAAAGAAATTCGCAAAACATATAAAGTCTCGGTGACTTCAGTTCCCACACATCGTCCCTGTTTAAGAATCGGTGATCCGCCTCGTCTGTTCAAAACAGTGCAAGCCAAACGCATGGCCGTAGTTGAGGAAATAGAACGTATCCGATTAAAACGATGCCCTGTTCTGGTGGGAACGCCTTCTGTAGAAGCCTCCGAAACATTGGGTGATTTGTTGGCGATGAAAGCGATTCCTCACCAGATTCTGAATGCCAAGTATCACGAACAAGAAGCAGCAATTGTGAAGAAAGCCGGTGAGCCATCACGTGTGACGATCGCTACCAATATGGCGGGACGTGGAACCGACATTCTGCTCACCGATGAAGTGCGTGAAAATGGAGGTTTGCATGTCATTGCAACTGAGATGCATACATCCGCACGGATCGACCGCCAATTGATTGGTCGGTCTGCCCGGCAGGGAGACCCCGGGCAGTATCAGTTCTTTCTTTCTCTAGAAGATGAACTCTTACGTTGTCTGGAAACGCATCAACTCGAAAGAATCATCGAGTCTGCCAAAGCAGATGAGAACGGTGAGCTTGCTCCGAGTTGGATTTCCTTCTTCAATAATACTCAGTCATTTCTGGAAAAACTGCACCGAAAACAACGCCGTGATATGTTGAAGCAGGAAAAGCACCGGATCGAAATGTTTCATAAGATGGGGCTCGATCCCTATCTGGAATGGACCGAGTAACGCAGTTACTATGAGTCAGTCACAAAAAATCGCTTTCGTGCATTCTGCCAGATGATTTGCTGTTCGATTTCCATTCCCAGGTTGGATTCTTTCAGTTTATTCAGGCTGGATTCCAAGTAGAAAAAAGGAGCATATGATCCGAAGAGAATCTGCTGATATGGGACTTGTTTCATCAGCTTTTCAATCCCGCCGACTCCCTCCAACATCGCAATTTCAACGGTGAGGTTTGGGCTTTCTGTCAGACTGGTTAATTTCGCACCTCTCAATGATTTCATTCCGTTGAGAATTGTTACCTGCAGTTGATCGTGTTGTTTCATCAGGTCTGGCAGGGCTTCAAATTTGACATCCGGAATTCTCATCAGCGGATGATGCGTGCGATCATCTTCCATTCTCATCGCGATTTGAATGAAGAGCTTTCGTTCTGCAGCCATAGCAAACAGCTTTTTCACTTTATCATCACTCAACTGGTATTGATGATAATTGGGGTGTAGACGCAAGCCAGGCATCGCAAGTTCTTCATGGCAGGTAATCACATCTGCTTCCCAGTTCGGAAGGTTGAGATTAATACTTCCTATGGGGATCAGTGTGCCTGAACCAAAAGACTTACAGTCGTCAGACAGACGTTGATTGACGGATCGGATATCTTTATGCAGGAGCCCGTCAAAACTACCAGCAAAGCCCTGACTGATTTGATTCTGCTTTAACTTCTTAATGAGCGCGGGAGTCTCATCATTCGGCAATCGTCGGAAGGGCCACCGGGAAAGGTACACGTTCGTATCGAAAATCATACATTGATCCCCTTCGTGTTCAAAATGGGAGTCAACAATCGTTTGAGGTTGCCCCCCAGAATTAATCGCTTGGAAACTTCAGGAATGTCGGCACCCTGTACTTTGGCCAGTTGAGACGAAAAACTGCGACCACCAATATCGCTGCCATAAATGATCCGATCTGCTCCCAGAGTGCGGACTGCCATTTCAGTAGCGCCGGCTGTGGGATCAAATCCGCCGAATCCCGCGTACACATTAGGGCTATTCTGAATGGCACGAATTCCCAGTTCCCAGTCACCACCCGTGTGCCCGGCGATAAGAGGAACCTTCGGATGTCGTTTCGCCATGAGCGCCAAGTCGCTGGTTGTCGATTCGCCGACCAGGTTACCACCTGTTTTGAACCAAGTATGTTGATAAATTAACGCGTTTAATGCTCCTGCGCGTTTGATAATCGGATCGATTTTCGGATCGTTACATCTCGTGGCTACCCACAGCTTCACTCCCACCATCGGCCCGTTCTTTACACAACGATCTAATTCTATGAGACTTTCCTCAACATATTTTGCATTGAGATAGACAAAGCCAAATGCCCGGTCATGCCAATGGCTGATCGCTTGCATCACATCATCATTTTGTTTTCGAAATTCTTGGGGAGTTGGATCTGTCAAAAAAGGCCACCCCATAAAAAAGACGAGTCTTTCGACTCCCATGCGGTCGGCATAATCCATCAACTGGGCGATACGTTCATCGACCGTTTTTCCATCCACTCCAGATAGATGACAGTGTAAGTCCCAAATCATTGGTTATTCTCTCAGCGGTTTAATTATTTTTTGTGACTAGCTGTAACGTAGTTTGTGGTGGGTAGGCATAAATATGCCAAATTTGTTCTGTCTCTTGAAGCGTTGGACCATCGTGTACCAGAAAACGATATCGACTGATGTTTGGCTGCTCTGGTGTAATTTTCCAGTCACCCAAAGCACTGGGGGTAAACACCATATATGGCATCGATGGATGAATGCGCACAGGTTCGGGATGACGAAAATTAGTACGATGACTCAGGATTGTAAAACCACTCCAGGGAGTTTCAGCAGTGGGTCTTCCATAGATATCACACCAGTGTGCGCGATCATGATTCCCATCTTTTCGTGTCTTTCCATTGGAAGTCAAAAAGCGGCAATTGTTTTTATCCCAGCCACGCCCTCCACGAATTGCCATACCACCATAATGATATTTGGGAAGGAGTAAAGGACTCTCCGAGGCACAACGTGCTTCTGAGGAAATGTCATACATCCAGAATTTCGGTTGTTTTGCTATCTGATTCCAGACTCGAATCGTCCAGGTTTCCAGTAAAGCAACTTTTTCTTCAGAGCCGGTGAGATCGACGTGTTCCTGTTTCACTTTCAGTTCGGCAAACACAGGCCCTGACTGTTGTGAGACCAGCTTATGAAAACGGACACGCCCTTTATTACTTTTGATTTCCCAGAAATTCGTGACTCGTCCTTCGAATAAACAATTGGTATAAGCCAGAAATTGCCCGCTCTGATGTGCATGATCGGGAGGAAATTCATCGGAAACGATTTTGCCACTGGGCGTCCAGATAGGATGGATATGCGCGCTGCGCCCATAAAGCGGATGCAAAAGTTTAGGTGCCGCTCTATGTTTGTAATTGTAATTTAATACGGGACGATTCCCGATGCGTATCTGGAATGCTTCGCCACTATCTTTTATCGAAACGCCATTTTCGAAAGTCGTTTGTCCTATCTTGATCTCAAATACTCGTGAGGTATCAGCTGTTGTTTTACCCGGTGGAATGAACCAGAGACGGTTGGCTGCATTTTTCCTGTTTTCGATTTGTGCGGGGATCGTTTTTGTGCCAGCAGATGACTTCTCTAGAAGATAAACGGTAGTGTCAGGAAAGCCTGTTTCTGGAAGTAGTACAAAAACCGGTTCGTCGGTAATTACGTGCTTTCCCGACTTAAGTGTGATTTGACCAATGGTTGGATCTGCGGCGTGGATTGCGCTTAGCATCCCGATCCATGGAAAGGTCAATGCTAGAACCAGCCGTTGAAAATAGGGTACGAATCGTTTCATCAGAGTCTTTCTGTAAGGGACAAACATACTTTCGTATGATCATTAAACAGATTCTCTCTATGCTACCGCTTTACTTGAACCTCTTGCAATAATTTGTCTGTTGATTATGAAAGATCGACGAGAATGAAAGTCAGAATCATGGATCAATCGTTCGTTCTTTTTGGACCCGGTGTAACAGCTTTCCTTGCTCATCATAGAACTGAAATGATGCGGTTCCCGTATTTCCGTCTTGAGCGGGTTTCACAGTGACATACAGAAAGCCGCCCGAGGCGGGATTTGACGTATAGGGTTGTCTGATTTGTGCGTCAGGGTCGGTTCCTTTTTTGGCTCCCGGTTTGATCCCTAAACGGGAATTCGCATCGACGAGTGCGCCAGTGGAGAACTCTTCAATACCAGAGGGATCAATCGAGTGGTATTGCCAATGCCGGTCTCCGCAGATCAGATAGAGACCCTGCTGGTCCAGTTTCTCTTGTTTGATCCATTGAAAAAACTCATCTCGTTCCTGTCGAAATCCACCAATGTTGGTGTGGTTATCCTTTTTCGATTTATCATCGGGACCAATCATGGGAGTAGGAGAGATAATCAGTTTGAACGTTGCGTCTGACTTCTTGAGCGTCTCTTTAAGCCAGTTACGTTGTTTGGCTCCCCAGATCGTTTTTTCTGGTCCATCAGGTGAACGATTGGGACTGCGATAATCACGATTTTCTGTAAACCAAACCTGTAATAGTTTTCCCATACGCTGTGTACGATAAGTAATCGGGTTTTGGTCTTTCGGATCAACAATGGGAACCTGCTCGAGAAACATACGCAGTCCAAGTTCGTTCGCAGGAGCTTTGCTGCCAGTCAGATCACAATCATTGTAACGAAAGTCATGATCGTCTTTTTCCCAGTAGGTGGGAACCTGAGCAAAGAGATCGATGAATCGCTGTTGCACAAATTGTTCATGCCATTTCTTTCTGAGCGCTTCTGCTGTTTGCGCTGAGTTTTGGCGTGGGTGATCATAGTAAACGTTATCGCCAGTCCCCACAAAAAAATCGGGTTGCAATTTCAAAATACTTACCAGTGCCGGGAATCCTAATTGTTTGTCCTTTCCCTGGTAAGCAGGACGTTTTTTACCAGCACCATGATGAAAGAAGTGATAGTTCATACCTGTCACCACAGCAAAATTGATTTCTGCGACTCGTCCAGCAGCGGGAAGGGTTTGGAAGGTATTCGTGGGGCCGGTTTGAATGGATGCTTTATCAGATCCGTATTGGAGTCGGTAATAATAACGCGTTCCTGGCTTCAATTCCGAAACCAGTATCTTCACGATATAATCATGCTCGGGTTTTGCGGCGAGCCATTCAGTAAAAAACGCATTCTGAAAATCTTTCCGAGTGGAAAGCTCAAAGCGGGCGATACCGGGTCTTCCTAGAAGGTCTCCGGTTTCATCTAACTCCGGTGCTGTTAGTCTTGATTGGAGAATGACTGAATCAGAGCTGAGTTCTCCTGCTATTTCGCCTTGCCTGCGCTCTGGCTGTTGGGCGAAAGTCAGAGAGGAATAGATGAGTATGCAAACGCTAACCATTGCGTAGTGGAATGAGAAACGTAGATTCATTCGCTGAAACAGTATCATATCAGTTCTCTCTACGGTGATTCAGGGGGCCAGAATTCAAACGAAAAAATACTCGTTCGATGGTAACCGAATGTGGGAGAGTGATTCAACTCAATGGTCCATCAGGGGACCAGATAGATGACCGGGGGAAGATAGACGGGCTGGCACGGGCAGAACTGAGGCGGCGCGGTTGACTTGAGAGGCGTTTTCGACTGGGCAGGCGTTTGTTGAGAGTTCATTGGTTGGGATTCAGTTTTTCTCTCAACAATCTTTTGTTTTAACGAGGTCTGTTCGTGTGAGATGCCTTGTGCTGCCAGCGTAGCTTGTGATGTGACGAGCCCTGATTTCGTGGCTTTTACGCGCGCACGTAATGTACGGGATTCGCGGGCAGCCAATTGGTCGATTTTCAATGTGAGTCGTTGGCCTTCTGCGTGTTCCAGCCCTTCAGGCAGGTCCAGATTTAATGCAACTTCACGTTGGTCATGTCGTCCTTGATTACTGACGATGAAATCGAGTGGAAAGATTTCTCCTTCTGTTACCACGTCAGGACCTGTCATTTGTACTGCCAGTCTAGGGGCAGAGATGTCAGTAGAAGCGGTGACTTTGGACGCGAGTCTGATAATGGAATTGGTTTTCGCATTACCTTCTTGATCAAGGAAGACTTTAATTTTGAGCTCCCGCTCTTCATCAGGATCAAGTCGGGCAATATTCCAATACAGATGATTTTGTTTGACTTCAGCGGAGGGAGAAACATCTACCAGACTCGTGGCAGGCGAGAGTTCTTCATCGATTTGAACATTGTAGGCAGGGCTGGTTCCCTGGTTTTTTA
Organism: Gimesia aquarii; assembly: GCF_007748195.1. Taxonomy (NCBI): domain Bacteria; kingdom Pseudomonadati; phylum Planctomycetota; class Planctomycetia; order Planctomycetales; family Planctomycetaceae; genus Gimesia; species Gimesia aquarii. The sequence goes on from NZ_CP037920.1 coordinate 2,150,894, forward strand.
CCAGGAGGGAGTAAGTCAGCAGATTTTGTACGGTTCCGTTTTGAGGTATCCGTTTGCGAATTTCAATATTTAACTGGTCTGACTGCTGAGGAGCCGTCACACGTGTCAGTCGGTCGAGTTGGCTACGATCAAGGGGTTGTTCCTGACCCACCTGTAAATGTTCCCCTCCAGGAAACCGCTCGCGATACAGAGTGGGGCGAATTGTTTGTTGAGTTCGAGTTTCCGCTCTGACTAGATCAAAGAGTTTCCAGTTTTGATCGAATAAAAGGAGTTCTGCAGGATCAAGTCGGCTTTCCATTTCGACTGGAGAGGGCTGTGATTTCAGGACAAAGGACTCGTCGATTGCCGGATCCAGAATTTCTCTTTCAATGATTCTGATTTTTTGTACGTCCATGACAATTGCGGGAGCTTTTGCTGTCTCTGGATTCTTATTGAACTCGGGTAGTTTGAATGGTGTCTCCGCTCTTTCTTCGAGGACGACGACTTCGGAGATTGGTTTTTGAAACTCTCCGAAAGAGACATACAGAGGCTCTGATCCTACTTCGACCCAGGCATAAGGCGAGGGAACTTCAACATCAATGCGTGAATCAATGGGTTCAGAGTCGGGCAGTTTTGCGATTTCGGCTTCAGGTGCGGTAATATGATCGGCAACTTGTTTCACTTTATCCTCTGGCATCGCCAGGAGCAAAATGACCGTGAGAATAATGGCAACACATCCAACAGCAGAGGCAAAAGACCATTCAGGATCGCTACTAAAAAACGATCTGAGCTTTTGCAGCCAGACAGGCGCGTAGTCTTCAAATTTGAGTGAGAAATCAAATTCTTCCAGTTCGGCATTGCTGGCATTCAAACCAGACTCTGGTTCAATCCCTTCCTCTGAAAGTGTGCCTTCAAGATCCGTTGGCCAGCCTTCATCCGTTTCGCTCTCAGGAGCGAGTGGTTCATGACGATTCCAACTCGAGTTTTGGTCATCTGACTCGGGCATCACAGTTCAAGTCCGTTGAATTTGCTTGAAGCCTATCCTGGCAACGAGATTGTCATACATATGAAGAATTAAAGTAAAGATACGTAGTACGTGAAAATTAGCAAAAAAGGCAATGAAAAGGAAGTGCGATTCTGATTTCAGCAGAGCAGACAAAATTCATTGTGAAAATAGATAGATATAGCAGACTAAGAGGTCTTTGATATGTTATGATAGGATCACCCATTTAAGAGCAAATTTTGATTACTACAGAGGAACATCAGAATGGAAGCCATCAATCGTCGTACATTTCTCAAATCCGCTTCTGCAAGTGTGGTTGCCGCTCAGTCAGCAATCAGTCTCAGTGCAGACAAAAAATCACCAATCAATCTACCCGCCAAAGTTGTCGATACGCATACGCATTTTTATGATCCCACGCGCCCGGAAGGCGTTCCCTGGCCGAGCAAAGGTTCATCCCTTTATCGCACAGTATTGCCAAAAGATTTTGTTGCGCTAAAAAAGTATCAACCTGTGAATGCGACGGTGGTTGTCGAAGCCAGTAAATTGGTGGAAGACAATCAATGGATATTGGATCTGGTAAAAGAGAACCCCGTAATTATTGGTTTCGTGGGGCGATTGACACCCGGCGAAGCGATGTTTCGAACACATCTCAAACGATTTTCCAAAAACCCAATCTTCAAAGGCATCCGCGTCAATCATCATTTAATTCAGTCTGGGTTATCGCAGCCGCGGTTTGTCGACGATTTAAAAATGCTGGCTGACTTAGGATTGCAAGTTGATCTCAATGGCCCGCCTGCGACGTTAGAGAGTGCACGCCGTGTTACAAAGCTAGTTCCAGACTTACGAATTGTTGTCGATCATATTGGTAACGTGGTCATCAAAGGAGACGAGATCGATCCCAAATGGAAACAGGCCTTGGAATCATTGTCAGACCAAAAGCAGGTCTATATCAAAATCTCTGCGCTGGTCGAAGGGGCGTCACGGCATCGACCGAACAATGTCCCCTCAGATGTTGCATACTACCGTCCCACATTGGACGTCATCTGGAACCAGATCGGAGTCGACCGCATGATCTTCGGCAGCAACTGGCCTGTTTCAGAACGAGCCGCCGACTACGTCACCCTGCAAAAGATTCTTGTCGATTATTTGCAAGACAAAGGCCAGTCAGCGTTAGACAAAGTTTTCTGGAAAAATTCCAAACTGGCTTACCGGTGGGACCGTTATCCTGAAGAGTAATTAGGCTGCGATAATTATTTTGTGTTATGAGAGACACGGCTCATTAAATAAAGAGGGATGCCTATCAATACAGGGATCAATCCCAGTGCGGTCAGACCTCCCGCATAAGTGAGACTGGAATAGAGCATGTATAATGAAGTGATGCAGAATAGAATGGGGGTTAGCGGGTAGAAGGGAACGCGGAAGGGGCGTTCCAGAGAAGGGAGTTTGAACCGTAAGACGATCAGGCTGAGACCTGTCATTAAGAAGAAGATCCAGAACAGGGGCGCCGAGGCGGCGATGAGCGTATCAAAGCCACCGGCGTATTTCTCCCAGTTGATAAATTTATGTTGAATCAATTCAAAGGGTTTTTCCAGTATGTGTTGTCCGGTTTTTGTTCCGATCAATACGATCATGCTCACTGAAATCATTCCCTGTGTGATGAGCGAATAGATTGGCGCATTGACACGATAATTCCAGCGTGCCAGTACAGCGAATAGCGGGTGGTCCATTCCCAGGCGAACGTTGACTCGCGAACCTGTCAGAATCAAGCCATTGATGGCACCTAAGGATGAGATCATGATGACGAGACTGATTGCAGTTTTTCCTGTTGTGCCCCAGACTCGCTCCAGTAAGTCAGCTGCTGGTGCTGGTGAGTTTAGCAGACCTTCATAACCAAGCCCCCACAAGTAGGCACAGTTGATAAGAAGATAGATGACCATGATTCCCACCGTTCCCATGATCAAAGCTTTAGGAATATTCTTTCCTGGCTGTTTCACTTCAGCGGCAACGAAAGCCGCATCGTTCCACCCACCATAGGCATACAGTACAAACACCATTGACAAACCAAAGTTAGCCGTAGAATTTGAGCCACCTGGTATGGCAGATGGGACAGTGGTTGTATTCTTTATACCGAGATAAAATCCAGTCAAAGCGATAGCTACCAAACCGATGACTTTGGCGAGCGTCAGTATATTTTGTGCTCGTTTACCAACCATCAGTCCGAGCAAATTTAAAAAGATCAGAATGCAGACAGATGAAGCAGCAAGCAGTACCGACCAGTCATCTGAGACTCCCAGGAATGAGACCGCGTATTGGGCAAAGACATAGGACATGATCCCGATATTACCTGGATTGATGGCGACAAATTGAGCCCATCCAAAGAGAAAACCGGCGCCCGTTCCATATGTTCGAGAGAGAAACACATAATCTCCCCCGGTTTCAGGCATAGCAGAAGCCAGCTCAGCGTAGCAGAGCGCACCGGCTAACATCAAAAAACCACCGAGGCACCAGACTGCCAAGCCCGCTTCAATCGATCCCGCATTGGCAAACACCAGACTTGGAACCTTAAAAATCGAAACCCCAATCACAATACCAATGATGATGTTCACGGTATCCCAGAGTGTCAGTTTTTTCTGATAACGTTCTGTTTCTTCCTGAACCGCCATTGGTTGCCGTTGATCTGCTGGCATGTAAAATTGATTCCCAATAAAGCGGGTTCCGAAAGAGGAAAATAGTTGATGAGGATCAGGTGGGAGTTGTTCCCACAAGCACTGCCACGGGCATGGTCCAGATATTCAAATCGAGTTCTTCTTTGATTGAAAATCCAGCATTTTTCAGAAAACCAACAGCATCGATCGGCTGACAGTCAACTATATGTGGAAAATGCTGGTGCATCCATTTGTAGGTCTTTTCTAGAAAACTGTCTTTTTCTCCTTCTTTAGGCAAGGCCATCGAAACCACACCCAAACGTCCTCCCGGCTTCAGTACACGTTTGATTTCTTCGAGAACAGCGGGAATCGTTTCCAGGGGGAAGAGTTCCAGTGTAAAGCTCATCGAAACGACATCGAACGTCTGATCCTCAAAAGGCAAAGGAGGAGTGATTGCTACAGACAGGTTCACACGATCGGCAACTCCCGCTTCTGTGACTCGTTTTTCAGAGACTTTCTGCATTCCATCAGAAATGTCGACTCCATAAACAGAGCCTGTTGTTCCCACTGATTCAGCGAGTGCTACAAGTGAATGTCCGGTTCCATAACCTATTTCCAGGACTTTTTCGCCTTCAGCGATACTCAAAGCGGCAAGCCCTTTTTCACGAGCGACATGTTCGTTGGAGTCCGCAATCAGGTCATAAGAATGACTGATACGATCGTAAAATGATTTGGTCAATTTTTCATCAGAGGAATTCATGGATGCGTTCTCCCAACAGATTGATACAAGTCGAATGTTTAGAATTATAAATTGATTAATTCGCCGAGAGAAGTCGGAAGCATAAAAACAATCTGAACTTCATGAATTTGCAAATGGAAATAAAATATGGGTAATTTGTGTTATTAACAAATTACGTAATTTTTAGAAGAAAATGTAAGATCATTAAAACGGATCTAATTTGAATTCCTTTCATGACCAAAGCATGCTAAAACATATAAAGAAAATGAGAGAACATCTTGTTGGTGAATAAAGGGATTATTTCACGAAGATCATGATGTCTATAAGGAGAGAACAATAATGCGAAATGTGTTGGCTTTGATTCTGGCAGGTGGTAAAGGATCTCGTCTGGAACCACTTACCAGAGATCGAGCGAAGCCTGCAGTTCCGTTTGGAGGCGGGTATCGAATTATCGATTTTACACTTTCCAATTGCATCAATAGTGGCTTACGTCGGATTTTGATTCTGACTCAATATAAAGCGGCCAGTCTCGATCGACATATCAATCTTGGTTGGCGATTTCTTTGCCGTGAACTGAATGAATTTGTTGATGTCTTGCCACCACAGCAGCGAATTGACGAACAGTGGTATCAGGGAACCGCGGATGCCGTTTATCAGAATATTTACACGATTGAACGCGCCAGATCAGATTACATTCTGATCCTTTCTGGTGACCATATCTATAAGATGGATTATTCTAAACTGATTCGTGATCATAAGGAATCCGGGGCTGAAGCGACGATTGGATGTATTCCTGTAGATCGAACAGAAGCAAGCCAGTTTGGAGTGATGGCCGTTGATGATGACATGCGCGTCGTGAAATTTGAAGAAAAACCGGCGGCTCCAGCTTCGATGCCTAATCATCCTGATAAAAGTCTGGCGTCGATGGGGATCTATGTGTTTAATACGAACTTTCTGTTTGAACGACTGTGTTACGATGCAACACAGTTAGATAGTTCGCATGACTTCGGAAAAAATATTATCCCTTCTATTATCGATGATCATCTGGTACGCGCTTATCCTTTTCAGGATAAAAATACGGGAGATGGATATTATTGGCGAGATGTAGGAACTATTGATTCCTATTATGAAGCAAATATGGATTTGATCTCGGTTCATCCACAGTTAAATTTGTATGATCAAACCTGGCCGATCAGATCCTATCAGCCACCGGATCCTCCGCCGAAGTTTGTCTTTGCTCAAAGTGAAGGCTCTAAACCTCGTGTGGGGCAGGCTGTGGATAGTACTGTCTGCCCGGGGTCGATCATTTCAGGGGGGCGTGTAAGTCAATCTATCATTTCATCAAATGTCCGGATTAATAGCTGGGCGGAAGTCGATAATTCCATTCTGTTTTCAGGTGTGAATATCGGTAGACACGCGAAAATTCGAAACGCGATCATCGATAAAGGAGTTTCAATCCCCAAGAATTGTGAAATCGGTTATGACCTTGCCAAAGACAAGGGGCGTGGGTTTACTGTTTCCGAATCGGGAATTGTTGTGATTGGCAAAATGGATGGATTTCCCGGAGAGAGCTAATTCTACGACATTCCCAATTTACAAATGATTCAGATCAGCGCATAAAAATTCCCGGAAGCAGTAGCCCAGGGGGGGAAAGGACTTGTACCACTTCCGGGAGGCGATTGTACGCCTGATTGTTCATTACGATTACTATTACGCCTCAGATAAAATCGCTCTATTTCCTTTTTAAAAAGATCGGAGCCGCGGCATCCGTGCGTTGGACACTCGATCTTTCCATTGAGAGAATGAAATCACTCAACGGACACCGGTATGTGTTTGAAGGTTGAAAAAGAGAATGATAACTGTCATTCTGAGGTGTGATGTTACCAGGAATTGTTTTCTTGAATTTTTCACATCAGCTTGATTACTAATGTTGCGGGGAGAATAAAAGTTAAAAGAAATTCGGTCAACCCCAATCTAAAACTATTTCCAAAATGAGTTGAGTGAATCAATTCCTACATGTAAATATTTCAAAAAACTGAAGAAATACAAAAATTGAAAGGTTATGGCATCATGAATCAACGGTTATTTTTTATTCTGGCAGTGCTATGTGGGGTGAGTTTGTTTGCCTCAGATGTTTCACAAGCTTACGCAAAACAAAAACCAAACATTATTTTGATTATGGCCGATGATTTGGGCTACGCTGAGTTGGGGTGTTATGGTCAAACAAAAATCAAAACGCCCCATATAGATCAACTGGCAGCAGAGGGGATGAAATTCACACAGGCTTATGCGGGTTCCATGGTTTGTCAGCCTTCGCGAAGCGTTTTAATGACGGGACAACATACCGGTCATACTGCTGTTCGCGCAAACGACCTGAACCAACTACTTTACGGGCAAGATAAAACCGTCGCAGAAGTACTAAAAGATGCTGGCTATGCAACGGGCATCTTTGGAAAGTGGGGGCTCGGTTACGAAGGGACTCCAGGCCATCCCAATCGTCAGGGATTTGATCAATTCACCGGACAATTACTCCAGGTACATGCTCATTTTTATTACCCCTTTTGGATATGGAGAAATGATAAAAAAGTAATGCTTCCCGAAAACGAAAATAATCAACGGGGAAATTACATTCATGATTTAATCCATGAAGATGCGAAAGATTTTATTCGCAAAAATCAAAATCAACCTTTCTTTGCTTATCTACCCTACATCATCCCGCACGTAGAGCTGGTTGTACCAGAAGAGTCCGAGCATCCTTATCGTGGGAAATTTCCTAAAACACAAATCCTTGATCCACGTCCTGGCTATATTGGATCAGATGATGGGTTGGTAACGTTTGCAGGGATGGTCTCTCGATTAGACGATCATGTGGGTGAGATCGTAGAGATGTTGGAAGAAATGGGAATACGAGATAATACTTTGATTATCTTTACATCAGACAATGGCGGGCAGGGGGGCACCTGGAAGGGCATGACTGACTTCTTTAACGGAAACGCACCACTTAAAGGTTATAAAGGAACAATGTATGAAGGTGGTTTGCGTGTACCTTTTGTTGTCAATTGGCCTGGCAAAGTCGCTCCCGGAACAACCTCAGATCTGCAAATTGCGTTTTGGGATATCCTGCCTACCTTTGCACAGATTGCCGGGACTAATGTTCCAAAAGGAGTCGATATCGATGGGATTTCTTTTCTGCCAACTCTGTTAGGCAAGGGAAATCAGAAAAAACACAAATACCTTTATTGGGAATATACCAAAGGTGAAATGCGTTCGAGAGCACTTCGGATGGGAGATTGGAAGGCTGTTCAAAACCGAATGAAAAATTCGATAGAACTCTATGATTTAGGAAAAGATGTTGGTGAAACAAAAAATCTTGCCAAACAAAATCCAGAAAAATTGAAGGAGATGGAGCAGATTATGCAGCAGGCTCACACGAAGCCTCGCGATTTTCCTCAAACATTGAAACCCGTTGGTATTAAAGGTTACGTGAAATAACCATCTGCTGGTCAAAACAAAAACCGCGGTCAGAGAACTGGCCGCGGTTTTTTTACTTTGTAGTTTACCTTTTTGCTGAGTTAGTTAGCCAAATCCCACCACCATCGGCCAACAGGTAAAGCGGGAGCTTGTGATTTTTTAGAAACAGTTCCCACTTGATCTGAGACTTTGAGATTTTTTTGATTTTTGACAACGGAACCGGTATCAACACGAACGCCACCAGCAACTTGTACAACGACATCTTTTCCATTGTAAACACGATGATTGATAACTGTGTCAACGGTATGGGCCGGATCAAATTCCGCAGGACGATAAGCGCCAGTTGAAGCAAAAGCTCCCATTTCCCAGCCAGCACGGTTTGCCAACTGCTCATTTCGCATCAGAGCAGCAACCAGAGCCAGATCGAAAATATTTTGCAGGTCAGCATAGACCAGATCTTGTTGCGCCAGTTCTTGATAATGCTTTGTGAAGTTAGCAGCGAATTCACGGTTTAATTCCTCTGCTTGACCGGTTTGCAGCCGTTGACCTTCATTCGTGACGATTTGATTTTCTGACTGGCATAAGACTGAAGAACCGACTACTTGATAAGCAGTTCGTTGTGGATTGTGCAGAACAGAGTCATATTTCATCGTTAACCACCAACGAAGTGCTTCCAGGTTTTGAGGGTCTTTTGTATTTTGCTTTGCCAGTAAATCAAAGTAGCTGGGAATATTATCCCCTGCATCCATTTTACCAATACCGATCAGCTTCATACGGTAGTCGGCTTCGATCAGCACACGGGCCACACGCGAAGTTTTGGGAACGCCATACAGTGTGATGTCTTGCACGCCTAATTGATTTTTGAGTTGTTTGGTCCAGTTTCGAACACCGGCTCCTGCACGTAATGGGCCACGTGCATTTGATTTGGCGACGAATTCCTTCACACGAGCCAGACCCTCAGGGCGTGGATCGAAAGAACAACCGAAGATTTCTTCTCCCTGATCAGAGAATGTTCTAAGGACTGTGACTAAGTCGTCTAATTGCAGGACTGGTCGACCACTTTCGATACCGACTGCGAGTCCTTGGTCATTATAAGTCCAAGCTTCCGCAGGACCAGCAATGACGACTTCCTGATCTTCGGGATAGACGAAGACGTATTCGACTTTTGTCAGGCCTGCTAACATCTTCATGGTTTCGACAGGGGAACGTCCTTCTTCTATCAATTGCTGAACTTCTTTTTCGAGTCGCGTCAGTGAGATGAGTCGCATTTGACTGTTTTGTGCGACGTTTTTATTTAAGTCTGCCTGACGAGCTTTGATTCCCAGAGCCGCTAATCGACCATCGAGTTCTGCTTTACTGATGTGGTGTAACAATCCTTGAGGATCAACTCGAACCCCACTATCGAATTGTCGGATAGAGCCTTCCCCTTCTCCGGTATCTTCCCAGAGTCCTGAGGTCTGTGTTTGGATCAGGTCAATCAACTGTGTAAAGTCGGCTAGTTGCCCCCCACCGGCCAGTGAGATTGCTTGTGCCCGTTCACCCATGGCTTTTGTTCGTTCATCTGCCAGCGGGATACGGTTGATGGTTCCCAAAGCGGCTACAAAGTCGCCCGATTTGAGTTGTGCTTCTACGACCATTTTCAACAATAAAGTTCGTTGATGAAGGTCGGCAACGGTTTCGGCGGTTTCGATTGCTTTGCCGAATTCGCCCGCTTCCAAATGAGCTGCCACTTCTTCTTTCGGAGAGATCTGGCGAGTTTCAAGAACTGGTTCTGGAACCACAGCAGGAGCTACTTCTACTGTTTCCTGTTCTTCAAGCACAATCGGTGATTCTATGTGAGCTTGAATTTGTTCTGGTGCTTGTTCAACGGTCACCTCCGGTTGCTGATTTACCAGATAAAATGTGACTGCCAGAACAATGGATAAACAGGCAATGGTTGCAACGACTGAAACAACGCTGGAGCCTACTCGAGGGTATTTAGGGCGCATGGACGCTCTCCGATTGGCACAGATTTTTAACGGATTAAATGTTCGGTTCGCATGTATACATTCCACAAGCTGGGGAATATATGGGCTTTATGGTCTAGGATCGTCCAACTTTGCCCCAACGTCAAGCGTAATCTTAAATTTCTTGGTCTTCCCAATTCAGCTTGTCTCTGACATCCAAAGAACAGGTACAGGTAGTAGAATAGAAACACTGCGTTTAAAGCCAATTACACCTTAAAACAAATATAATTGATATACAAGGAAAATCTGTGCCAGAGCTACCGGAAGTTGAGACTATGGTTCGGGGGATTCGTGAAGTAGTGGAAGGTCAAGTCATAAGCGACTTTCGAAAATGCCCTTGTTCGTGCAAGCCTATTTCGCTGAAGCCTGGATTGAAATCAATTCGATCTCGTGTAATCGACCAGACAATTGTCTCTGTTCGACGGTTGGCCAAACGTGTTGTACTGGACCTTGAGAGTGAAGATTCAATTGTCATTGAGCCTCGTATGACTGGACTAATGTTGCTGTCAAATCCTCCCGACTCAGGTCATTTAAGATTGGAGTGGGTTTTGCAAAAAAGGAGATCCAAAAGATCGCTTTGGTTTTGGGACCGTCGTGGCTTGGGAACGGTCCGACTTTACAGGAAAGCAGAGTTGTTAACTGAATTAGGAGCAAACAAGTTAGGCCCTGATGCCCTTGTGATTTCTCTAACAGATCTGAAGGCACGTTGTTTGAAAACTAGCCGTGCAATCAAGGTCGCGTTGTTGGACCAAAAAATGATTGCAGGTATAGGTAACCTTTATGCCAGTGAAATCCTTCACTTAAGTCAGATCCATCCGGAGCGACAAGCGAATCATTTAAGCATCTCAGAAGTTCAGAAGATGCACAATGCAATGAAACGAATTCTAAAAACCGCAATACGCTATGAAGGCTCAACCCTGGGAGATGGTACTTATCGAAATGCACTCAATCAATCAGGCGGATATCAGAATCATCATCGAGTTTATAATCAGGAAGGAAATGCTTGTAAATCATGTAAGGGAGCACAGATTGTTCGCATTGTACAGGCGCAGCGTTCTACGTTTTATTGTCCGTGTTGTCAGGCATTCAAAGAATAAAAGTTTGTACCAATCAGTACGTAAAGAGGTATGAAGGAATAAGATGGGGAGAAGGATATTTGGGAAAAGTGACTAATTTCAGTTAATTACAGCTAGATTTCTAAAATCTTACTTTTCTACAGAGACTGTTTTGGCTTAATATCACGTTTAAGTCCTTAATCTCATTCTCATCGATTGATGGAACTTTATGTCTTACCGTGCCTTCAAAAAACTGCTGGGGGAAACCAATCTCGAACGAAAGTGTCGCTTTCTGTTTGGTGGCGGTTTGATGGTATTGATTACAGCCAGTTTTTCATTGAACACCTGGTTAAACAATCAAGTTCTTGATGACCAGAATGTCACATCAGCTCGGTTGTTAGTTGCGCCGATCATTCTGGAAAAACACTGGAAGTGGTCAGAAACGAACGATCAATATGTTCTGTTGATCGAAAAAATGGCTCAGTCGGTGAAACCTCAGGACCTGGGGGACTATAGTTGGGCTGTTTTCAAAGCCAATCCTTCCAATACCGATTCTACTGAGCGTCCAATCGACAGCGATGGCTATGCAGCTCTGGAACGGATTGAAGAGGGAGAGTCAGAAGTATTTTATCGGGATGAGGGTGAAGGAAAATTTCAATACTATGGAGCAATTCATGCAACTGAGTCCTGTGTTGCCTGCCATCGTCTGCGAGATGATCCCGATTTAGAGGAAGGGGGATTGATTGGTATTGTGAATATTCGCTTCCCCTTACAAAAAATGGAACAGGCATTGGCCTGGAATAAAGCAATCAATTTAGGTTCTGCATTAATTACTGCGTTTCTTGCCATGCTGGCTGCCTATGCCATCGTACGGTATGTCATTGTGAAACCCGTTCTGCATTTGAAAGATGTCAGTGATGAAATCGCACATGGAAATCTCGACTTACGAGCTGATATCCGTACGGGCGATGAATTTGAAGAGTTGAGTTATGCGTTTAACCGCATGTTGCGGCATCTCGTGACCGTGCAGGAAGAATTGAGAACAGTTAACACCGATTTAGATACGAAGGTCGATGAGTTAGCTCAGGTCAACTTGCGGCTTTATGAAATGAATAAATTGAAAGATGAATTTCTGGCAACGATGAGTCATGAGTTGCGAACTCCATTAAACAGTATTCTTGGATTCAGTGATCTGCTCGCGAATTCCAAAGATTTAGAAGACAAGCAAAAACGATATGTCGGCAATATTCAGATGTCTGGAAAGAACCTGCTGGCACTCATTAATGATGTTCTCGATCTTGCCAAGATTGAAAGTGGCAAAATGGAATTGCAACTTTCGGAAATCGCCATTGCAGATCTAATTGAACGACGTGTCGGCACGATGCAACCGTTAGCTGACAAAAAAAATATTGAAATGACTTCAGAAATCGACCCCAAGATTCCAATTCTCTTTCAGGATTCCATCAAGATTCAGCAAATTCTAAATAACTTACTTTCTAACGCCATCAAATTCACTCCGGAAGGAGGACGAGTTCATATCTCTGCAACGCTTTGCGCCGATGATTCTCAAATGATGGATCTTGTTGTTGAAGATACAGGAATTGGAATCCCGCTAGATGAACAGGAAAACATTTTCGAAAAATTCCGACAGGGCAGGTCTTCTTCAGAATCAAAAGATGCATTGACTCGCTCATTTGAGGGAACTGGTTTAGGACTTTCTATTATTCGCGAACTTTCAAAGTTGCTGGATGGTGAAGTCTTTCTTGAAAGTGAGTTTGGTCGAGGAAGTAAGTTCACAGTCAAACTGCCAGTGAGGATAAGTGTTTCCGATGACCAGTTACTTTCTGATTTAAGTGATACCTCTGTTGGGATCAATCGGATCAAGACTTCTGATTTGGCTGAGTACTCTAAGGAAAAACTTGCAGATAACAAACATTCTGAGACGCAAAGTCCTTGAATGTGTCGAGGGGAATACCTAATCTTTCCATTCGGCCAGCTGATTTTCTATTTGGTTCCTAGTATTTGCAGTTGATTCAGGATTATTGTTCTGTGACTTTGGAGTTAAAAAATCCCCATAGCGTGCTGGCTGCATTGCAGACTCGCCCCATCGATGTCACAGAGATTCGTCTCTCTGCTGGCTCAACTCAAGGAAACTGGAGCGATGTGGCAGATGAAGCGCGCAGTCACAGAATTCCGGTAGTCATCAAAAAATCTGCTCCGCAGAAAATGAAGAGAAAACGGTCCGAAGATCAGGGGCGTCGAACTACCGGTTCATTGGCTCTGGTTAAGCCGCGTATTCCTGCGTCATTAAAGACGATTTGTGCGGCAGAAGAAGGGGACGGACAGAGCGGTCTCTGGTTGGCTTTAGATTGTATTCAAGACCCACATAATATTGGTGCCATCTTTCGGACCGCTGCTTTTTTTGGTGTCAGAGGGATTGTTCTCACCAAAGATCGTTCTGCACCCTTAAATGCCACGGTCTACGATGTTGCTTCCGGTGGCATGGAGGTAGTTCCCTTTGCTGTAGAAACAAATTTGAGTCGAGCGATTACTGAAGCAAAAAAGACCGGTATCTGGATTATGGGAACGTCCGAGCATGCGAAAGATGATGTGTCGGCATTTCAACGGGATCGCCCCTGGATGGTGGTGATCGGCAATGAAGAGAAGGGTTTGCGACGTTTAACACGAGACCAGTGCGATGTGATTTGTCGTCTTTCACCAACTGGAATTGTTGATTCTTTAAATGCTTCGGTTGCTGCCGGGATTATGATTGCGCGTTTTTCTCCTTATGGCCCTGACTCGAAATAAGATTTCGTATTTGGTTTTAAGAAAACGTCGGAGAACAGGTACAATCATCAAAATGTCGATGATCGTTACAACGCTTGATTCATGTATCGATTAAATTGAATTTCCACGTTATCTCTCTACGCATCCATACGACTTGAATGAAATTCCCGCACTCCGGCTGATCATTATTTTGGTTGTGCGGGAAATTCCTGCTTATAATATGGAATAAGGTCATCGGCGCTGAGTGTTCGATAATTTCTAAGAGGAATACTCGGAATTCGTAACTTATTCCTTGTGAATTGAATGCTACATTGAAGGTATTGATACCGGTGACTCCGATCAACAGGCAGAAGTGATTGTTGACTGCTCTGACGAGTCTTGTGAATTCATACCAATGCAGAGGTTTAAACGTGACAAATTATTTAGTAACCGGCGGTGCAGGATTTATTGGTTCTCATCTGGCGACTCGTCTGGTCAATGAAGGCCATAGTGTACGTGTTTTCGATAATCTGAGCACTGGTGCTTTAAAAAATCTGGAGCATATCCAGGACCAAGTGGAATTCGTTCAAGGTGACTTGCGAGATCTCAAGGCAGTAGAGCAAGCTACAAAAGGAATCGATATCGTCTTTCATCAGGCGGCACTGGCTTCCGTACCGCGAAGTGTTGAACATCCTCTTGATACTCATGAGGCTTGTGTGACAGGGACGATTCATGTTTTAGATGCCGCACGTCGTTCAGATGTGAAACGCGTTGTGTATGCAGGTTCCAGTAGTGCCTATGGGAATCAGCAAGAAATGCCAAAGCATGAAGGCCAGGCACCGGAAGTGCTCTCTCCGTATGCGGCAGCGAAGCTGGCGGGAGAATTGTATTGTCAGGCTTTTGCGAATTCCTATGATCTGGAAACGGTTCGTATTCGATACTTCAATGTATTTGGACCGCGACAGGATCCTAACAGCCCCTATTCCGCCGTGATTCCCTTATTTGCTTCTGCGTTACTGGAAGGTCGCCAACCAGTCATATTTGGCGATGGAATACAATCCCGTGATTTTACATATATCGACAATGTCGTTCAGGCCAATATTCTGGCGTCACAGGCAGATGCTGATAAAGTTTCAGGGAATGTTTATAACGTTGCCTGTGGTAGCTCTTTGAATTTAATTGATCTGTTGAAGTTCATTTGTGAACTGTTGGAGAAACCGTACGATCCCGATTTTCAACCCCGGCGAACCGGGGACGTTTTGCATTCATGGGCTGATATTTCAGCTGCTCAGCGGGATCTGGGATATGAGCCTGTCGTTGATATCAAGGAAGGCTTACGAAGAACAATCACTTGGTACGAACAATATATTAAATCAGAGTCAAAGACTTGCCTCGGTGGTTGTTAAACAATTGATAAACACATGAAACACTCTCACAGAGAGTCATAATTGTTTTTGCTCAACAGACTCAGCAGCTTATAGATCGGGACCCGCTGTCGTGAATACAGAATTTCAACCACTGGAAAATCATTCTGATTTCGAATTCGATGGAATGGAAGGTCATACACAAAGTAATACTTCCGGACCAGGCGTTGATATTGTGCGGTTACTGTTTCGCAATAAGTTTCTACTCATTTCAGGGTTGGCTGTGGGCCTCATTTTGGGGCAGGCCGCTTATATGAAATTAGGCCCCATTTATTCTGCCAGCACTAAGGTTCAGGTTTCGCAAAAGAATCCTGTGCCGATCAAAGAAGGGGAAATTCAAACCTTCGGTGAATTAACGGCTCATATTGATGTTATCAAAAGTCCGCGGATTGTAGGTGAAGCTGTTAAGGAAGCAAAACTGTATAACTTACCATCGTTAGCTGGTGAGACTGATCCAACTGAAGAGATCCTTGGTTCTTTGAAAGTAAAACGCATTTCAGGGAACGACCGGGCCTATCTGAATATTTTGAATATCTTATACGAAAATCCGCGGTCTCAAGATGCGAAAATAGTGACTCAGGCAATTGTTGATGCCTATCAACGTTATTTGCATGAAGTCCGACAGGTAAATACGAATGAAATTAGAGAGCAACTCGATCAGGCAAATAAGCAAATACTTAACGATCTTGAACGAAAGAAAAAAGAGTACCGTGAATTTCGAGAAGATGCCCCCTTGTATTGGGAAAATACCCCTGGATCCGACGCAGCGGTGGCTGGTAGTACCAACGTGCATCAGGAGCGTGTGAAAGCCATCGATAATGAACGTCGACTCAATTTATTAAAACTGACAGAATTAAAATCCAAAATCAGTTCTCTAAAAGCTGCCATTGCCAGTGGTGAATCAAAAGAAACTCTTGAGTTGCTTGCTCAACAGTTTCTAATGGGGCAAACCCGCGGAGGGCAACCTGGTAGTACAAGTTCTGCAGGAGCCAGCATTTCAGCGCCAGGTACTTCAAATCTCGATCGAGCACGAACTGCACTCGAAACACATTTAATGCCGTTGTTGATTCAAAAGAATCGTCTGGAAAGAGATTTCGGTGAAAATCATCCCGACCTCGATGCAGTGAACCGTAGCATTAAAACGATCGTGAATCTCTATCGAAAGCAGGGGATTGAAATTTCAGCTGATAATCTCAACTCTGGGGATTTCAAACTATCAAATGTGAAAGAGGCGGATTTCGTTAATATCTATCTTAAGTCGATGGAGCAGCAATTAAAAGAACTTCACAATCGGGAACAGGAATTGACGAAGCTGTTTGATGAAGAAACAGAACTCGCGAAGAAAATCGGAAACTATCAAGTAGTAGATCAGGCTTACAATGAAGAAATTGCACAACTGAAATCACAACGTGACAATATTTTTAAACAGTTGTTAGTCGAAAAAGTTTCCCAAGGAAACAGTGGTTATACATTAACTCAGCTTTCTCCTGTTAAAGATGTATTAGTGATTAAACGCCAGTTGAAATTTCTACTCGCCGGAGGTGCTGTGGGGTTGGGATTGGTCCTGGCGATTTCATTCTTTAGAGAAAAACAGGATACGACATTAAAATCTGTTGATGAAATCAGGAATCAGTTACATTTACCAGTCTTAGGTGAAGTGCCGACGTTTGATGAAAGTGTTAGCATTGATGATAGTGAATGTGAATTTGATCGTGCCTTATGGTATTACTATCGACCATCATCGAAGGAAGCAGAATCATTTCGCTCATTGCGGACATCTTTGCTGCTGAAAACAGACCAGAGTGGTGCCAAAGTATTGCAAATGACGAGTGCACAACCTGGTGATGGTAAAACCACTTCTATTTCCAATTTGGCATTGGCGATTGCTCAGACAGGTCGCAAGGTCTTAATCGTTGATGCTGATTTACGGCGACCCACAATCCACAGTTTATTTGGAATTGTGAATGGAATCGGTTTAGGAGACGTTTTATCTGAGGAGATTGACGCACAGACAGCTATCCGTGAAACTAGAATTAAAGATCTGTCTTTGATGACAGCAGGGACTCTTCCAGAAAATCCATCCGAGATGCTGATGTCTAAACGCTTTACCCATTTGTTAAAGCAAGTGCGTAATGACTTTGATTACGTTTTGGTTGACACCCCACCTTTGGCTGTTGTCAGCGACCCATCTATTGTTGCTTCTTCAGTAGATGGTGTGTTACTTGTTGTTCGTGTCGATAAGAATCGTCGGGGTGTGATTCGGAAAGTTCAGCAGATCATTCAGACCAATGGAATCAACGTCACTGGCATTCTCGCCAATGGTATCTATAACGGAAAATCTGGTAAGTATCGCTATCGAGGAGGTGAAGGGTATCACGATTATTACCTCACTCCTCAGCAAAATAACTCACCAGAACCTACTGTTTCCGTTCACACCGAAGTCCCCGGGTAAGCAGGTGACCTGCTACTCAAGCTCAATCTCCAGTTCTTCGATCTTACGGTAGAGGCTAGATAGTCCGAGTTTTAAGCGTTTGGCTGCTTCACGTTTATCAGTGCTGTCTTTCAATACGCGAGTGATGTGCATTCGCTCGTAATGTCTAAGTGCCAGACGTAAGTCATCAACATCGGGTAAAGGCGGCTCATCCTGATGCAACTCCGGTGGAAGATCATTCAGGCAGATCATGTTGTCGTCACACATCATGACGGCGCGTTCGATTGCATTGTCCAGTTGACGAACATTTCCTTTCCATTCTGCTGACATGAGCGTGCGAATTGTTTCGCTGGTCGCTCCTGTGACCCGCTTTCCCATTTTACTCGAGTGTTTGGAAATGAAATATTCTACTAGTTCTGGAATATCATCCACTCGCTCTCTTAAAGCAGGAACATGAATTTTCATCCCGTCCAGACGATAGAAGAGATCTTCTTCGAATTCACCCTGTTTGACCATTTCTGACAGATCTTGTGTGGTGGAAGCGATTAGACGCACATCCACCTTAACCGGTTCCGCACTACCTAATGGAAGAATTTCGCCATATTCGATGGCACGTAGCAGTTTCCCCTGTGTTCCCAGGGGAAGTTGAGAGATTTCATCCAGATAAACTGTTCCGCCGTCCGCATTTTTAAAAACGCCGGTTTGCTCTGCTTGCGGATACTGCGGTGAACTGGCGGCGGATCCGAATAGTTGTGACTCCAATAATTCAATCGGTCGCATTCCACAATTGACCGCCAGGAAACGTTGCTCCCTATTTGGGCCATTTGAGTGAATCGAGCGTGCGAATAACTCCTTACCCGTTCCTGATTCCCCAAAGAGAACTACGTTCGAATTGGTAGCCGCAATTTTTCGAATCGTGTTTTGTAAATTTTGTAGTGTTTTACTACTGCCGACGATTTCTTCAATTCCGGGACTACGCGCCAGTTCCCGTCTCAGGATCTGGTTTTCATAAAAGATTTTCTGGTATTCAAAGAGTCGATTTAGTTTATGAGACAAATCATCAAAAATGACCGGTTTGACTAAATAATCGAAGGCTCCGGCTTTAAAAGCGGAGATCGTATTTTCGACTGTGGCATAGGCTGTGATGATCAGCACAAAGATACTGGGTTTGATATTTTGTAATCGTCTGAGTAATTCAATGCCATCACCGTCAGGTAATTGAACGTCACATATCGCGACATTGAAATCCTGGCTACGGGCCAGTTCCAGAGCTTTAGTGACAGTGGAAGCCTGCATGGTTTGGTAGCCTTCACTGGTAAGGTATTCAGACAGAGAACTTCGAATTACTTCTTCGTCTTCGACAATCAGTACGGATCGGTTGAGTTGCACGTTGAATTAAGTCCTATTGATATTTCATGTCGTTACAAATTTAATTTCATTCGCCTGACCGGGAGGGATATCTGCCAGACCATTGAGTTCTTCACAATCGAGTGAGACAATAAATCTCGCACCATCTTTTACCGTATCATCAATTTCAATTGAACCTGAGTTTGAATGTTCAAGAATATTTTTACAAACAAACAAACCCAGACCAGTGCCTTTTGCTTTTGTGGTAAAGTAAGGTTGAAACAGTTTCTCTTTATCCTCGTCTCGGATTCCGTGACCATTGTCGTGGACTGAGATCAGAATTTGACCGGATTTCGCTTCGGTGGTAATTTCGATCGATTCGCCCTCTTCAGTGGCATCCATCGCGTTTAAAATTAAATTGAGAATCACTTGGACAAGCTGGTCTCGAACCACTTGGACGATTGGTAAGTTCTCAGCAAAACGGGTAATGATCTTTTTCCCTTTTTTGCGTTTATAATATTTTGAGATATTTAATGACTCTGTAATGAGTTCGTTAATATTACAGCGATTTCGTTCGCTGGTTGCCGGGCGGCTGAAATCGATCAGTTCCCGAAGAATACGTTGGATTCTTTGTAATTGGCCATCCACTTCTTCAAGTCGTTTGTTAGTATATTCATCGTTATTCTGCCGATTCCATAGTTGGACTAAAGAGCTGATACCTGCCAGTGGATTACCAACTTCATGGGCAATTCCGGCTGCCAATAGGCCAAAGGCAGCATGTTTTTCCTGCTGAATAAGAAGTGCCTGCGATTCTTGCAGATCACTGGTGCGGCGTGCAATTCGTTCTTCCAGGAGTTCCTGATTTTGTTTGAGCTGTGCGTTGGCAACAGAAAGCTCCATACTTGCTCGCTTGACCAGTCTGGAAAATGCAATACTGGCCCAGGCGACCCAACCCATCCAGACAATCATCAACATCAATTGTGTAGGCCAGTCCTTGGGAACCGAGGGGCTGGTAAACAGGAGCGTTGTGAAGCTCGCAAGATGAAGAGCTAGCGTAATGTAAGCGATCGATGGAGAATGCCGAATCGAGCAGACGATCAAGGAGAGGAAATAATAAAAGCGGAAAGGACTGTTTAAGCCCGCATCATAATGGCAGAGTAATCCAATAAATAACGCTTCCATCACTGAGATAATGATCGGCC
This sequence comes from Gimesia aquarii, assembly GCF_007748195.1. NCBI lineage: Bacteria > Pseudomonadati > Planctomycetota > Planctomycetia > Planctomycetales > Planctomycetaceae > Gimesia > Gimesia aquarii. The sequence continues at coordinate 2,170,962 of NZ_CP037920.1, forward strand.
ACTCTCCTAGAAAGACACGACCTCGAAAGCTGAAGTAGGTGTCCGCCAAAGCAAAGACAGCGCCTAAGGTCAGTATCCAGTTTAACTGAGAAACTTGAATGGCAGAGTTATTTCCGACTAAATTTACCAGCACATAGCCGACACAAAGGCCAAACCAGCGAATTCTCAGAGTGATTTCTTCCGCCGGTAGTTCCCATGAAAAGGCATCATGATGAATATGGGGTTGAGAATTCGCCACAGTTTTCGAAGCAGAACCTGATTGTGGAGGCTCATTTTGGGTTAAGCCTTCAGTAGTAGATTCATCCTTAAATACCGATGGATCATTCATAATGCAACTTGGGACTCTGTGTTGTGTTCATGATGGGCTATTAGTAAAGTTGCCGTTAAGTTATCGATTTTTTGATCGTGAAACTTATCCTTGAGCAAGAATCAGTAGAGAATCATATCTCTTTGTCGGAGCCAAATCTTATAATATCTCGAATCTGAAATTGATACGCAATTACACATACGTTATTTTGCGAGAGAACTTTCCTAATTTTACTGAACAAAGAGGTAAAATCAGTAACTGATCTTTAGGTAAAGCTGGAGTTTGAATAGTTCTCTCGGGATTTGCACTACAAAATACTTCATAAAAAAAAGTTGGACTTGATCGACTAAAAAAAACTTTACGAAATGGTGTGATACAGACAAGCTTAGGTCTCTTCTTGTGTTTACAGATCCCTTACATTCAGAAGATAATAACGTATAGGATATTGTAGGCTTTTCAGTGGATTATGAATCCAAATAGATTGGGAATTTATGAAAATCGTTTTAGCAAGTTCAGAGGCGATTCCATTTGCAAAGACAGGCGGACTGGCTGATGTCGCTTCTGCCCTGTCAAAAGCACTGGCAGAAGTGGGGCATGAAATCAGCTTGTTTTTGCCTTATTATCCTCAATCAACTGCCAGACGAGGTATCAACTCAGACGATTTCGAAACTTGTCCAGAAAAAGTCATCATTTCTGTAGGTAGTAAGGATGTCGAAGCCTGCTTGTTGAAAGCAAAATTTCCCAATTCCAATGTCTCGGTTTATCTAGTAGATCAACCTCGCTATTTTGATCGTCCCGAATTATATCATGAGGGGGGCTGCGATTATCAGGACAATTGTGAGCGATTTATTTTCTTCAGTCGCTCTGTTCTTGAATTCATAGATAAACTGAACCTGAAGCCGGATGTAATTCATTCCAATGACTGGCAGACCGGATTGATACCCGCGCTTTTGAATATTGAATATCAGGATCGTTCCGATTTTGAAAAGACGGCTTCTGTTTATACCATTCATAATATGGCATTTCAGGGCCAATATTGGCATTGGGACATGTTGTTGACAGGGATTGACTGGAAGTATTTTAATCGCCATCAAATGGAATTCTTCGGTCAACTAAACCTTCTGAAAACCGGTATTGTTTTCTCAGACATGATTACCACAGTCAGTCCGACCTACGCAAATGAAATTCGAACAGAGCGATTCGGCTATGGTTTGCATGGAGTGCTTGACTCACATGCAGATCGCTTGGTAGGCATTTTGAATGGTGTGGATCCGAGTGAGTGGAACCCGGAAATCGACCCGAATATCGAAGCAAATTATAGTGCGAAAACTGTAGAACAAGGCAAGCCCCGATGTAAAGCAGCTTTACAAGCGCGATTGGAATTGCCGCAACGGTCAGATGTGCCTTTGCTAGGCACAATTTCCCGAATGACTGATCAAAAAGGATTTTCGTTGATTCTTGATGCGGCAGAAAATCTATTAACTACTGATGTGCAGATGATTTTTCTGGGAACGGGAGACCCATTGCACGAAGTGGCATTTACGGATCTGGCAAAACGATTTCCAGATAAGGTGGCGACCTATATCGGCTTTGATGAAGCACTGGCCCATCAGATAGAAGCCGGGTTGGATATTTTTCTGATGCCCAGTCAATTTGAGCCATGTGGGTTAAACCAGATGTATAGCCTCATTTATGGAACGGTGCCACTCGTGCATGAAGTAGGGGGACTGGCTGATTCGGTCATCGATGCATCCGGAGAAAATATCGAAAACGGAACAGCAAACGGTTTTTCATTCTGGCACTTTGATGCCACAGTGTTATATCGGCAGATGCGTCGTGCTGTTGAGATGTATTCTGATAAACAAACCTGGAACCAGCTGATACAAACAGGCATGACGAAAGACTGGTCCTGGAACCAGAGTGCTCAAAATTATCTCTCCGTTTATCAGCGCGCCTGCAGTATTCGCGCCCACAAAACGGAATCCGTTTCTTCCTCTCCTTGACTTGTAAGTAATGAATCCTGTTCTCCATCTCACTTAAGTTAACTACATACTATGTCTGTCATCCGCACTGATCCATTAACGGGTTTTACGACGATCTTTGCGCCGGAACGTGCCAAGCGTCCCATTGCTATCGCGAAAACTGCTGCATTCGATGAAGATATTAAAGTGCAAATAGAAACAGATCCTTTCGCTGAAGGGAAAGAATCGGAGACGACTTCCGAAGTCTATGCAGTGCGTACTTCGCAAAGTGAACCGAACCAGCCTGGCTGGAGTTTAAGAGTGGTGGCGAATAAATATCCAGCACTCATTCCCTCTAACGATCCATCTTCAGATCAAAATTCATACGGTGTGCATGAAGTCATTGTCGAATGTCCTCAATTTGAAACTCAAGTGACTCGGCTGGGACTGTCCCAATTTCAGGAGATCTTTCATGCGTATCGCAATCGCGTAGCCGTTCATCGGTGCGACCCTCAATTGAATTATGTGATCATCTTCAAAAATCAGGGAATTCTCGGTGGGGCTTCGTTGGGGCACGCACACTCACAACTCGTCGCCAGTCAGGTTGTTCCCGAATCTTTATCTCAGGAACTTGAAACGGCTCGACGATATCTGGAGCAACATGAGAATTCTCTTTTCAGTACATTCTCTCAGGAGATGCCATCAGGATTTTCGGGGCTGGTGACTTCAACCACACACTTTAATGTCGTTTGTCCCTATGCCAGTCGCTTTGCCTTTGAAACCTGGATTGTGCCTCGTACTCTAAGGACGCATTTTGACGATTCTACTGACCAGGAGCTGGATGATTTGGCTCAGACCAGCCGACGTCTGCTGTTGGCTTTAGAAGAAATCCTGGGAAGTCACGACTTTAATTATGTCATTCAAACACCACCCTTTGACGCGACTGAGGAATCTGGCTATGCGTGGAGTCTGCGAATTTACCCTCGATTAGCGCATCTGGCAGGCTTTGAACTCTCGACGAACATGTTTATCAATCCAGTTTTTCCTGAACAGGCTATCAAACATCTCAAAAAACAGCTCGGACCCTGAGTTGGATGAAATGATTTCCACAATACTAAGTATTGTGGATTACGAACTTCTTTCGACTATAAAATAGAGAATTAGGTGTTACATTCGGAGTCAATCCAGTTAAAAGAACTGGCGAAAAATTACCTGCTTTAACAATTGACCCGAATTCATCTGCATTTCAGGATCGAGAGTATCGATTTTAAGGGGACTTGGATTATATTCTCCTAAAAAGTGCTCTATGATATTTCTGAGATTGAATTTACTATAAGTTATATTCGTAACAAATCTTGCGGGATCAGTATTTGCAATATGATGGAATAGATCTTTCGACTCGGCCTGATTTCGGTAGTCGGTTCCATTATATAGCGTAATTGATATTTCTGTGTTTTACACGGATGAAAGGATGCGGCCCATGGGCTGTCGACTTCGGCTCGTATTAGTCATTCACAACCATCAACCAGTTGGGAATTTTGAAGGGGTTTTCGAAGAATCCTATCAAAACAGCTATCAGCCGTTTCTGGATGTTTTATCAGATTACCCTGATATTCCCTTTTCATTACATACTTCAGGTAGCTTGATAGAATGGCTGGTCGATGTCCATCCTGAATACATCGACCGAGTACGGGGATTAGCTGAATCTGGTCAAGTAGAGATTCTAGGTGGACCGTTTTATGAGCCCATTCTGGCGGGAATTCCTCGACGTGACCGAATTGGGCAAATCCTGGCTTATACTGATTACTTGAAGAAATTGTTTGGAACACCCATCCGGGGAATGTGGGTTCCAGAACGTGTCTGGGAGCAGGCATTTGCTTCGGATCTGGTCGATGCGGGTATGGAATACACTTTGCTCGATGACTCGCATTTTAGTGCTGCCGGAGTTCGTGCTGATGAGATGCATGGCTATTATCTGTCGGAAGACGAAGGCCGTTTACTAAAGATCTTTCCAGACAACGAAACATTGCGTTATCAAATACCGTTTACAGATCCCGTGGAGACCATCCATTATCTGAAACAGATTGCCGACCACCAGCCCAATTCAGTTGTAGTCTTTGGTGACGATGGCGAGAAATTTGGAGCCTGGCCTGGAACTTATGACCATGTTTATCGTGATGGTTGGTTGAAAAAATTTCTAGATCTGCTGCAACAAAACGGTGACTGGTTAAAAGTAACGACGCTTTCCGAAGCCGTCGATTCGGTCTCACCTTTGGGGAGTTGTTATCTTCCCGATGCCAGCTATCGTGAGATGACGGAGTGGGCACTTTCACCGGAACGTCAACTCGAACTGGCAGACTTGAAAGAAAAGTTTGCTTCTGTAGAAGGCTTTGATCGATTGAAGCCTTATCTACGGGGGGGGTTCTGGCGCAATTTTCGTGTGAAATACACCGAACTTAATGAAATGTATGCCAGAATGTTAGAAGTCAGTGATCGATTGCAAGACCTGGAAGAAACAGGAGTCGATGCCGAGAATATCCCTTTGCTGAATGAAGCGCGCGTGGAATTGTATCGGGCACAATGTAATTGCCCATATTGGCATGGAGCCTTTGGAGGCTTGTATTTACCACATCTCAGAAATGCTATCTATAAGCATTTGATTTCAGCAGATTCTTTAATGGAAAAGATCACTCGATCCGAACCAAACTGGATTACTGTTGAAGCAGCGGATTTCAATCTGGATGCCCGTCAAGAAGTTCGACTGGCCAGCAATCGTCTCGTAAGCTACCTCGCACCCGCAGGAGGGGGGCATCTTTATGAATTGGATGTACGGGGGGCAAAACAGAATCTTCTTGCAACATTGAATCGTCGTCCTGAACCCTACCATGAAATTATCCGTAAAGCGGCACAGGAGAAACGGGATGGGAGCCAGAATGGAGAAGAACTCGGGAAGATTCATAATGCAGTGCATTTCAAACAGCCTGATCTGGATAAGAAATTGAAATATGATGACACCCCTCGCAAATCGTTGGTAGATCATTTTTATCAACCTGGCCTCGATATACAGACTGCGATCGATGGTGGAGGAGAAGTGGGGGATTTTGTGCAGGGAGTTTTTCAAAGCTCGATGCGTCGCACTGATGATTACTGCGAAGTACGTATGAAACGTAAGGGACATGTCGGTCCTTATCAAATTGAAATGACTAAGACTGTATCATTGGCAAAAGGAGCAGCAGGTACTCTGGAATTTCATTACGAACTAGAGCAGCTACCCACTGATGTACCACTCCATTTTGGTGTGGAATTTAATTTTGCGGGAATGGCCGCCGGGGCGAGTGATCGTTATTTCTATAACCATCTGGGTAAGCAACTGGGAGAGTTGGGTGCTCAATTGGACCTGGAAAAAATAGATCGAATTGGCTTGGTTGACGAATGGCTGGGGCTAGATGCTGCTTTGGATTTATCCTCGCCTGCTAATATTTGGACCTTTCCCATTGAAACGATCAGTCAGTCGGAGGGGGGATATGAACTGGTGCATCAGAGTTCGGTTGTCATTCCCCGTTGGGATTTTGTTGCTGACGAACAGGGACACTGGTCAGTGAGTATCACCCTGTCACTTGATACCTCAGCCGCTCAAGCCAAAGCGCTTAGTGAAGCAGCCGCTTCCGGAGCATGAAGCGGCTGTCCTTCTTGTTTCACTGGGCAGAGTTATTTCTGCTATCAGGAGAATAACTCTGTGACGACCTTGCCCCCATCGACGATCTTCATTGGGCGTCCCAGTGGGCTCATGTTTTCTTTCTTGGGATCAACTTTTAACGACTGACAAATCGAACAGAACAGATCGGCGACACTCACCGGCCGATCCTGAACAGCCGAGCCATTTGCGGTTGATGAGCCAATGACTTGTCCCCCTTGCACACCGCCTCCGGCCATAGCAGCTGAGAACACGCGTGGATAATGGTCTCTGCCACCACGAGCATTGATTTTAGGTGTACGACCAAATTCACCCATCCATACCACCAGAGTTCGTTCCAGCATGCCTCGTTCTTTGAGATCAGAAATGAGTGCTGCCATCCCGGTATCTACTTGTTGTGAGATCGGTGTAATCACTTCCGAGATGTTGGCATGGTTATCCCAGCCATTCGAACGTACTTCGATAAACGTTGAGCCGGCCTCTACCAGTCTACGTGCCAGCAGACAGCCTTTTCCAAACGTGTTATCGCCATACTGCTCACGCAATGACTCTGGCTCTGAACTAAAATCAAAAACTTTTGTTTCAGGACTCAGTACGAGGGAAGATGCTTTGTTATAGATTTTACTATGGTTCTTCACTACAACTTCGCCACCCCGTCCGGCAAACTCGGAATCCAGACGGTTTAATAATCCTAATCGTTTTTGATATCGTTGGTTCGGTACGGTAGCGGCCACATTATTGGGAGTATTTCCCGGGTTAGAAACGTTGAACGGTTCATAATCAACCCCCAGGAACCCTGCGCCATTGGTTGTTCCCACAGAAACAATCGAGGGGATATCCAGTTCTCGGTTACCGATTTCGCGTGCGATATTCGAGCCTAGACTGGGGTGCTTCACACTGCCTGACGGAATATAGCCCGTATGCATCTGATAGGAGGCACGTTGATGATTCCCTTCTTTGTTGGTCATCGAACGGATGAGGGCGATATCCTGCATCACCTTAGCAGTATTCTTCCAATTTTCAGAAATCTCAATTCCTGAAACAGAAGTAGAGATCGCTTTTTTATCTCCTGCACCTGATGACTTTGGTTTGGGGTCAAACGTTTCAAGCTGGCTGGGGCCTCCTGCCATCCAAAGCAGAATCATGGCGCGCCCTTCTTTACGCAATTCTTCGGCGGAAACACTCATTAAGTCGTGAAAACTCAGCGTTCCCGCGGCCATAGCCCCCATAGAGAATTTTTTCAGAAAACTACGACGTGAAAAGCCTTTGCGATGAGTTTGAATATGCTGATGGTGATAAAGACTCATTGTAAACTCCTCAAAATGAGGTTAGGGACTGATTCAAAAGTAACTTTAAAAGACGGTCAGTCAGTCAGTCTGTCTGCTTAACGTTTTGTGATAAATTCACTGGAATTGAGCAGGCTCCACATAAGATCTTCGAGTGCTTCGTTCCGGTTATCAGTTGATTTAAAATAATCCTGACAAACTTTCATTTCGGTTTTGCTCGGTTCTCTGGAAAGTATCAGTAAATAGAGTTCATGAATCGCATCTGAATTCTTCGGGTAATCTCTGGCTATCTGAGCGAGCTTCGTGTTCTGGTTACTTCTCAGAAATCCATTGATGGTTGTGGAGTTCATCATAAACAGTGCCTGAGGAACATCACCGGTGATTTCATCCTGCGCGGTTGAAGGATCAAAAGTAAACAAATTACTGAATTGACTACGGGCGGTGCGATTTCCTCTGTTATATCGATCTCTCAGATTACGGTTTGCCTGAAGGTCATCCACGCCGAATACCTGAGTGATCGCTGTGAATACTTGATCGCCTCGTAATCGTGTGGGAGACTGGGCAGCAAAGGGAGCTTGGATTTCTTCTGGTTTTTTGGCTTGCATTTGCCTCTGATAGGCACGCGTGTTTGCGATCGTACGATAAAGCCATTTCAGGTCGTATCGGCTCGCCGTGAATCCGTCAGCCAGAGTCTCTAACACTTTGGGATAAACGGCACTACGTTCCGGTCCAATATCATCAATAGGCATATAAAACCCTTCACCCAGCATTTCGGCCCACATACGATTTACTATGGCACGGGAAAACCAGGGATTCGATTTGGATGTGAGATATTTTGAAAGTGTTTCCCGTCGTTCCAGGTCTTTGAGCCCTTTAGGAGAGGCTTTTGTTCCGACAAATAACACAGGATGAACAACTTTACCGGAAGCAGTAGGATCGTTTAAGTCGGGCATCAGATATTCGGGTGTGGCACGTCGTGTATTGGGGGGTAGAGCAATGCTTTTAATTTCTTTGATCGTCAGTGCTTTATCCGAGTTTGAATCTCCACGATCAAGCATTTGCTCGAAATTTCTGGCTAAACGGGATCGTTTGACTTCTGCCTCTGTCAATTTGCCATCCCGGTTACGATCGAATGCTCTAAATAGTGGTGAGGGATCTTTGAACATTTGCAAGCGTCGATCATATTGGCTACCTTGATCCACCGAAACAACTTGGAAGGAGCGGCGTTGAGCATCTCGAACCGGACGCACCCGGACACGGGGGAAGAAAGCTGCCAGCTCATGGAAACTGTCTCGTTTCCATTTGTCGGTGGGATGATCGTGACAGTTCGCACATTGAATCTGGATACCCAAAAAGATGCGTGAAGTTTCAGCAGCCAATTCTGCGGGATCACCTTGATGGGCGAAAATCAATGCGGTACTCCCATTTTCCCGAACATCCCCAGTTGCCGTAAGCAAGTCGGTAGCAATTTGATCCCAGCTTTTATTTTCGTCGAGTTGAGTTGTCATCCAGGCTACGAACTCAGACTGATTGATCCGGGAACGAATGTCTGTCGCACGGAGGTAAATGACATCGCGCCAATACCGCGCCCAGTTAACGGCATAACTTTCCGAATTAAGTAAATCATTAATAATCGTTTTTCGTTTATCAGGACTCGCATCCAGGCCGAACAGGATCACTTCAGAAGAAGTTGGTTTTCTTCCAGCCAAATCGAAGGTCACACGGCGGAGAAAATCTTCATCATTGGCCAGTTTCGCTGGCTGAATATTTGTTTTTTTGAGTTCTGCTTCAATCAGCTCGTCAACCTGCTGTGCCGTCGCGATTTCATCAACTCTTTGGTGTTTGATCGATTGTGAGCCACTCTTTGTTGCTGCGAAAGTAGAAGAGTGGCATAATGGGACCGACAATGTAAATAGAAAAAGGCAAACAATTTGTGTCGTTCGATTTACGGAAAAACTCGTCATGACTTTTCACCTGATTAGAAGTGTAAGAAGCTTGTTCTCTAGTCGATCCAGGAGTCAGACTGACTCAAATGACTGGCTGATGGGAATTTAACCCTCTTCATTTCTAGACGTATCGAAAAAAAAGACGTTTTTTCGGGAAATAAAATAATCTGAAGCAGAAACGCAGGCAGGTACGGCAATGGAACAGAGCACTTTGGTATTACTTATCATTTTTTCAGGAGTGGCCATTGTCATTGGTGGTGTGCTCTTTTTTCGTTTACACGCATTTCTGGCCTTGTTAGCCGCGGCGATTTGTGTGGGATTTTTAACCCCTGCTTCACAAATTGAAGAGACATCACTGCGAAAAAATAAACTGAAATTGATTGAGGTCGATGGAGAGAATCAGAGGCTCCAGATTGAGATTAACAAACTGGGTTCTATCCAACCTGGAATGCTTCTGCTCATCATGGGGCGTGACCAACCGAAATTTCCGCTGATTCCGATTGCGGAAACTGAAGTCAAACGTGTTACTGCGAAATTTACTGAAACAGGCAAGCGAATTGCGATTGCCGACTTACAAATTCGTGAAGGTAGTGCAAGCCGTCTCATTAAGCTGGATGATTTTGCTATTACGCCTGCTAATTATCAGGCAGCGATTATGCAGGGGAAACAATCGGTAGGTGAGCGTGTGGCTGCTGGCTTTGGTTCCACGTGTACGAAAATTGGAATCTTAATAGCATTGGCTGCCATCATCGGAATGTGTTTATTGGAAAGTGGTGCTGCAGAACGTATTGTTCGTTCGTCAGTCAACTTTGTGGGAGAAAAACTGGCCCCACTCGCGTTTATGGCCAGTGGGTTTTTACTAGCGATTCCAGTCTTCTTCGACACGGTTTTTTATCTATTGATACCATTGGGAAAGGCGATGCGTTTTCGAACTGGCAAGAACTATCTCCTCTATGTCCTGGCAATTGTAACCGGTGGCACGATGGCTCATTCGCTGGTACCGCCTACACCCGGACCGTTGTTTGTGGCAGAACAGTTAGGTGTGGATATTGCAACAATGATGATCGGTGGGATGATCGTCGGTAGCGTCGCGGCGTTATTTGGCCTGGGGTATGCCGTAATGATCAACAAACGTTGTGTCTTACCCTTCCGTGATTCTGCCGATGTGACTAAGGAAGATTTGACCAAACTGGCCGCAAGTCGACTGGAAGATTTACCTGCTCTGTGGTTGTCGCTCACCCCCATTCTGCTTCCCGTAATACTAATTGCTGGTTCCACGATGTTGAAATTCGAATCGATCAAAAATATATGTTCTCCCGAGATACAATCACTGATCTTGACATTGGGAAATAAAAATATGGCGCTCGGCATCGCTACTGTGATCGCACTCGCGACTCTGATTCGTCAGAAAAAGTCATCACTGTCAGAACTTTCGACCTCAATTCAGGCATCGTTGTCCACAGGAGGGGTGATTATTTTGATCACGGCTGCCGGTGGTGCGTTTGGTGGTGTGCTGCAACAAACGGGGGTCAGTGACCTGATCGAATCCCTGCCACAAGTTTCTCCCTTGACGCTGGTGACTTTGGCGTTTTTGATTACAACCGCCATTCGCAGTGCGCAGGGGTCGTCCACTGTCGCCATGATCACCACGGTTGGTATCTTAGGTGGTATTGCTGAATCTACGACTCTTGGGTTTCATCCGGTTTATCTGGCACTGGCGATAGGCTGTGGTTCCAAGCCGATCTCCTGGATGAATGACAGCGGATTCTGGGTCATCGGGAAAATGAGCGGTATGACCGAAGGAGAAACATTAAAATACGTCACTCCCATGACGGCGCTCATGGGCATTGTCGGGTTTATCATCGTCTTATTGGGAGTACAGTTTTTCCCGATGGTTTGAATACTCAGAAATGGATTCTGCCATGACATTGTTCCTACTAATTGAAATCTGTGTTTGATAGGGAATTCAGTTCGAATGAAAAATCGTCTCGCAGGTAACACGTTTTTTTGTATTGCAATTCTCTTAGTGCTCATGGTCAATGTCTCTGTCTGTGGAGAACCAATTGAAATTGGAAGCAGGAGAGAGCTTTTTGTTGATAAACATTTGATTGACAAGATGCACCAAACAAAACTCAAACTACATAAACCCGTTAAAACACCACGGCCCAAGTCTCCGCTGCCTGTGCGTCATATGGTAACGGTCATCAAGGATGGTGACCTTTATCGAGCGTATTGGCGTGGGTCTGACAAGAGTTTTCAAGGAAAAATCCACACCGGGCATGCTGGTGAAACCGTGCATTACGCAGAAAGTCGTGATGGACATGAATGGGAGTTTCCGAGTTTGGGATTACATGTAGTAAATGGGACGCGCGAGAATAATGTGATTCTCGCAAAGCAGCCTCCTTTTCTGACAAATTTCATCCCTTTTCTTGATACACATCCTGGTGTCAAGCCAAGTGAGCGTTTCAAGGCGTTAGCCGGCTATCCGGGACCTGGAGACAAGCGAGGGCTCAAAGAAGCGGGCAGGGGACTATTTGCTTTTGTATCTGCAGATGGCATCCATTGGACGAGGAAAAACGAAGTCATTCCCTATCAACCAGAGTGGCGTCATGCATTTGATTCAGCGAATGTCGCTTTCTGGTCGGAAGCAGAACAGTCATATGTTTGTTATTTTCGGACTTGGACGGATCCCGAGCGATTAAGAAGTATCAGCCGGTCTACATCCCCAGACTTTGAGAACTGGAGTAAACCGGTTGCGATGAATCCCAACTTACCGGGAGAGCATCTTTATACAAATCAGACGCAACCTTACTTCCGCGCTCCGCATATCTATATTGCATTGCCTACACGATTCGTTCCTGGGAGAGGCGATGCTCCTGAGTACGACAAGCAAGATGTCAATGCTACCGATATTCTTTTCATGGCAGCACGTGCGGGGGCTACAAAATATGACCGGCTTTTCACACATGCTTTTATTCGACCTGGACTCGATCCCAAACAGTGGCAAAATCGAGCGAATTATGTGGCGTTGAATGTTGTTCCCACAGGTTTTGCCGAGATGTCAATCTATCATCGGAGCGGTGATCGTTATGTTTTGCGAACGGATGGATTTGTCTCGGTCAGCGCCGGCTCAGATGAAGGTGAATTATTAACGAAACCATTCATTTTTTCAGGTCGCCAACTGTTTCTCAATTTTAGTACTAGTGCAGCGGGCAGTATACGACTTGAGATTCAGCAAGTCGATGGAACGCCAATTCCAGGATTCACGCTCCAAGATTGCTTACCTGTGATTGGCGATGAGATCGAAGGTGCAGTAGGCTGGAACGGAGATCGAAACCTGGCATCACTTGCCGGTCGGCCGGTTCGCCTGCGGCTCGTGATGAAGGAATGTGATTTGTACTCGTTTCGCTTTCAGAAATAAACTGGTCTTTATATTCGATTTTCATTCGTATGTCGAGGTAATCCAACATGCAATATGATGCAAAAACGCCTGCTGAATACATGGAAATGCTGGATGATGATTGGCGGCGAGAAACACTTTCGAACCTCCGAGCAATCATACAATTAAAAGCCCCAATTTTTGATGAGGGGATCCAACATAAAATGCTGAGTTACGGTGATCGCAGAGGTCCTCTGTTTCATCTTAATGCACAGAAACATTATGTCAGCCTTTATGTAGGAGATGCGAAAAAAATCGACCCTGACGGTAGCTTGCTCGAAGGGATTGATGTGGGAAAAGGGTGCATCCGATTCAAAAAATCGGTGTCTCTCTCTGAGACGCGTATTGATGAATTTGTGGAGCGCGCGGTCGAATTGTGGAATCAAGGTGAAAACCTGGGATGTTAGTACAGAGTCTTAATAAGATCGAAATTCAGCAAGTATTTAATATTATTGACTTTAGAATGATCATGAGATGGCAAAACAGAAAGGGCTCTTAGTTCCAAAATCTACTAAGACGCCTTACAAAGAGCGTCAGTGCCCCGGTTGCCGACTTCGAATGCCTGCCAATACAGCGGCAGCCTATGACGGATATTACCACTGTTCTCCCGAGTGCTGGAGTATTTATAGCGAAGTTCTGGGAACTCAATTCAGTAACGCGATTATCTTTGGACAGATTCATCAGATGACGGTTGATGCCTATGCACTTCAGCATGCAGGTGGTTCCCATAAGAATAAGTCGATAACGATTCATCTTGCTGGTCTGCATGCAGCATACAATCTCGGAATACCTCAGACACAGATTCCCCGTTTACTTCAACGGCTTGCAAATCATATTCAACACTGGCCCTATTATGTACCTCCACAATCCACTGGTCCGTTGACAGCTTTCGATATTGCGCTGGCAAGTACGATGGAAGAACACATCTTGCGAGTCAAGAAGTGGGCCGATTTCGTTTGGGATGCCTGGTCGGATCACCATACAAAAATTGCGTCTCTCGTTTCGTCACATTTGCATTAGTGCAGATTCATAGAAATCAATCAGAGTCAGTTCTGTTAAATAGAATCAAAATTTAGAAATTACGTAGTCCTCTTATGAACTATAAAATTGTTTCATTAACAGAACGGTATGATTTATTTGAAACACAGGATAAAGTCTGTTGTGAAGTCTGGCCTGAATTTATGCTGCATAGTCCTGTCGCAGATGCTTATTGGATGCAATTTATCGAAGCATTTAAGGATTATCAATTATTAATGATGGAGAGAGATGATATCCTTGCGGTCATAAACACTGTTCCAATTCACTTTGATAAGAGTATGCATGAGCTTCCGGACGAAGGATGGGACTGGGGTGTCAAGAATTCGATTACCACATTTCAGGAGGGGCTCAAGCCGAATCTCTTGATGGGAGTGCAGATTGTTGTCAATAAAAATTATCAGGGGAAAGGTTTGAGCGCTCTCGCCGTAAAAGAAATGGCGAACTTAGCACGCAAAAAAGAATTCAACAATTTAATCATTGCGGTTCGGCCTAGCGACAAACATCATTATCCACTCATACAGATGGAAAATTATATTAAATGGCAAAATGAAAACAATTTACCATTTGATAACTGGCTGAGAGTGCACGCGAAAGCGGGGGGAGAAATCATTAAAACGTGCTCTAAGTCTATGACAATTCCAGGAACAATTTCCGAATGGAAAGCATGGACAAATTTGGATTTTCCCGGCTCGGGGTCCTTCATCATTCCGGGAGCACTCAATCCGGTATCCATTGATCTGGAAAAAGAGCAGGGACTCTATATCGAACCCAATGTATGGATACGTCATAAAATTTTTTAACTGAGTTACTACCTATTACAAAACGGGAGACGTCATGGAAGTTGATCATCTGGACCATCTGGTTTTAACCGTCAAAGATATCGAAGCCACAATTCAATTTTATGAATCAGTGATGGGAATGCAAAAAATCTCGTTTGGGGATGGACGATTTGCTCTGACATTTGGCAATCAGAAAATCAACCTGCACGAACTAGGTAACGAATTCGAACCCAAGGCCGGAAATGTAAAGGAAGGGAGTGCTGATCTCTGCTTTATCATCAATACCCCAGTTGAAGATGCCATCATGCATGTGCAAAGCCTAGATGTGAATATTATTGAAGGTCCTGTGACGCGTACCGGCGCGGTCGGGAAAATTGTCTCGGCCTACTTTCGCGATCCTGATGGGAATCTGATCGAAGTGTCGAATTATGAGGACTCTTAATTGTCTGCTGATTTATAATTTCGTGGTTTCCGGGCTCTTAGGATAGATGATAAGTGTTCAATTTCACCGAGAAATATTCATGAATTATGAAGCTAGAGAGTATGAGCGGATGGAATACATCGTTGCCGACTCTCATACATTCCTATTGAAGACTTGGCTACCGCTCTCCGCCCTCATCTTTTGGATTTTGATATTCAATTTGACCATGGTTCCTTTGGATTTGAAAAAAGTGGGGCTAGTAATTCTAGGAGTATGTTCAGGATTAGTTCTATATTTTTTATTCCGTTATTTTGTAGCAAGCTTTGCCGATAGTGTCTGGGTTGATGACAAAAGCATACTGTTTAAGGTTAACGGCAAAACAGAAAAAATCGCTCTGAGAACCATCGAAGAACTGAAAAGTTTCTATATTCCAATAAACTCTTGGTTCTTTAACAATCAGTACATCGTCAAATTCAAATATTCCGAGTCGATTGGAACAGATAAAACGATTTGTTTTTTTATTCGAACTCCTGTTAGAGGAGATAATTTCGGGCAATCTGCAGTAGGTTTATTAGTTGAAAGAATTAAGATATCTCATACTGAAGTTTCCAATGAGCGATAGATTGAACGATTAGAAACAAATCAATATTATTTCGATCATAAGTCCGATTTAAATAAAAGGTGTTTGGATTTGTTTGTCTTTTCCCAGTGAAGATTCGCCAAGATGCAAAACTACGATTTTTTCCATTCTGTTGTGTCTGTTTTTCTCTCGGTATTCTTATTATATATCTGGGGACGGTATTGGTATCTCGTTGTAAATGATGGGAAATTATTTGAGTTCAAAGGTTTCCCCAAAAGTGATGAGAAAACGATTTTGGGGGTGGGGATTGTTTTTATGACGATTCCAGTTATTGTTTTGATAATTCTTTATTTAAAACAAATGACTACAGGATTATGAATCTGTGTCGATGGTAGCAATAGTGCTATTTGTGCCATAAATCTAGTTACAAAACTTGTTAAACTCCCAAGAACCAATGAAACAGAGCGTTCGAACTTCTCGGATTTTTAATTTGTTCTCGGCTTTGCTCGCGTTTGTGCTGTGGGGTGGTTGGGCTTACTATATTAACTCAGCCAGTTCTGCAAAATCAGGAGTGGTCTCGGCGTTAACTCAGGGAACAGCCAGTTTTTTGATTACCTTATTTATGGTGCATGCAGTTACGTTTCTGTTTCACCAGTTTCGAAATCCGGTAACCAAGGTTTTATTGCCTGCCATTGTAGTGATCAGTTTTACCAGTCTGTGTTTGGTAAATTTGCATCTATTAATGGGAACTCCACGTGTGTTTTATACGATATTTCCCGCATTGACCGTCGCTTTTTCTTTTTGTTTCTACACGTCCTTTAAGTTACTCAAGATTCATCAGCAGAGAAATCAACAATATGAGTGATCTGAATGCCAGACGTCCACTCAAGGTGCGGGATGTCAAAATTGTGAATACGTTTGCGCGCTATTTAAGCGGCAAAAAAATTACTCCTAATCAAATTTCCGTCACCAGTGTTGTCTTCGCCGCGTTTTCTGCCGGTTGCTTTTTACTTTTTGCTCGATATCAGTATTGGTGGTTATTGATTCTGGCCGGTTTGTTTATTCAATGTCGATTACTCTGTAATCTATTTGATGGGATGGTTGCCGTTGAAGGTGGAAAGAGCACTAAATCGGGGGAATTGTTTAACGATATTCCCGACCGCGTGGCCGACCCTTTGATTTTGGTTTGTGCTGGCTACGCAATACATGTCGTCAGCTATGGTGGTGAGCTGGGCTGGTGTGCCGGTCTTTTGGCTGTGATGACAGCTTACATTCGGACTTTAAGTGCCAGTATTGGGGCTCCCGTTGATTTCAAAGGGCCGATGGCCAAACAACATCGTATGGCCGTGCTGACATTTGCCTGTATCTTTGCGGCATTGGAAATCGTGTTCCGGCAGACCGATTATACATTATTGATTGCTCTCACCTTAATTTCCCTCGGTTGTGTGATCACCTGCATTCGCCGAACGATTTCTGCCTATCGATTTCTGGAAGCATAACCATGTGGGATATTCCAAAACATTCGTTGTATGCAATGCTGTTTGTCTTGGGGTTACTGTTGATCGCAACAATCTGCCGCTTAATTCTTGCCCGAATCAAGGCTGAGAAAGATTTTACGGAATTACGACAACGCATTCAGTCCTGGTGGTGGATGATTGGTATTTTATTTGTCTGCTTGGTCGTAAGTCAAACAACGACGATTATTCTATTTGCCTTTATCAGTTTCCTGGCATTAAAAGAATTTTTCTCAATCGTACCGACACGGCAGGCAGATAGACGCGTTCTGTTTTGGGCATACCTTTCGATTCCGATTCAATATTATCTCGTCAGTATTGGCTGGTATGGAATGTTTATTGTCTTTATCCCGGTCTATATCTTTTTGTTGTTACCAATGAGAATGGTATTGATTGGAGAAACCAAGGGATTTATCCATTCCGCAGGTATCATTCACTGGGCTGTGATGCTGACAGTCTTCTGTCTCAGTCATATCGCCTATTTGCTGGTGTTACCGGTGAAAAATATTGAAGCGGGCAGCATGGGGCTCGTGATCTTTTTACTCTTCATGACACAGTTTAATGATGTCTGCCAATACATCTGGGGCAAGCTGCTAGGTAAACACAAGATTATTCCCAAAGTCAGTCCCAACAAGACCTGGGAAGGTTTTTTAGGTGGAGTGCTAACGATTGGACTCGTTTCTGGTTTTGTCGGTCCATTCCTGACACCAATGACATTTCGATTCAGTCTACTGGCGGGTTTACTTATCAGCGTCTCTGGTTTTATCGGGGATGTTGTGATCTCTTCTATCAAACGTGATCTGGAAATCAAAGATAGTGGGAGCCTGATACCCGGTCATGGTGGGATCTTGGATCGCTGTGATAGTTTGATTTTTACCTCTCCCTTATTTTTTCATTTCCTTTACTATGTGAACTACTAGAATGCGTCTAAATTAACCATAACGGTTTCAACATTATTATGCTGGATTCAAATGGTTCTGGAGACGTTACAATAAACCTGGATACAGGCTAGAAAATGGATCGAGTTCTCAAAATCCTGTTTTTTGCTGTCATTGTCAGGCCGATCGTGATTATCGTGCTTGGCTTGAACCTGAGAGGAAAACAGAATTTGCCTCAGCGTGGGCCGGCAATGATTGCGGCAAACCATAACAGCCATCTCGATACACTGGTTTTGATGAGTCTTTATCCTTTAGCCAAATTACATAAAGTCCGACCTGTGGCAGCCGCAGATTATTTTCTCAAGAATCGATTTCTTGCTTGGTTTGCGCTTAAGTGTATTGGCATCATTCCAATTAATCGAACGGGTCGACAGCGAAAAAGTGAATTGTTTGCTGGCTGCCATAAAGCGATGGATAATGGTGATATCCTCATTCTGTTTCCGGAAGGGAGTCGTGGAAATCCCGAAGAATTGAGTGAAATCAAAAGAGGCATCTACCATATTGTGCATGGCAGGACCGATACCAAAGTAACACCGGTAATGATGCATGGACTTGGCAGGGCTTTACCTCGAGGAGAGGCCCTGTTAGTTCCTTTTAATTGTGATGTGATAATAGGGGAACAGTTAGCTGAGGCTAAGTCGGCTGAGAATCTGGTGAATGAGATTAAGGCTTCGTTTCTGGAACTTCAAAAATATTGCATCACATGCAATCAAGCATAAAACATCTGTCTGAAGTGAAAAGTAAAACAGCCTCGTAATCTGAAGAACGAGGCTGTTTTACTGAATCGTTACTTATTTCGATTTGAGCGCGAATTCGAATTTGTTTTCACCATCCGGTTTCACTTCGGCTATTAATGTCGTTTCTGAGTTATATTGTTTTGGAATATAGGATTCTGTAACGGGCTCGTCGTACTGGTCTTTTTCTCCAGTCTCACGTGTTGCTGAGATAAGTACTTTTTTCTTGCCAAGCTGGCTGTCGAATTGAAATTTACCATTTTCAATGCCACCGGCAGAAGAGCCTCCCTTTCCATCACTGGGATCAAAAACAATGCTACCTGTAGACAGTGGTTCTCCATCGAAGGTTACGGTTCCTTCTACCTTGACTTGCTGAGGAGCATCTGATGTACCGCCACACCCCGTGATTATGAGAAGAAGAATTGTGTAACAGATTAGTTGTAATCCGAAAGTAGGCCCTCGCATGATCGCTCCTTTGAATTATGAGGCAAGCGCGCCTCGATCAGTCTTTTGATATAGTTCATGAATTAAAATGGAGATACAGACACTGCCTGAGGTCACAATCAGAACTGGACCACAGGCAGCTCTTGAATTAAGAAGAGATTAGAATTCTCCGATCGTCTCTTTTCCTTCACGAGTTCCCAGTGCCTGGAAGAGAGTCGTATCGATGTTTTCAGAAACAAAGCGAACAGCACCATCGCCCATCAGAGCATGAACACCTCCTTCATGGCGGCTTCGTGCATGAATTTCATTATTTTCACCTGAACAGGCACGGCAGGGGGCGTCTTCAGTACCGTTGCAATATTGTGCAACATCGCCTGTAGGTGTATTCGGGGGTCGGATCGTCGTAAATGTCAAACCACCGTTGTGGTAACTGTTGTGATAACGTCCACGTAGATCATGTGTACCACCGCAGACTACATTGCCTGGTCCTGAAGCTGGAAGTGAGTCTTCGGCGATATTGATTTCGCTTCCCATAATCGTCGTTGACATACCGTCAACAACATCACGCATTTTTGTACTGGAGAGATTATAGAACATGCCATTCAATCTCGGATAAGTGCTTTGTGCTCCTTGTGCGGTTGAGCCTGAACAGAGTAAATAATTTCCATGAAATCCCTGTTGTCCGATTTTCCCGGCTTTAGGATCGGAAGGACAGCTGAACATTGCAACGCGTGTCGTGGCTTCTGGCCAGCCTCCGGGAAACTGGTTTGCCTGAATACGGGGAGTAATTTGATTATAGAGCGGGGCCTGATCGACAAACGGAAGAATCATATGGAACCATCCCTGTCTTGAGCCACTTGTGCTTCCTGGAGCTGTCGCAGCTGCATTCACACGGCAGACAGTTGAAAATGGAAATACACGATGCGTTTCATGATAGTTGTGTAATGCCAGTCCAAGTTGTTTCAGATTATTTTTACAGCTTGAACGTCTGGCCGCTTCACGTGCCTGTTGCACCGCAGGTAGTAGTAATGCGATCAGAATTGCAATGATGGCAATGACCACTAGTAGTTCGATAAGAGTAAACCCTCGTTTCCGCTGATGCTTCAGATTCATGTCTCTTTTCCTTTTTAAAAAATAAATGAGAAAAGTCCGTATCGATAGCAAAAAAATTGCCCTAAATGGCAAATCAATATTTAAGAAGTACTTTATATGTAAGCCGATAATGAATCAGAGATGTGATCTGTCACTCTGTAGGTAATACAGATTAGATTTTCTGTTGGTAAACGGAATATCTTAATAATATTAATACATGAGTTCATTAATATACACATGATTAATTACTGAGTTTACAGAGAGTTATGCAAAAATGTCAACTGATTTCTAGAGAAAATCAAAATACGCGAATTGAATCATTTCTAAGAGAGGCAGAAATACAGGGGAAAGAGTCCAAGGTATTTATGTCCTCGTTAAACGTTAAATGAGAAATGACTTTGCACAAAAGAAGATGGAACTATTTGTGTAAGAAGTAAATATTCTCACATCAAACCTAAGTAGCAACAATGAGGTTATGAGATAAAATACTAAGGTTATTTCACACGCCTTTTTTTCTCGCTCTACATTTTCTCAGGCCAGGAGAGAGGGAATTGGAGCTTAAAACAACTTGGTGGAAGATGTACTCCAAAAAATCCAGAGCGGCAGGTAGCGAGCATTAGTGTGAAGAATGAATTCACTGAACTTAGCTTGAAATCGTAATGTTTGACTGCTCATTCTCATTAACAGTTTCATTAACTGTGTCCCAAACCGACATTTAATTGTTCCAGTTGCGAAACTGTTTCAACTCCTTTTTAGCCTGCTTAACGAGTGGGTGCTGTTCGGCGGCGTAGGCTTTGGCTCGAGTTTCGAGTAACCATCCCTTCCATGGAACATGTGGTTCCAGTGCTTTTAGTGATTCTATGATATGCTCTGCCTCTAGCTTCTCTGAGATAATGTAGCGCACAATGAGTCGTTTGTTTTCGAGGCGATACATAGAAAACGGTTGATTTAGATGTTGGTAGATTGGTAAAGCTGTTCTGTCATCGATATCGGATAAAGCCACCGCTTTCCTCAGAACGGAATCTAACAGTAACGGACTTCCCCAAGGATTCGTTTGTAATCTCTGAAAAGCAGCCAAAATCATTTGAAGAGCAAGATCGAACTGGCGTTGTTGAAAGTATGCGATGGCATTTATTGCAGCGGCTTCCGTTTTGTTATTTTGATTGAGTATCTCCATAATGTCCTCAGGGATTGGGAGCCCTGCTTCGGCAAGTGAGTGTGCATATACCATTAACTCAATGGAACAGCTTTTATCGATTTCGACTTCCTTAAATCGTTCGGCAGCTTCTGAGTAGCGTTTCATCAAATACAGATTATAAGCTCCAGCTCGATTCCGTTGAGTTTCTGAAAGATGTTTTACTATTGGAATCGATCCACCTAAATGCAAATGCATGGCTAGCCTGCGTTGTGCAATGGTTTCACTATTTAATTCATCTGAGGAAACAGGAGAGTTATCATCAAGTTTCATTGCCAGTAGATGCAGATCTTCTATCGAAAATCGTGTTGTCTTGCCGACTGTCTTTGCAAATGCATATTCGAGAAAATTTTGATCATCTTGATTAAGCAGATCAGCACGTTCCTTCAAAAGCTTGTCAATCGTAGTATCACCGCAGACATAGTGCGCGAGGATGCCCTCAATGTCACTAACACGCCAACCAAGCTTGAGGCCCTCTCGTATTGTTTTTTCAGTGAACCGCTTCCGAAGTACTTCGATGTCTTGCTGGAATGCTGATTCTGATTTACCACAAACGACAACCATATCTCTCGCCTTCGTTCGCCAGATTTGAATGTTCGGAAATACTGATCGTATTGTCTGGAGTACGATCATCACGGTGTGGTCATCAACTTCATACCCCTGGACCCATTGCAGAAATAATCCATTCTCGTTGAGCTTTGATGAAACAGATTCGTAAAATTCGCGCGTATAAAGATTCGCGATTCCCGCTCGGTACGGGTTTGAAGGTTCAGATACAATGATGTCGTATTGTGCTTTCACAGTCAGTAAATATTCGCGGGCGTCGTTAAAGTGCACCTGAAGCTTTGGGTTTTCCAAAGCATTGCGATTGACCTGGGCACAACGTTCGGACATTTGCAAAACTGCTGGTTCCAGTTCAACAACATCGACCGTATTGATCTCTTCTACATCAGCCATCCAGCCCGCAGACTCACCCGTTCCCAGACCTATAACCAATCCCCTCTTTGGAGATTTATGTAAAAGCGGGCCAATCAGCCCGAGTCCAATTTGTGTGCCTGCGTCGCCATAGGCATTGCCATCACTTTTTCCATTCACGATAAAGGCAAGGCTGTCCGTGGCCGTTATGGCGACACTCGATTCCCGCCCTTCGGCCTGCCAAATACATTGGCGTTTTTTGGTATTTGCGAAATTTTGTTCTGCATTGCGCCCGGTACCATCGATTTTTGCTCGGTTTGCCCCGATACCGGAATGACGCCAGACCGCGGATGGACCTGTTCCAGCAATTCCGAGGATCGCAAAGAGAGATGCAGTACCTGTGATTATCACAAAGGGACTTTTCCATCGATGGCTGAAAACAGTTATCACTACAGCCAAGCAAATCAGTAAACAGATGGCGAATCGCCAAAGACCCGGTGCAGTCATGATCGGGAGTAGAAAAAAACCACCGGCAATGGAACCAGAAATCGCGCCTAATGTATTAGAAGCAAAAGTCCAGCCGACATGTTTTCCTATGTTCTCTCGTCCTTTTCCAGCGATTGCAATCAGTAAGGGAAATTGAAAACCAGCCACCAGTGACGCTGGAAAAATGACAAAGGCACCTACTTGAAACCAATTCCAAATCTGATCTCCAAAAGATGCGACGAATTCACTTTGCTGGTGTAATACCCAGAACGCAATTTGATCTCCATACCAGAAGGGGATCGCAATTAACAAAGCTTCCACGGCACAGATTGCTGCTAAAAACGGGAGTGATGGTTTCAGATAACGTGCTACAATTCCATACAGTGCCCCGCCGACCCCGATACCCAACAGTGCGATACAAAGAATCAGACCGAAGGTATATGTTGTTCCGCCAAGTAAAGGGCCCAGCATCCGATACCAGACAATTTCCATAAGAAAGAATACAAATCCAACGATTCCAGCTGAAACACAGACGACTCCGATTCGACTTGGTTCTTGTTTGAGGGGGGACGACTGTGAGAGTTCCTTTGTTTGCTGTTTGGTCTGCTTATGTGGAACCGATGACAAATTTTTAGATAACCGTAATGCGGTGGCTGCAAGCAGAAGGTTTAATCCGCAAGCTGACCATAATACGGTGCGATTTCCAAATGCTTCCAAGAGCATAAAATTTGCCAGACCTGCCCCAATAACGGCACCGAACGTATTCAATCCATAAAGAAAGGCAACGCTGCGTCGGTTCTGATCTGCATCAATTGACACAGCACGCGCTGCAGCAGGTAGCGTACCTCCCATCATGATAGTGGGAATGGAAAGTATGAGGGCCGCTGCCAGGAGTCGAAGTAGAGTGGCCAGTTCGGGGCCGAGGACCGATTGTCCACCGACTTCGACATAAAAGTATCGAACGAAATCAATTAGAAATGGACTGAGTCCCGCAGACAATGCGATTCCCACTTCAAGCAACCCGTAGAGTCGAAGAGGAAGCAGTGAATTATCAATACGCCTGCCAAAGAGCCAATTTCCTAAACCTAATCCTGCCATGAAAATCGCCAGGACGGCAGCAGAAGAAGCGGTTGTGGCTCCGAATACAAGACGTAGCTCACGTATCCAAACCACTTGAAAAACCAGCGCGCAACTACCCGAAACAAGGAGCATCAGCGATAACATCAATGGGGGGGCTGGTTGCTCAGGCAACGGATCGTTCAAAAGAAGTCTCCTGCAAATCGTTTAAAAAATGAGCTGAATAATTATAAATGGAATCTTTATTGGATCGATTAAATTTTTGACGCAGGCCTACTTCTGTTTCATGGAACGTCATCATGACTGACATTCCATAATTTATCAAGAATCGAAGAGAATCGTCTGCTTACAAATATCAATTGAACAGGAAGAGATAAGCTTCAATACGCTGAATAGTGAGATCGAGCAAGATTATTTTCAAGCTGTGTGGGAGTGAGGATAGAAATATATAGTGTTCAGAGCACTATGTTTGAATTACAGAAATGTAATAGAACTGATACGAATGCTAAGATTACCAGCTTATTTTTGTCCGAGCCAGGAGAGAAGTGTTATGTTAAGATTTGATGAAGTTGCTTTAGTTGAGAAAGCCGAGCCAACTTTTTTTCCGGTCGTCGTCCATCTCGTCATCGTCAATTTTTTCTTCTTCTCGTTCTAAATTCAGACCCATTTGTTTTTCTTTTTTGCGTATTTGTTCTTCACGATTTTGAAGCATTGATTCTGTTCGGGATAGCCGGGCACGCTCAATTGAGATTTCCACTTCAGCCAATCCGAGGTTATGTTCCAGATCGTGGTGTAAAACTTGAAGCTTTTCAAGTAACTCTGTGGGAGCATTATTGAGTTGTTCCCAATTCACTGGAATGACTGCTGTTTCTGCTTCTCTTACCCTCTTGATCAATTGACTGATATATTGGTCTCGCTCTTTAATGGCTTGAATCAATTGATCGTTAGAAGCCTGTTCATATTGGATTTCAGCAGGAGCCTGAGGCAACGGAGGCTTATAACTACTAAGAGTGCGTTGGCTGGAGTCAGCTATATTTGCGCTCAGGCTTTGTGTCGTTGATTCTATTGGTGTTTCCTGAGGCGGTTCAGGGGGCGTTGATGGTACGATCGTTTTTTTCGCGAGATCAGTATCGACATCGACACCTTGGCCGGCGAGTAATTTTGCCTTCATCGCTTCCCAGCCACTAGCGTCTTCACTATCGGCTATGGGGGAGTTTTCAGTGTTAGATTCATCTTCAACCGGTACACGGGCAGTTTGGTCTTCTGGTTGAAGTTGCTCAGAAGGTAGTTCTTCTACTTGACTCACAGTCGCTTCTGGAGAACTTTCAATGGTCGGTGATGATAAGTAATCGACCAGAGTTGACGGTTTGGCAGCAACAGGCCCCGCTTCAAATCCTTTTTCAACGATTTGCTTGAGTTCAGAGATTTGCAGTTCAATTCTTGACAGGGACGCATCCGTTTCCATGCCCTGCCATAGCTCTAAGACAGCATGTAAATCTTGCGAGATTTTTTGCTGTTCTTCAATCACTTCCTGCGGAACACCACCGGATATCGTCATGCCACGATCGGCACCGGTGCGGTGTCTGCGGTCCAACTGTTCCGCGACTTGCTCCAGGCGTTCGGTAAGAGCCACAATCACTTGCTCTTTTTCTTCGAGAGCTAATTCCAATTCTGTGACTTGTTCTTTTGCTCGGAGATTTTCCGCCGAGATTGATTCAAAATTTTTAGAGATCGAATCGAATTCTTGGTCGTTGTGATGTCTGTGTCCTAGTTCTTCAGCAACTTGCCAGAGCCGTTCGGTGAGGACGGCAATTAACTGCTCTTTTTCTTGCAGTGTTGCTTCCAGTTCTTTGATTCGTTTTTGATCCTCGGAAGCGGCCATGTTCTGGGGTGGAGAGTTCTCTTTTGGGGGAGGTGATGGCGTACGCTCTTCGTGACGGATCGCATCAGAATCTGTGCCAGATTGTGATGCGAGCGCCTTCCCATCTACTTCAGATTGGGGAGCGTTACGATTGGGGTCCATCCATTCTTACCTGAATCATTAACCTTTCAAACTGGTTTTTTAAGCTAAAAATAAACGAGGACTACATTTAGCCTAGCTTATTTTCGGGCAGTTTTACTTGGTTTCACTGATTCAATGATGCACTTTTTCAACATCTTTGTAGGGATGGTAGCGATTATTCAACTGCTGTTGCATTTACGACATTAGTGGTTTCCCTCCCCACAAGGATATCTGCCACCTGACGGGCCGCTTGTTGTCGGAGTTCATCCAGTGATTCTTGTGAAATAAATGCAGCATGGGGAGAGGCAATCACTCTTTCATCCTTGAAAAAAGGATCATTCAGATCAGGTGGTTCCGGGTCAAACACATCCAGTGCTGCTCCAGCGATTTGCTCATTTTGAATAGCAAATTTCAAAGCAGAAAAGTCAATGAGCCCTCCTCTGGAAGTATTGATGATTAAAGCGGTTGACTTCATTTGTTCGAAGGCACTTTCATCAAATTGATGATGGGTGGCATCTGTTAGTGGTGCGTGAATGGAAATGACATCACTTTGCTCTAGCAGATCTGAAAACGAAACCATAGTGGTTCCCGTTCCATAGTCGTTTCCAGATGAATTGTTCGCAATTACGTTCATACCAAAAGCACGTGCACGCTCTATAACAGCTTGTCCCGTCAGGCCGAAGCCAAAGACTCCTATTGTCAATGTACTGACTCGACGCGGTATTGGTG
Organism: Gimesia aquarii; assembly: GCF_007748195.1. Lineage (NCBI taxonomy): Bacteria > Pseudomonadati > Planctomycetota > Planctomycetia > Planctomycetales > Planctomycetaceae > Gimesia > Gimesia aquarii. The sequence goes on from NZ_CP037920.1 coordinate 2,197,539, forward strand.
CAGCCGCAAGATTATAGGTCCCCTGTTTCGTCTGGTGATGAAAAAAGGCAACATTTCGTAAACTTGCTAACATCAACGCAATTGTATGATCGGCGACTTCCGGGATACAGTAATCGGGAACATTGGTGACCGGAATCTTTTTGGAAGAGGCGTATTTTACATCAATATTATCCAATCCAATTCCCAAACGCGCAATCGTTTTACAATGGGGTGCCGCTGCAATCACTGCTTCTGTAACGGGAGCCCAACATGTGGCGATGGCATCAACTCCGGTAGCGTATTCGATGAGGGTCTGTTCGTCTGCTCCTGGAGGGGCTTCGATAACTTCTGCATCGACGAGTGCTAATTGTTTGCGTTCCACTTCGCAATCCGGCCAGGCACGATCAGTAATTAATACACTAAATTTCGCAGACACAAATCACTCCTTTAGCTAGTTTTGAACTGTAGATCTTTGCAGGATCGTACTTTTCTTACGTATTTACAAGTCAAGCTCTCAGGAAAATTTTAAGAGACCAATGATTCCAAAATCAAAGAGTCTGTTTGAGCAGAATGTATTCAAAATCACAACAGCTTTGGCAGGAACGCTAATTAAATCTTTGGTAGAGCCCCCTATAAAACAAAGATCTAAAACCACTTATGGATGAAATTCCAATTCTGTGTTCTGTGGCCCTCATTTTGCTCGATTAAAGAGATATCTTGACAGATTCTCTGTTTAGTGACATTATTTGAACCAGAGTTCTATTTTTCCTAAGGGTTTTTATGTACCAACCTCTCACCATCATTCTAATGTTGCTTTCGATGCTGACACATACCCTACTGGGGTGTGGATGGCATCATGCGCACGAGTGTCATGCGGGACAACAGAGCTCCTGCCAGTCTGTCGCATTATGTGAACATTCAGAATTAGAACACGTTCATCACGACCATGAGCATGCCGCAGATCATCAAGAAACTAATGGTACGACGGATGAGGCTCCCACCAGCCCGGAATCGGATCCCTGTCAGGAAGGTCGCTGTTCTTATTTAGCATCAGCGCCTGCTAAAGTTCTTGAAGAAGCTCCTCAAATGGTGGACCTGTTACCTCCCACGGATCTTTTATGCTCCTCTCAGGAGAAACAGTACATTCATTCTATGCTCGAGATCAGCGCTCTTTCTTCATTCACAGCGCCGGGAGTGCGCGCGCAGGCGCAAACCACAGTCTGGTTATTATAGAGCCTCTCTTCTCTGATCTTCATATTGGTTGAATGTTGCGCTGGTATTGTACTTATCAAGGCGCAAGCCCTTTTCAACCAGATCCTGATCTTTACGATTCCCATGACACACTTTTTTATTCAAAGTATGCGCTGTCTGATTGAGGCCTGATATGAATAATTCAACGCTAACACAAAATTGGAAATGGATTCTGTCTCTGGTTGTCCTGATTCCAGTGGGGTTTCTGTTATGGAATTCTCAGCAGCAGTGGTTACCCGCAATAAAAAACGGGTTAGAAAATAACCAAACGAAAAATGAGAAATCAGCAGAAAATCATGCAGATGAAGATTCGCATGACCATGATCATCCAGGACATGACGAAACCAGCTCGCTGGAATTATCTGATCAGGCTCGAAAGAATATTGGGCTGACCTCAGACAAACTGATTCCAGTGAAACTGCAATCTTTCACACGGACGATTTCAATTCCTGCGATTGTGGTAGAACGCCCAGGAAAAACCAGAGTTACCATTGTAGCTCCCATGACAGGAATCGTAACGAATGTGAATGTGATTGCGGGTGAAGCCGTTCAACCTGGTCGCGAACTCTTCAAAATTCGATTGACGCATGAAGACCTGGTGCAAGCACAGACGGCTTTTCTCAAGACACTCGGCGAACTTGATGTGGAAAACAAGGAAATTGTTCGGATTCGGAAAATCACGAATCAGGGAGTGATCGCTGGTAAAGTATTACTCGAACGAGAATACGCGAAAGAAAAACTGGAAGCCATCTTAAAAGCACAAAGGGAAGCGTTGCTGTTACACGGATTTAGTAATGCACAAGTTGATCAAATTGTGAAAACACGACATCTGATCAAATCCCATCAGATTTACGTCCCTATTTTGCATGATCAATCCGGCGAAGTACAACTTCCTAATCAGGAGATTCGACGAATCTCGGTGAATCCTCTCTCAAAGAAAGATCAATCGTCTGTGTCGACAAAGTCACAATTCATTGTACAAGCATTGAATGTCAGTAAAGGTGATTTTGTTCAGGCGGGTGATACGCTGTGTGTTTTAGCTGACTACAGTGATTTGTATCTCAAAGGACAGGCGTTTGAGCAAGAAGAGTCTGAGTTGACCCGTTGTATGGTCAATCAATGGTCGGTAGAAGCAATCCAGGAAGGGAAAGACAAAGAGAAAAAACAGATCAACAATCTCAAAATCAGGTATCTTGACAATCAAATCGAAACCGATGCACGCACATTTTCTGTATTTGTCAATCTTCCTAATCAGATAGAGCATGAAAATATCAGAGACAACGGAAACCGTTTTATCACATGGCAATTCAAGCCAGGTCAACGAATGCAATTACGAGTTCCTGTTGAAGAATGGAAGAAACAAATTGTATTACCGGTTGAAGCTATTGCCAACGAAGGGGCTGAACATTTTGTGTTTCAAGAAAATGGAGATCACTTTGATCGACGTCCGGTACATATTCTCTATCAGGATCAATTGTGGGCTGTGATTCAGAATGATGGTTCTATTTTTCCGGGTGATAAAATCGCGCTCGCTGGTGCACATCAACTGCAAATGGCTTTGAAAAATAAAGCTGGTGGCGGTGCTGACCCGCATGCCGGGCATTCTCATTAATCAAAAATCAAACAATACTTCTGTGCTGGTGATCCATTTTTGAAATTTCTTCCCAAGTCCGGAATAGAAATATGTTGAATGCAATTATTCGATTCTCACTGAAACAGCGTCATTTGACGCTTGCCTTTTCGCTATTCCTGATTGGTTTTGGAATCTGGCAGGCGTTAAGCATGGGGATCGACGTCTTCCCTAATCTGAATCGTCCGCGTGTTGTGGTGATGACAGAAGCGCCGGGTATGGCTCCTGAAGAAGTGGAAGCGTTAATTACGTTTCCGCTGGAGACCACATTGAATGGTGCAACCGGAGTTCAAACGGTTCGCAGTTCTTCTGGTGTTGGCATTTCTATCATTTATGTCGAATTTGAATGGGGAACCGACATTTACAATGACCGGCAAGTTGTCAATGAACGTTTGCAAATTGTCACCGAACAATTACCTGATGGTATTAAACCTCAGCTGGCTCCGATTTCGTCAATCATGGGACAAATCATGATGATCGGAATGTGGAGCGAGGATGAGAAAACTTCGCCTTTGGAAGTCCGTACTTTGGCGGACTGGGTAGTGCGACAGCGACTGTTGACGATTCCTGGTGTATCTCAAGTATTTACAATGGGAGGTGGTCGCAAGCAATTTCAAGTGCTTATCAATCCGGAAGCATTAGTGAAATACGGAATCACTTTGCATGATGTTAGGCAGGCTTGTGAACAGAGTAATGAGAACGCGACAGGCGGCTATCTGGATGAGCAAGGTCCCAATGAGTTTCTGGTGCGCGCACTGGGACGAATTCAGACGCTAAAAGATCTGGAAAAAGTTGTGATTGCAACGCGCAAGGGGCGTCCGATTTTACTTTCTCAGGTTGCAAAAGTCAGAGAAGGAGCTCAGGTCAAGCGGGGGGATAGCTCTGCGTTCGTCAAACAGGAAGATGGCACCTTTGCTGGCGGACCAGCTGTAGTGCTGACGGTAAATAAACAACCTGACGCTGATACACGACGCGTTGCCCAGGATGTGTTACGGGCTTTGAAAGAATTAAAACCGTCTTTGCCTGCTGATATTCGCATTCAGCCGGAACTCTATTCGCAGAAATCATTTATCGATCGTTCGATTGAGAATGTAATCGACGCTCTGGTGGATGGGGGAATTCTGGTCGTCATTATTCTGTTTCTATTCTTAATGAATTTTCGAACTACATTCATCACATTGACCGCCATTCCGCTTTCTATCGCGATTACGGCGATCATATTTTCCGTCTTTGGATTTTCGATTAATACAATGACGCTAGGAGGACTAGCAGTTGCTATTGGTGAGCTCGTGGATGATGCGATTGTTGATGTGGAAAATATCTTTCGCAGACTACAGGAAAATCGTTTTCAGGAGAATCCGAAACCACCCCTGCTGATTGTGTTCCAGGCAAGTTGTGAAATTCGAAATTCAATTGTATTTGGTACCGTGATTGTAGTTTTAGTGTTTTTACCTCTGTTTGCTCTATCCGGGATGGAAGGCCGTTTGTTTGCTCCCTTAGGCGTTGCCTATATTGTTTCGATTCTTTCTTCACTTGTAGTTTCACTCACATTAACGCCCGTACTTTCGTATTGGTTACTTGGCAAAAAGTTTGGTTCTCCGATCAATTCTGATTCTCTCCAAATAGACCAGGCTCATCCGAAAGATGGACCTCTGTTGCGTTTATTAAAATGGATTGCAGGTTTTGTAATCAGTTTCAGCATTCGTTTTGCTAAACCGCTGTTGTTGGCAGGAATCGTTTGTGTTTTTGTTGCCTCTTTACTGCTTGCTCAGCTGGAACGAGATTTTTTGCCTCCTTTTAATGAAGGAGTTGTGCAGCTGAACGTCGTTTTGCCTCCAGGGACATCGTTACGAAAATCGAACGAAATTTCAGAAACCGTTATGGATCGGCTGAAAAAAATTGAAGGTGTTGCTGCTTTCTCCCGGAGAACGGGGCGTGCGGAACTTGATGAACACGCAGAAGGTGTGAATATTTCAGAATTCATCATCACTTTTGATCCGAAGTCGGATCGCAGTCGCGAAGTGGTTCTTGATGATATTCGTACTTCAATGGAAAACATTCCAGGAATTGTGATTTCTGTCGAGCAACCATTGGCGCATCTCATTTCACATATGATTTCAGGAGTGAAAGCTCAAGTTGGTATCAAAATCTATGGCGAAGATCTTACGGTCTTGCGTAACACAGCCAGTGAAATGGCGGCAAATATGAGATCCGTACCGGGGGTGACTGATGTGCTTGTGGAACCGCAGGTTGAAATTCCTCAGCTTCAAATTAAATTGAATCGAGACAAGTTGGAACTGTATGGCTTAACCAGTGCGTATGTGAATGAATATATCGAAACAGCGATGAATGGTTTAGTCGTTTCTCAAGTATTGCAAGGTCAGCGTACCTTCGATTTGTTAATTCGCATGGATGAGAAATACCGCGAAGACCTACAGAAACTGAAACGACTTTCGATAGAGTTACCAGATGGTAGCACAACGCCTCTGTCTTCTGTCGCAGATATTTCGTTTTCTTCAGGGCCTAATACGATCAACCGTGAGAAGGTGCAAAAACGAATTATTGTGCAATGTAATGTGAGTGGTCGCGGTCTGGTTGATGTCGTTAAGGACATTCAAGCAAAAGAAGTTCCGATCATTGAAGCATTGCCGGCTGGTTATTTTGTGGAATACAGCGGTCAATTTGAGAGTCAGCAAACAGCATCCCGTATGATCTCAGCGCTCTTTCTGGTATCGATGCTGGGGGTTTTTCTAGTTCTGTTTACGATGTTCCGTTCCGTGAATTTTTCGTTTCAGGTGATGGCAGCGCTACCAATGGCCTTTATTGGTTCCGTTATTGCGCTGGTCATCACGGGTCAAACACTTACAATCGCGGCGATGGTGGGATTTATTTCTCTGGGAGGAATTGCATCCCGTAACGGAATTCTCTTGTTAAATCATTATTTGCATCTGGTGAAGTATGAAGGCGAAACCTGGACGCGTGAGATGATTGCCAGAGCCGGTCAAGAGCGACTGGCGCCCGTACTCATGACGGCACTCACCTCAGGAATTGGTTTGGTTCCGTTGGCATTATCGCAAGGGGAAGCGGGGAAAGAGATATTGTACCCGGTGGCAACCGTGATCATTGGAGGTTTACTCAGTAGTACGATTCTGGAATTTTTTATTCGTCCGGCGTTGTTCTGGACTTTTGGACGAGGAGCGGGAGCCAAAATTGTAGCCCAAAGTGCGGATGATATTCCATTGATAGAAGAACAGGAAGAAGTTCTCACATCTGCTTAGCAGGAAGCATACTGACCATAATATACAAAGAGTTTTATGACAAACAAAAACGAAATTACATTTTTGAAAAAAGGATTTGACTGATGAAAAATAAATTTGCAGCTCTCTCAATTGTGCTACTTACTCTGGTGAATCTTACGTTGGCAGGTTGCAATACCAACATAGATCAAGGGAAAACATTTGATGAAGCGGCGCCAGAAGACGTGACAATGAAAGAGGACGATCACGGGCACGATCATCCCAGTGAGGGACCACATCACGGTTCTTTGATTGAATTAGGAAAGGAAGCCTACCATGCTGAGTTGGTGCACGATGAAAAAAATGGTTCTGTCACGATTTATATTTTAGATGGCACTGCCAAAAAGAGTGTATCTATTAAAGCCGAAAGGCTTTTAATCAATGCTAAGCATGATGGCAAAGGGCAACAGTTTACTCTAGCTGCTTCTCCAGAGTCGACAGATCCTGAGGGGCAATCTTCTCGGTTCAGCACGCAAGAGAAAGCCCTCGAAAAACTTTTACATGAAGACGATGCGACGGCACGACTCGTGTTAGAAATCGATGGTAAGTCTTATAACGGAGAAATTCATGCACACGATCATGACCATGATCACTAGCCGGTTGATTTAGAAAGAATACGGAAGGTAATGCCGTTCAATCCTGGTTGAGCGGCATTTTTTATTAGTTGATCATCGATTCAGGGTGAAGGCTTTCTTTTTAAAATAATTCGCAAATATACGATTTTAGCTGCACGGAATGTCGTGTTCTTCCCACAAATAGTGCTGACAATAGAGACAAACAGGCCTGTAATTTTACTCATTTCAAACAAATCGAACCTCATGGAGATAAATTTAATGTATCGTTTATTTGCTTTATGTTTTGCTGTGGGCCTGATGTTTTTAACTGATACTGCGTTTGCTGATACCTCACCTGAAGATCTTGCTTCCCGTTGTGTCAGCAAAGTCAATGGTATTGTTGATCGTTGTCAGAATGCGGCAGCTGAAGAAACGGTAGAGTGCGTCAGAAAAATCCGTCAATTGTTGGCTGCGGGACGAGAAGATGCGGCTCACGATGTGGCTCGGAAATGTATTCGGTCCGCGACTACACGCACAGAAAACTGTGCGAAACGTGTGAATCGAATTTGTAATGCTTGTATTGATGAACTATTGGAACTGGGGGTACCACAACTTGCTCGCCGACTCAATAACGTTTGTGAAGATGCCATTTCGGATTTACGTACTACTTTGCAACGCGAGAAAAATGCGATACGAATTGCGTTAGGAGGCTAAGCGAAGAGATACAATTTCTTGTGAATCGTCCGTGAACCACATATGATGAATAATGTGGTTCACGGTTTTTATTCATTTCAATTTTGGAACTCAGATAGATTTGAAGAATTTTGCTGTTTTGATGGCAAATGAAAAAATCACTTTATGACATCAACTGATTTTCCTCTTTTAAACGATCCACCCAGTGATGTGCCAGTCAGGCAAGCGTCGAAGGAACGTCGAAGCGTCAGGCAGCAAGAGGCCATTGGAAATCAGCAAGTGCCTCAGAAGAAAGTAAATAAAAACGCACAATCCGAAGCTCATTCCGAATCAGTTATTCAGGAAGAGCATCATTTTATCTTGCAATTACTCAAGCGTGATCCGTGTGCCTGGCGCGATTTTGTGAGCCGCTATGATAAGCTGATTATAAGTCGAATTCTTTCTACCTGTCGTGAGTTTGGAATGAATCCGCTACCAGATCTCGTTGAAGATTGTGGAGCGGAAGTCATGGCGGCGTTGTTTCAAGGTGATATGCGGGGACTGCGTCAGTTTCAAGGACGCAGTAAACTATCCACCTGGCTGGGAGTGATTACGCGACGGACGACATTGAATTTTTTGCGTCATCATCAGCAGACTGCAAAGAAAATACAGCCGAATGACAGTCAATTTGATATTGCTACGATTCCTGATAAGCCTTTGCAGGAGACTCATCCAGTTGAGGCAGATGAGCGTGTGCAAATTCAGAGTTGTATGAATCAATTGAAGCAAACAGATCGTCAGGTTTTAGTGTTGTACTTTGATCAGAAGTTGAGTTATGCGGAGATTGGCCAGGTGCTTGGGATTTCAGAAAATGCAGTTGGTCCTAAACTGCATCGTGCACAACAAAGATTGAAAAAGTTAGTGAGAACAAGAAACAAACAGATATGAATCAGCAAAACACTCACATCCTGACATTAATCAAGCTACTGGAAGGCCACCTTTCCGTAGCAGAAGGGATGTCAGTGCGTGAACAATTGGCTTCCGATTCTGTTTTATTGCAACATTGGAAAACGCTTTCGAGTCTTTATAAAAAACCAATGTCTCCCACAGGGTCTTCGGAAACAGAATTTGATTTAGTTGATTCTGAACTCGTTGCCGCATTTGTAGAAGAAAGAATGAGTTTTGAAGAACAGCACTCATTCGAATCATCTTGTTGGAATGATACAGCGGTTCTCCGTGAAGTGATTTCAGCATATCAGTCAGCACATTTAGACTCTACTTATCCTGACATTACAAACAAGTTTTCAAAGCATTCTTTGCAGGCTTCAAAACGTATGCTTGATTTTGCTTTGGAGCAATGTAATCACATTGATTTCGAACATCCTGACGGGGACTATTTACAGGAAATAGAAACACCTCAGCAGTCGGTTCAGAATTTAGCTTTAATTGATCCTGTCGAACTTGAAGTAAAAGAGGAATTTATAAATGCACCTCAGCGATATCCACATTCAAAACGTCGCTTTCAAATAGAATATGTGAAGCTAAAGCCAAGTCAACGCTGGCTCTATGTGGTTGTGGCTATTGTAGTGGTTGTCATTGCTCTTCCAGCATATTTGCTATTTGTTGATCACGACGAGAGCACGTCAATTACTAAGAACCCTACTCCCGAAAATTCCGTTCCTGTACGAGATCATCGCTCTCTTAGCACAGATCAAAATCCTAACCTTGTACCAGTCCCTGAGCCGACTCCTCAACTGACAAAAGGTCCTGAAACAAAGAAATCCCTTGACTCTCCACAAAATTCACCAGACTCAATTGTCAAAACTCCTTCAATGGACAAGGAAGACATCGAAGAACCGATCATGGCAAGAAAATATTTGCCTGATGAGACGATTGTTAAAGTTGATTTGCAAGTTGCCTGGACCCGACTTGCTGGTATTTCCGGTTATCGAACCGATGCCACCTTACCCTGGAAAGGAATTCTGTCTGGTGTTTCTAAAAAAAACCAGAATACACAAAAAGGTGTTTTAAACGTGGTTGATGCTAATAAGAAGTTCATGGTACGCACATTGCCATTCAGCTGGCTACAAGGGAAAGTGGAACTGAGATCAAATGAATCAGTGGCTAATCATTCAAGCCGGGAGATTGTAGCAGACGCCAATTCGGAAATTCAGCTAGCCATTCAAGGAGTTCGGCAACCGAATACAGCAAATCAATCTGATAACGAATCTGGTCCAATGCGCGCGTTGATTGATTTGGAATTACACTCTGGCAAAGTTGCTTTCACACAACTTCAAGCAGGTGATACATTGCGATACCGAGAGGGGCAACTGGAATGGACCGTTCAAGCCAAACAAGAAGGTACTTCGTTCGGACTCATTCAAAGCGACGAGCATGGTAAAGATTTAATTATTTTCTCAGGAGAAGTTCATGTTATATCGGTTTCAGAACAGCAAGAGATTCTATTGAAGGCAGACCAGATGGTTGTATTGAGCGGTCAGGGTTTTAGTACACCTTCAAAAGCGACACAAAAACAGCGTTGGCTGAAAGGTCCAGTAAAATCATTGAGGTTAAGTAAAGCGTTTATCGAACGCATGAATCAAAGTGATGATCTAATGACAGCACTCTTATCTGCTTCTCCGATTGGATCTGGTAGCAACATTCTGATTAGTACCAATCTCGGTTTCTCACTTGATCCGATTGATTCGGTTCCTCGGGCAGCATTTTCAAAGTCAGAAGTTCAACGGGTTGCAGCCATCAATTGGTTAGTTGCTGCGCAAGATAATCAGACGACGCGGACAGTCTGGAATAAAATTGGTATGACTGGTAATGTTACTCAATCAACGCTTTCAGTGCGTACCTGGTTTCGAGTTGCACAGGGGAAAGCCCCAAGAGACCAAAAGTTTTTGCGAGAGCTTTCTACAGGTTTAGAGGCGACTCAGCCTCTATTCGTACGGCAATGTTCGATTTATTTTCTACGACAGATCACTCGACAACGTCTTGCAGAATATGATCCGAACCGACCAACCAAAGCGGCCATTAACAGCGTTCGACAGAAAGCCCGCCGCGCAACTGGTAACAACAATCGGCGTCGGCCATGATTTCTGTGAAAAGAAAAGTGAAATCCGAGTCATAGGTGAGAAATTACACGAATATTCAAACGTGTTAGACACTGAGTCGTTCATCAGGTTATAATTACCGCTCTGTAGGTCAAGATCTGCTTCAAACTCAGTCTAAATCGACGATATCAGGTAGAATTAATTGTTGCTGTGACTAGTATCAAGCGTAATACAATAAGCTGATCAACTGTCACATGTTTTTGTGAATCTGATTCGACGTGAGCATTCTGCCACTCACCCTTTACAAAACAGTCAGAAATACCTGATATTCTTCAAGAGCCACGGTCTTGTTATAAACAGTTATTATTGTATCGCTATAAGTTATGATTGATTGATGGGTGTTCGATTGACATCACAAACGGAAAACACTGAAACCAGCAGCCAGCAGACTAAAAGACGCCACACAAAAACCGTCTTGGGGATTGTTTGTCTTTGTATTATTGCCTTCGGACTGATTTGGGGAAAATCGAGCTGGATTCAATTTTGTCAGTGGCAAGCTGAAAGAAGTCTACTGGATCGTAAAGTCGATCTCGCATTGAGTTGGGGCTTAAGAGCCTACCAGACTGACTCTCAGAACGCTGATACTTTGTTGATCTTAGCACGTGCTCATCGACGAGCTCGCGAAATTGACAATTCAATCGAATATTTAAAGAAGTTACATCAGATCACCGGCCCTTCTGAAGATTTAAAACGAGAGCAGTGGCTTGTAGAAGCCCAAGTGGGAGACATCAATAATCTGGAGCAAAATCTGGCAGACTTGCTGATCGATCCGAAAGGGAATGCTCAAGACATTTGCGAAACGTTTGTAAATAGTTGTATTTTGAATTATCGATTTCCGGAAGCCTTAAAAGTTTTAGAACTCTGGCAAGCAGATTTTCCCGACGATCCACTCCCCCACTACTATCGTGGTCGCATATTAGAGCACAAAGGCTCTTGGGACGGAGCTGAAAAGGAATTCATATCAGCCTTAAAAATTGCACCTGACAATGTTCCTGCTGCCTATAATTTAGCGCGTGTGAAATTATCACAGAATCAAGTTGATCAAGCGCTCGAGAATTATCGAATCTGCACGCAAAATCAAAAAGGACACACAGCGGCCCTAGTGGGGATTGCTCGTTGTTTACGGATGAAACAAAATATTGATGGAGCAAGACTGATATTGCAGGAAGCACAGGGAATTCCAGAAAAGCAAAGACTCAAAGATTTTCGAGATGTCGGAGATCCAGCTCATGTTGCCAGAAATGCAGTCCTTTTGGAGCTGGGGCAATTGGAACTATCGTCTGGAAATTACGAAAAAGCGGCAACATATTTAGAAAAATCGCTTGAGCTCAATTCGAAAGATCGAAAATCACGGCTGGCATTAGCGAATGCCTATCGAGGGCTGGGCGATCTTGAGAAAGCGGAACAGCAAATCCAGATTGTCGAAACAACACAAAAGGCGATCAAGCGTATGGACGAATGCTTTGACCTGCTTCAAAAAGACTCAAAAAATGCCGATCTGCGAGCAGAAATCGGCCAGATATTCTTAGAACACATTTCTGAAAATCAGGGAATCGTATGGTTAAAAAATGCTTTGTACTATGATCCAAAACATCAACAAGCCAAACAGGCTTTGGAAAAGTATTATGCAGAGCAAGGTTCTGAACCGAATAGGTAAATTTATTCGGAACGCGTTTTTTATTGGGATCAATTCTAGAGGTGCCTCCATCCAATTTTCCGTTATTATTCTTGTTTTGTTATGCGTTTTGAGCGGTTGTACTTCCAAAACACCGATGAGTCAGCCAACTGATGGGAAGCGGGCAGGAACGAGACGTTCGGAACCAGCTACCATTGATTTTGTGGATGTTACAGACTCCCTGGGTGTTGATTTCAAATACCAGAATGACGAACAAGCAAAGCACTATACGATTTTAGAATCAATCGGAGGCGGAGTTGCCATCTGGGACTTTGATCTCAATGGGCACGAAGATCTTTTTTTTCCTGGCGGTGGTACTTTTCTCAAAGGAAAGAAAATAGTTGGATCTCCGTCCGTTCTGTTTAGTCAGATGTCTGCGGGCAGGTTTGAGAATGCAAGCCTTAATTCCAAGATCGCACCAAGTCGATTTTACTCACATGGATGTACGGTCGCAGATTTTGATAATGATGGTTTTCCTGACATTGTTGTCACTGGCTATGGTGGAATTCTCTGTTGGCATAACTCTGGTGACGGAACCTTCGAGGAAATTTCGCAGCAATCAGGTCTGATTGACCCAAGTTGGAGTACCTCTGCCGGGTGGGGAGATTTGAACGGTGATGGTTATTTAGATTTGTATCTGGCCCATTATGTCGATTGGACGTTCGAAAATCATCCGTTGTGTGCTGATTCTTCCGGACGGAAGGACGTATGCCCTCCTCGCCGATTTACAGGTCTCGATGATCGTGTTTTTTTTAGCAACGCAGATGGTACATTTCGCGATGCGACTCAAGAGGCAGGCTTAGTGTCCAATGGCAAAGGTCTGGGGGTAGTCCTCGGAGATGTTGACAATGATTCGGATCTGGATGTCTACGTAGCCAATGATACGACGAATAACTTTCTTTATCTTAATGATGGTGAAGGGAAGTTTCAGGAAGCCGCTCTCGTCCGGGGGGTTGCCGTCGATGACGAAGCGACGGCGAATGGAAGTATGGGGGTTGATCTCGGAGACTTCAACCAGGACGGCTTACCTGATATATGGGTGGCCAACTATGAGTCGGAAGCATTTGCCCTTTATAAGAATATAGGAAACGGACAGTTTCTCTATGCAAGTCGCGAAACGGGAGTGAGCGCAATTGGAGATATCTTTGTGGGGTTTGGTACTCAATTTGGAGATTTTGACTCAGATGGTGATGAAGATCTTGTTGTCGCCAATGGCCACGTGATTCATTTTCCAAAGCACACGACCGTTCGACAGCAGCCACTCATTCTCGAAAACCGTTCTAGTCAATTTTCCCGGCTGAAGTTTGAAGAAGCAAACTACTTAAGCCAATTGCACTATGGTCGAGGTGTTGCTATTGGAGATTTAGATAATGATGGAGATTTGGATTTGGTTTTCGCAAATTGCAATGAGAGATCAGCCATTCTAGAGAACCAATCAAAAGCTCGTTCTCAATGGGTTAAGATTCGGCTGATTGGAACAGAATCGAATCGAGATGCGATAGGTGCCCGCCTTGTGTTCCATACGGACCAAGGTGATATTTCTCGGTTTATTAAAGGGGGAGGTAGCTATTTATCACAGAGTAGCTATGTCGTGCATTGCGGGTTTCCCAAAGAAGCCAGGGTTAATGGTGTAACGATTTTCTGGCCATCTGGAAGAACGCAAACACACAGTCCAATTCAGCAAAATCACTCGTTTACTTTAATCGAGTAAACCTGTCCAGTCTTAACGATTCTCTATAAGAAATGCTGGTCCAGATTGCTCCGTTAGTGAGTTGAGTTTGGATTAGACCATAAGTGTTGATTATACGCATTATCGCTGATTACGATTTACGTAAAGAATGGTTATTAACTAATGTTAATAAAACGGCTTGTCTTAATTAGCAGAGAGAAATCGATTGACATTTTTATTAAAACCTTATTAAGATCATTTTAGTCAGCTGTATATTAATGCGATAGTCTATATTGATAAGTGTTTTAGTTTATCTGTGTCGTGTTATGTTTCATTGATGCTAGTTTGATTTCCCCTATTCTATGGTGTTTAACATCACTTCATCTCTAAATTTTTTGTCATATCCATCATTTCTTGAATTGGTTTGCGTTAAGTATTTTTTAGTGACTATTTTTTATTTTTTCCAAAGGAACTGAAACATGAAGCTGAAACGTTCGCAGAAGAGTGGTTTTACTTTGATTGAATTGCTAGTGGTGATTGCCATTATTGCAATTTTGATCGCATTACTGCTGCCGGCAGTTCAACAGGCCCGTGAGGCGGCCCGACGTTCCACATGTAAGAATAACCTTAAGCAGTTTGGTTTAGCGATGCATAATTACCATGAAGCACATGGAATGTTTCCTATCGCTAATGCACCATCTATTACAGACTCTTGTACCGGAACTTGTGCTTGGCGTGCAATGAGTGCCCATGCTTTGCTTTTACCTTATATGGATCAGGCAAATATATACAATCAGATCGATTGGAATTTGATGTATAATACCGGAGTGAATGCTCCTCTGAATAATGAAGTTATTCCAGCTTTCTTGTGCCCTTCTGACTTAAAGTGGGCTGGTGCTGATACGGGTAATAATTATGCGGTGAGTGCGGGTCCTTCTGGTTGGTGGAGAGTTGGTACTGGAGATCAAGTCGGAATTTTTAATTTTAGCAAGCCGACCCGTATCAGTGACGTTCTTGACGGAACTTCAAATACGATCGCCGCCGGTGAACGAACCATTGGTGATAATAACGGTGGTAAGTTTAATGTCAAAACAGACTTAGTTCGAGCACAGGCATTTCCCAGTGGATGGACAAACTCTTTTGCAACAAAGGCAGTACTTGATGCATATGGAACTCAAGCGCTTGCAGGAACCTCAAATACACACAGCCATGTCGGCCGAGAATGGATGAATGGTATCGGTGGTCAAACTGTATTCAATACCTTGAATCCTCCCAACTCACCTAATCCGGATGCTCATCCTTGTGGCGGTTGTGGCTGGTATGATTCGGCAGGAGTCTGGTCTGCTAGAAGTCGGCATACAGGTGGCGCTCATGTTTTAATGGGTGATGGTGCTGTAAGATTTGCCAGCGATAATATTGACATCACTCTCTGGCAGGGGCTTGGTTCCGCTGCGGGTGAAGAAGTGACCGGTGAATGGTAAGCCACAAAGTTACTTGAGTTAATATAGCTTTCCATGAGGGCGATTCTCACAAAAATGAGTTTCGCTCTCTTTTCATTCCTTACCTGTCGGTTTCACACCGTGAGCTGCACTGCATCATAGCCAGTGTTCTGATAGTAATTCTAACCTCCATCAATAAACGATTTCTAAAAATAAAGGGCCTTAAAAGATGAAAATAGCTTCAACCGTTCTATTGCTTGTATTATTTATCTCGATTACGGGATGTGGCGGTGCTACTAATGACACGGCTGGTGATAGTGATGGATCTGCCACAAACAATATCACTTCAACTGCTGATATGAAGACGGCCTTAGAATCAATCGCTAAAACAGGTGAGATGGGGAGTGCGGCAATGGGATTTCGAGAGACACTTGAAGGCTTGAAGCAATCTGATGCAGCAAAGGCTGATAAATTGCTAGCCGATTTAGATAAACTGGAGGCTGCCTCGAGTCCGGCAGCAGTCAAAAAAATTGCCAAACAAATGGTAGATAAACTCTAAGGCTAAATCAGAAAAACATAAAGTCCCTGGTAGATCACACTACCAGGGACTTTTTTAGTTTATTCACTTAGGCTTTTCCGATACGGTTTGTCTTCTTGTATCCAAAGGAAATCTTCGAACTCACCCTAATTAAATATGCTAGAATGAGAAACTTGTGATCCTTTTTTATTTACCTTTGATGGCATATAAACGGTCAAAGGCTCTCAAATAAAGTACTCCCTCGCTGATTGCCGGAGTGGAATAGAACGTACCGGGTAATTGATTCTCAGCAATAACGTTGCCTGTCTCAGGGCTAATGACTGTGCAAAGTCCATCGGTGTTGAGAAAATAAACTTTTCCATCACCGGCCACCAATGCTGAAAAATATTCTCCTTTCATGCGCTTTTTCCAGAGTGGGTTTCCATTTTTTAGATCTACACAAGTGGCAATACCATTTTGACTCACCATGTAAAGTTTGCCATTCAGAATTAGGGGAGTCGAAGAATCTGGAGTTGCGACATCATACTTCCATAAAAGGCCTGATTTTGTGAGATCCCCTGTTAGACCCTGTTTGAAAGCCTTAATGTATCCAAGTCCTCCACCTCCCGGATTACCCGACGTCGCAATTACCGTTTGAGAATCAGCCACGGGTGCTGCAATGATGCGCCCAAAGGGACTGGGGATATCCAGACCGCCGGCGATCCAGAGTTGTTTTCCTGTTTGGGGATCGTATGAATTTACATGTTCTGAACCAGAGACAAGTAACTCGGTTCTGGTTCCGTTTTGAAAAATAGTGGGGGTAGAATAGGCGTCGGCTCCATCTTTATGGGCTGGCAGTTTTCGGTTCACTTTCCAGACTTCTTTCCCGCTTCTCTTATCAAAGGCCACAACATAAGAGGGGCCTTTGGTGATGCAGGTGACAAATAGTAAATCTCCCCATAAGCGGGGTGTTGAACCCATGCCGAACGTAATATTGTAGGGACCATAATCTTTCACAAGATCACGTTTCCACTGAATTTCTCCCGATTTTGCATCAAGACATACCAGAAGCCCTGTACCAAAGAAAGCCCAGATATTCTGGTTATCAGCAATCGGTGAAGGAGTTGCCGCATTGTGTCGGTGTACCCAGAGGTTACGTGGGCCGGGAGCTGACAATGAGCCGGACCCTACTTTGACTCTACGAAATTCCTGACCACTTTCGCGATCAAAAGAAATAACCCAGAGCGAATCATCATTGGTTTTTGTAGTGATATCAATTCGGTTGGCCGTGATTGCAGGAGAAGAGTTTGCTCGTCCTGGTAAAGCGGCAGACCAGAAAACTCCTTGATCCTGCGACCACTTTGCAGGTAAGTTTTTCTCTGTGGAAATTCCGCTTCCGGTTGCTCCGCGAAACTGAGGCCAGATTTCTGCAGCAGAGATTGTAGGCATCAGCAGGCAAAAAACGAGGACTGAAAAAATACGTTCTGAAAATCGCATGAAATAACTCCCGGATTGATTCAAAGGATCTCGAGCATCTTTTTTGATTTGAGAAAGACGACAACAAATTATTCTTCTCTTTGAGGACGTGTCATTAGTGTTTGAGTCGCATCATCCGGTGATTTGCCTTCAAATAGAACACGATATATTTCTGTGGTAATAGGCATCTCCAGGCCTTTGTCCTCAGCCAGGTCATACACACTTCGAGTGGTATTGACGCCTTCTGCAACAGCATCCATCTTCGAAAGAATCTGTTCCAGCGATTCGCCTTGTCCCAACTGTTCTCCCAGTTTTCGGTTTCGGCCAAAGGGGCTCATACAAGTTGTAATTAAATCGCCCACACCCGCCAATCCAGAGAATGTCGCGGGTTCAGCTCCCAATGCAGAACCGAAGCGATTCATTTCTACCAGACCGCGAGTCATGATCGCCGACTTTGCATTGTCGCCATACTTGCCGCCATCACAAATGCCTGCGGCGATGGCAATCACATTTTTTAACGCTCCCGCTAATTCCACACCGACGATATCTACATTCGTGTATACACGAAAACGGTCCGTGCTGAAGAGTTGCTGGGTTTGTTTGGCGAGTTGAATATCACCACTGGCTGCGACTACACTTGCCGGCAGACGACGGGCAATTTCTTCAGCATGGCTGGGGCCGCCCAGAGCGACAACAGGGCGAGGTCCCAAAGCATCGGCAATGATTTCGCTGGGACGAAAAAAGGTCTCTTTTTCAATGCCTTTGATAACACTGATGACTGGCAAACCTTTTTTCAGATGCGGTGCTAATGGCGTGAGTGCTGTTCTAAGGAACTCTGTTGGAATGGCTACAACGAGATAATCAGCATCCTTAACTGCTTCGTCGATGTCGGAAGTGACATTGACTGATTCCGGAAGCGGAACACCAGGGAGCAATCTTTTATTCTCTCGATGTTTTCTCAAATCTTCAGCGACCTCAGCTTTGCGAACCCACATGGAAACGGCAACATCTGATGATTCTGTAAGTAATGTCGTACAGGCAGTCGCCATCCCGCCTCCGCCCAAAATTGCAACTTTTGTATTCATAAAACATCAATCTTTCATTTTTAAGCCAGAGACGTCTTGATTCTTTTCACCAGTAATAGAGATCCCTCCCTCAGTCAACAGCATGACAGGCAGAATACGCAGGATCGTAATACTTGTAATATAACGAGAATTGCCACGTAAGCCAAAGAAGGCAGAAATAACTGTCGATGGTATTTTTTGATGGTTCTGTTTTAAGGCAAAATTGACGCACTCTGCACCTACGAAGAGTCAATTTAAGTTGATTTTCTTGTATAACTGCCATAAGCAGAACATTGAAAACGATCCGCAGCAAAAGACAGCAATAATCGTTGCAGATAGCAAAATTTCCCACATTACCAAAAAATGTAAGCTACGTTTTGCTTGGTAAATACTTAATTGAGGAGCAATCGTATGAAACAGGTTACCGAGCCACAATCTGCCACGTTCCAGGATCGTCGCCAGAATCGAAATGACAATCCTTTGCAAGAGATGGGCGAAAGACGTCAGTTCAGCAATTCTTACAATTCAGACAACTCAGATGTCAATGAACTGGCCCAAGCAATTGACCAGTATAAACTGCGTCATCGCCGACGGTTCATTACTTTTGAAGAATTACATTCTGTAGTGACTAGTCTGGGTTACCATAAATAAGCCACCACAGTTTCTCAATTCTTCTCGATAATTGAGAACATATTAAGCGAATGCGATGTGAGCTACTCTGACAGACTTCATCGGACGTCTCAACTGTCCTGATTGATCGGTGACAGCGATATTTACATACTTTTCTCAGAGTGATTAAGTAGTGTATTCGCCATCGTTCATAGTGCAGGAATTTTAAGCTTCGATCCTCGTTTAGATACAAATTCAAATCTCCTTCAAGACGGGACATTTCATACTCTCGATCCAGCTTTCTTAGTTTCGAAGATTATAAATTTACTGTCAAATTGTCTATTTATAAGATGTCTTATCGTTCTGTCTTTCGGGTTTAAAATTCTACCTGGTAATTCTTTATCAATCATTTCTCAGTTCCTTCTTGTTGGATCGCAGTCTGGAACTTTTTCTGATCAATTTCCAAAAAATTCGAACTTTTCCTCAAGTTTGCTTCCGATTGTCTTCAGATTGCTGTTGACCTAATCGTCTACATTTGGAAAATTCCCTCACTAAACCACCCCCAAATATGAGTCAAGCTACATTGTGTCGCTAACTCCCCATTCAGATAGAGCGTTTCCGCTCATAAACTGATTAATCCTATATTTGCAGGTTGAACATTGAACGCTTCCCTTCTTTGTCTTGCCACCGTATTGTCAGCGGGACTGAATCCCGCTGAATTAACAACTGTCTACACTCCAGCAGAGGACTTTGAAGCAGTGATTCGCGCTCAAAGCCCTCAGCCAACTTATGAGGAACAAGTTCCATTTGGTAACAATACGAACCCTCCCAGTGGTTCTTACACTGTTCCTGAAGGACAGACTTTTGATCCTAACGGAGGAGGTAACTTGTATGGTGCTCCCGCTGCTGGATACGATCCATTTCTCACTCCAGGGGTTGGTCCAGGCCAGTTTGGAAACCAGCCGCCGTCTGGTTATGCAAGTGGGATGAATGGCCCACAGCCTTATCGCTTTGGTTGGACATCTCGATTTGAGATTGGATTTTTGCCTAAATCACGCACTTACGTTCCTCCAACAGGAGCTGACGGTGGAAACTTTGGAGTTTTTGAAACAGACGTGGATCTGACGTATACAACACCGACCCGTAATGGTTGGATTTTTGCGGTGACACCAGAATTCGATTACCGAGGATGGGAAGGTCCGCAAAATATTTCCTTGCCAGGAAAAGGTTTTCGCTTTGGTTCAGATTTGCAATTATCAACACCCGGCAATGGGCTCTGGAGTGTTCAGTTAGGATTCACCCCTTCTTTGGGTTCTGATTTCGGAAAAAGTCTCAGTTCCAGAGCCTGGATGTTCGACGCACGCGTCGTTCTGTTCTTCCGTCCCTCTGACACCTGGATGTTTGCCGTTGGTGCAGGTTATTGGGATCGAGTACGCGACTATGTGATTCCTTATGCGGGAATCGTTTGGACGCCTAATGATATTTGGGAAGTGCGTGCAATGTTTCCCAAAGCACGCGTCAGTCGTTTCATGGGTAATGTCGGAGATAAAAGTGTCTGGTTGTATGGTAGCTTTGAATACGACATTGAAGCCTTTCAGGTCGAACGAACTGGTGTAGCAAACCGCGATCAAGTAGAATTTAAGGATTACGTCATGATGCTCGGTGTCAGAGGCGACAATGGATTGGTGTCTCTCTTCCTCGAAGCAGGTGGTGCCTTAAAACGAGAAGCTGACTTCAAAAGCGGTGGTGGATTTGATATCAAAGATGGTTTCATTGCCCGATTTGGTGTGCAATATTAAGCCGCGCTTTACTTAAGAATCTATCACACCATGATACCTGATAAAGGAATTCATCAGTGAATCCTCCTGCAGCAATCATCCTTGCCGCTGGCAAGAGCACAAGGATGAAGTCAGAGCTTCCCAAAGTGTTACACCCCATATTGGGGCGTCCCATGATCGAATACGTTTTGGACGCCGCGCGTTCTGCAAATTGCCAGAAATTAGTTGTGATCGTGGGACATAAAGCAGAGGAAGTCAAAGCAGCACTGACTCACCATTCCGATGTGGAATTTGCACTGCAAGCAGAACAAAACGGCACGGGGCATGCGGTTATGATGTGTGCAGATCATCTGGCCAACCATAATGGACCTGTTTTGGTTTTAGCCGGTGATACCCCATTGTTGAAAGGGGCTTCGTTAGCGCGCTTGCTCAAGACTCAAAAAGAGAATCAGGCAGCCTGTGTTGTGGGAACAGCAATAACGAAGGCGAATGCAGGTCTCGGACGAATTGTTCGCGATGCAGAAGGTCAATTCTTGCGAATTGTGGAACAAAAAGATGCGACTCCCGAAGAAGCCGCCATTGAGGAAATTAATACAGGTTGTTTTGCATTTGACGGTCAGCAATTATTTCATGCTCTGGAACAAGTGAAGCCTGATAATAGCCAGGCAGAGTACTACCTGACAGATTGTGCAGAGATTCTATTGAAGGAAGGACAGCCTGTTTTTGCCAGTTCTGTGTTTGACATTCAGGAAGCTAAAGGTGTGAATACGCAGGATCAACTGGCTGAAATCGCTGAGATTATTCAAAGTGCTGCGACTGAATAATCGAACGAAATTGTCTACCTTTTTCTTTCGTCAATGTTCTTAGAATTTGTCCAGATAACTGCATTTTGGCACTTTCGCACGAAAATGAAAGCTCATACTTGACTTCTTTCTCGCGATAAGCGTGAATAGGGAGAATTGCCAGACAGATTCGTTCGGCGCTGACTGTTTTGGCTCCCGCATCATAATGTTCCGCACTACAACTGCAGGCATCGCATTTAATGTATGATCATCTGACTCTTCTCAGTGGACGAGCACACCCGCAATTAGCTGGAGAAATTGCGGATTATCTCGGCATTCGACTGGCTTCGGTAGAGTTGTCAAATTTCCCTGATGGTGAAATTAGTTTAAAACTCAATCAAAATGTTCGAGGACGAGATGTGTTTATCGTTCAACCGACTTCGCCGCCCGTGAACGATAATCTGATGGAGCTGTTGATTCTGATGGATGCCTGTCGACGTGCCAGCGCAGAACGGATCACCGCTGTAATTCCCTATTTTGGCTACGCTCGACAAGACCGAAAAGATTCAGGTCGCGTTCCCATCACTTCGAAACTGGTTGCTAACCTGATTAATGAATCAGGAGCAGATCGGGTTCTGGCTATGGATCTTCACGCTGCACAGATTCAAGGTTTTTTTGATACGCCCGTTGATCACTTATATGCAGCACCCATTCTTGACCGTTATTTTCGATCTCTGAATATTCCTGACAAAGAGCTCGTTGTGGTTAGCCCTGATGAAGGCAGCATTAAACGTACTTTGCAGCATAATAATCATATTGGTGGCACACTTGCGATTGTCGATAAGCGTCGTAAGAATGCTCTGGAAACACAGCAGGCAAATATCATTGGTGGTCCGATAGAAGGTAAAATCGCCTTGATTTTTGATGATATGATTTCAACGGCAGGATCAATTGTCGGAGCGGCTAATGTTGTCAAAGAACATGGTGCCAAAGAAATTTATCTCGGAGCATCCCATGCTGTCTTCTGTGGTTCTGCAATCAAACGTTTGAGTGAAGCACCGATCAAAGAGATTGTTGTCACAAATAGCCTGCCGATTCCTGATCAGGATAAACTATCTAATTTAAGATCGATTTCAATTGCTCCTTTATTAGGAGAAGCCATTCGTCGGATTCACCGAAACGAATCCGTAAGCCATCTGTTTGATTAAGTCGTATTGGTGAGCCCAAACAGAAATGTACAATCGGGATCGCATTCTGAAAAAGTGAGATGTCGATGGCGCGAAATGAACAAGACCGCGAAGACCTGATGCGTGAAGCGACAGCCTTCTTTCCTCGCGCTGAAATACAAGTCGAACATGAAGCGGATCCTGTATTCTGGGGACAAAAGAAAAACGGTCATTTTTCTTTTTATTTTGGCAGTGATCCCGTTTATCAGTTTGATCAGAACGGTCTCTTAAGGCGGGCATTTATTGCGGGGCAGCTTTATCGAACCCAGAAAAATACACTTGCGCGATTAACACGTGAAAGAAATTCTACTGAAACAGTTCTAAAACGAGACGACTTGACTATAACACAAGTAGAAGTCTTTTTGCAGATGATGGCAGACCGATTTCAAAAACTGGACTCCGATTTTGTCAACAAGCAGCATGTAAGATTGATCCGATCCCTGTCTGACAATTCCGAATTGGAATTACAGAATTTAATTCAAGATAAAATCAAACAGGTATTACAAAATTCACATCAGCTTGCCCCGAGAATTCGGGGGAAACGTTAATAAGGCCAAACAGTTATTTCTCATTTATTAATGTAAATTGTTCTCGAAAGATGACTAAACTTATTATTGGCTGTGGATATGTTGGTTTACCAGTGGCTCAGAAATGGCTAGAGCAGGGGCATACTGTCTATGCGCTAACACGATCAGAAAAGCGCGCCAGTGAATTCAAAAATCTTGGACTCAAGCCAATCGAAGGAGATATCACCCAACCGGAATCACTCAAGAGTTTGCCCAGTACAGATACGGTCTTGTATGCGGTGGGATTTGACCGTTCAGCAAATCAGACTCGTCATGATATCTATGTCACGGGATTGAATCATGTACTCTCTGAAATCAAAAATCGGACGAGGAAAATTATTTACCTTTCCAGTACCAGTGTTTATGGTCAGACTATGGGAGAATGGGTTGACGAAACAAGCCCTTGTGAACCGGAGCGGGAAAACGGAAAAATTTGTTTGGAAGCGGAACGGCTTTTTGAAAAACAGAGACTTATCTCGAAACGGGAAGATCACAACTCCGCGTCAGCCGTGATTCTCAGGTTAGCCGGGATTTATGGTCCGGGACGACTACTTGCCAGGATGGAACAAATTAAAGCTGGCGAACCATTACTGGGTAGACCAGATGCTTATTTAAATCTGATTCATGTCACAGATATCGTCAATACAATCCTCCGATGTGATGCCGACATTCCTCTCGAGTCTCATTATCTGGTCAGTGACAATTATCCAATGACTCGTCAGGAATACTATGAAACTTTGGCACAAATGATAGATGCTCCTCTTCCACAATTTGCAGTGAAGGAGTCAGATCAGCCTGAATTGAAGTCAAAACGCAACCACAGTACTGAACGGGCGGCAGGATTGAATAAGCGGTGTAGTAATAAAAGGTTACGCGAAGGTTTGGGGATCGAATTAGTTTATCCGACCATTAGGGAAGGTCTTCCAGATGCGACTCAAACTCTCGGAGACACTTGAAGACACGGATCTACTCACTTTAGGTTTGGATACCAAGTGTGTATGCTGTGACGAATTAACGACTCATTTACTATTAGCTTGAGACAGTTACCAGATCTCAACACATCTTTCATTTAATTATTCCATGCTCAAAACTTATCAAGTCAAACCCGTTACCGGTTCCATTGAAGGGACAATTCGTCCACCTGGCTCAAAAAGCATTACTAATCGTGCATTAATTATTGCCGCACTCGCTGAAGGTACGACACAGTTAACTGGAGTTCTGGATAGCCAGGACACTCAAGTCATGATTGAAAGCCTGAATCGATTAGGTATCAAGGTCAAGCATGATCCGGAAAAGTGTACGATTCTGGTTGAAGGCTGTGATGGAAAAATTCCACAAACATCAGCCTCCCTGTGGTTGGAGAACAGTGGCACCAGTATCCGGTTCTTGACGGCACTTTGTGCAACTGGGACTGGAGAATATATTCTAGATGGCAATGCGCGCATGCGAGAACGCCCCATTCAGCATTTAGTGGAAGCGTTAAAGCAATTAGGAGTCGATCTTGCCTGTGAAAATGACACAGGTTGCCCGCCAGTCAGAGTCAAGGCGAATGGGTTATCAGGTGGTGAAACTGCGATTTCTGGTAGCGTATCCAGCCAATATTTAAGTGCCTTGTTGATGGTTGCTGCGACTGCAGATAATCCCATTACTATATCCATCCAGGGTAATATGGTTTCAAAGCCGTATTTGGAGATTACGTTAGGAGTTATGGCACAATTTGGTGTGACCATAGATCGAATACAACCCTCAGTATGGAGAATTCACCCGCAAACCTATCGGCGATCTGTAGCTTATGATATTGAACCTGACGCTTCTGCAGCCAGTTACTTTTTTGCTGCTGCTGCGATTACAGGAGGGAGTGTGACAGTAGAGGGATTGAATCAAGATGCGTTGCAAGGTGACATCAATTTTATACGGGTCCTGGAGGACATGGGATGCAACATAGAACAAGGTCGCAATAGTATCACTGTGCATGGTTGCCCTTTAAAAGGCATCGATGTGGACATGAATGATATTAGTGATACCGCTCAGACATTGGCCGCGGTTGCATTGTTCGCAGAGGGGCCTACCTGTATCAGGAATGTGGGACATATTCGCCATAAAGAAACTGATCGTCTGACCGCAATTGCAAATGAATTGAAGCGAATGGGAATCAAAGTTGAAGAAACAGAGGATTCGATCACGATTCATCCAGGTGAAATTCATCCGGCAACAATCGAGACATATGACGATCATCGTATGGCCATGAGTTTTGCATTGGTCGGATTGAAAATCCCCGGAATCGTAATTGCAGATCCAGATTGTACCATTAAGACTTATCCGCATTTCTTTACCGATCTGGAAAAGTTGTGTGGTCAGTCATCGTGAAAAAGAAAAACGTCTGGCATCAAAAGAAGCCATCTTCAAATTCGCATGACATACAACTCCCCCAATGTTTTCGCTCCGCGCGAGAACTCGCATTTTTTCTGCTTGAAGAATTTCGTATTCGTGAGCAGTTTGTAAGTGATTCGCTTCAACGCTGGGATCGTCGTATTGAACTTTCCTCGCAGGATCGCCGATTAGCAATGGAAATCAGTATTGGCGTGATTCGACGACAGCTGACTCTCGATACGCTGATTGAGCACCAATTGACGCGTCCACGGGAAAAGTTGGAGCCTTCCTTGTGGACGCTGCTGCAAATCGGTGTGTATCAATTGGTCATGCTCGATCAAATTCCCGATCACGCTGCCGTTTCTGAAACAGTAGAACTTGCTGCGAAGCTTAAGCGTGTGCGTTGGAAAAAAATGGTGAATGCGATTTTGCGTTCTATAAGTCGACAACTCATTGAAGATGTTGCTACTGCTCCTAAAGCGAATGCGATTCCTTTGAGCTTCGAGCGCTATCGCTGTTTTGCATCAGATTATTTTGATGATCCTGAATCAAATATTTCCAGGTATGTTTCCAAAGCATTTAGTTTTCCTGAGTCACTCATTTCTGATTGGATCACTCGATATGGTATCGATCAAACACTTCAGATTGCTCAATGGTTTAATCAACGCAATAAGCTCTATTTGCGCGTTAACCTTTTAAAAACCAATCGGGACTTTTTACTCACGGAACTTCTGGATTCGGGTATCCAGGCTAGCTTGGGAACAGAGCTTCAATCGATCAGGTTGGACCAGGCGGTTCCTCTAGAATCTCTTGTTGGATTTGATTCTGGAAAATTTACGATCCAGGATGAATCTGCGATTGCCGCCGGAAATCTCTTGAATCCACAGCCGGGTGAAACGGTTTTGGATTTGTGTGCGGCTCCCGGAACGAAAACGACTCATCTTGCAGAACTCATGCAAAATCAGGGGACGATTATTGCCACTGATGTTGGAGAGGACCGACTCGACAAAATTAAACAGAACACGTCCAGGCTGGGACTCAATATCGTTCAACCTCGACTGATTAAGTTGCATGAAACTGATTTACCTGGCGCTCCCTTCGATGCGATTTTAGTCGATGCCCCTTGTTCGAACTCGGGGGTGCTTGGGAAACGTCCTGAAGCACGTTGGCGCATTGATAATTCCTCAATCAATGAACTGGTTGAAATTCAGCGTCACTTGGTGCGACTTGCTTTAGACCATTTGAAGCCAAGAGGCCGCTTGGTCTATTCCACCTGTTCCTTCGATCCCAGAGAGAATGGAGAGCTGCTGAAACGCGTTTTGAAAGACTATCCAGGCAGAGCAATCGTCCAGGAAAATATTCATTTACCAGGATCTCCCTCTGACGGTGGTTATCAGGGGCTTGTTTGTTGAAGAGACTTGGGGGTATTCATTAGGTCACTATTTTTGTTGTGTTTATGCATAAGGTACATAGATACAGCGAGAAAACAGAGTAAACGAGCCTTGATGGTTGCTGTTTCCCTAACCAGATTGTAAGATTCGAGTTTAAGAAATTTGGTAATAGTTGGTTGCGATGATATCTATTACCTGCTTCCACCTGCGCGCTAGCTGCAATAAAGGAAATTAGTGTGAGTGTAGACGAATTAATTGATGTAAAAGGTGTGTTACAAAGTTCTGGTAGTGTCGGATATTCAGATGTAGAACAGTTGAGCGAAATTGTCTGCTCTGATCAGGTTGCCGAGCTACGTAATGAAGTGCAGGCTCTCGTCAAGAACATAGCTGATGGTCAGGCCTCTGCTGGGCTTTCTGCGAAGGCTGGTATCGCCTTGCATTTGTTAGGTCAACACAGTGATGCGGTTGAGCAACTTGAAAAAGTTCAAGATAATGCAACGGCCAGCTTTTTTCATGCTGTTTCTTTAATCGCACTAAAGCGATATCCAGACGCTGGCAAACAACTAGAGGCAGCAGCAAAGTTGGGCTACGATGCAATTGAGTGCTCACTGAGAAGAGCAGAAACTTTTCGCCTGGTGGGTAATTTGGATGAATCAGAAACGATTCTATCTTCCATCGCTAAAGATGCGGCTGGTCGAGCCGAATATTCATTCCAGATGGGATGTATTCGCTCAGACCGTGGAGACTTATACGGAGCGATTGAATATTTTGAACGAGCCGTCGATATGGACCCCCGTCACTCTCGCGCGATATTTCGTCTCGCAGGAGAAAACGCTTCGCGTGGAAATGATGAAGATGCGATCCGTCTCTATGAGCAGTCTCTCTCCAGTCCGCCTTTCTATCTGGGAGCGATTCTGAATTTGGGATTACTTTATGAGGATATGGAAAACTATCCGGCTGCTGCGTTTTGTTTCCGACGTATCTTGGAAGCAGATCCACAAAATGAAATGGCTGCGATGTATCTGAAAGATATCGAAGCGGCTGACAGCATGTACTACGACGAAGAGACTGCTCGTAACGAAGCCCGCATGAAACAATTGTTGGATCGACCAGTGACTGATTTTGAGCTTTCTGTTCGCAGTCGCAACTGTCTGCATGCGATGGATATTCATACGTTGGGTGATCTGACACGTGTCAGCGAAAACGACCTATTAGCCGGAAAGAATTTTGGCCAGACGTCACTCGATGAAATCCGAGAGATGCTTACTTCATTCGGCTTACATATCGGTCAAAATCTGCATGAATCGTTGGGACAAGAAGGGGGTTATGCCGCCTTGCCTCCTGAATTGGCTGACAACCCTGTTACAGAGAAACCCATTTCCGACCTCGGACTTTCCGTGCGTTCACGAAAATGTATGTCTCGGCTTGGAATTGGAACTATGGGCGAACTTCTTCGACGTAGCCCGGATGAGTTATTAGCCAGTCGCAACTTCGGCGTGACTTCACTTAATGAAATCCGTGAAAAATTGGGTGAAATGAATCTCAAATTGCGTAACGATTAGTGAATTTGAAAGATGCTGATTTTCTCTGAGACAACTCTTGCCAGATTATCAGAGATTCAATAAACTCCGTTCGATTAGAATTTTTCTACTTCAGAAATGAAACTGGACGCAGCTACCGCGTCTTGAACAGGTAAATACAACGTTACCCGATAGTGTAATGGTAGCACAACAGATTTTGATTCTGTTAGTCAAGGTTCAAATCCTTGTCGGGTAATATTTATAAAAAAAGCATTCCATTTTGGAATGCTTTTTTATTTCCCTTGGCGCAAGCAATTTGATTGTCGTGATTGTCATCTATGTTTACATTCGTTCGCAGGTACGGATTCCCAATAGAGACAACCCATGCTCAATGACACGGGCCGTTAAATCACATAACAATAAACGGCTCGTCTTCACATTCTTGTCTTCTGCCTTGAGGACATGGCAGTTGTTATAAAACGTACTGAATAAATTTGACAACTCGAAAAGGTAGTTGGTCAGGTAATTCGGCCGCGCTTCGATAGCCACGCTCTCAAGAATTTCGGAATATCGATTGATTTGTAACGCCAAAGCTCTTTCACTTTCCTCAGCAAGATCGAGCATTGTGTGGTCATTCCTTAGGGCATTGCGGTCGACATTCCCTTTACGAAAGATTCCGCAAATACGTGCATAAGCGTATTGCATGTAAGTAGCAGTATCGCCTCGGTTCGCCAGCATTTTGTCCCAGTCAAATACGTAGTCACTATCGCGGTTGTGCTTCAGATCGGCGTATTTGATTCCTCCCAAGCCTACCGTTTCGGCGATTTGAGTCCGTTCCTCTTTACTTAGTTCTGGTCCATCAGGTTTGGCATCATCATTTTCTGCAACGATCGCATATGCTCTTTGAATTGATTCATCAAGCAGGCTTTCTAAACCAACAGTATCGCCAGATCTTGTCTTATAAGGGCGTTTATTCTTTCCCAAAATGGTTCCAAAACTGACATGCTGTAATTCAAGATTGGTGAATCCCCACTCTTTAACCGTGGCAAACAATAATTGAAAATGCTCGCTCTGCCTTGAATCGACGACATACAGTAACCTATCTGCTTTGAGTTCTTCAACCCGATACTTGATCGTAGCCAGGTCGGTCGTGGCATAGGTAAACGCACCATCCTGCTTTTGTACAATAAAGGGGGCTTTGAAACCTTCTATGAAGACACAAGTCGCCCCTTCGCTTTCAGTCGCTAATCCTTTTTCTTTGAGATCAGCTACCACATCTGCCAGCATGGGTTGATAATAACTTTCCCCCAAAGTCATGTCGAATTGAATATCGAGGCGATCATAAACAACTTGAATGGCTTCGAGACACTCTGGAAGAAATTGTTTCCAGAGGTCAAGGTTCTCAGGGTCTCCCGCATGGAGCTTTGCGGTTTCCTGACGAGCCTGTCTCGCGATTTCAGGAAAGGTATCAGCTTTGCTTTGCAAGTCTTTGTCTTGCTCGAATGTAGTCAGTTTTTCCTGCATCGATCTTAGTTCTGACTTACGTTCCCCGATGTTTGAATTTAATTTCCTGATCTGTTTCTGGGCTTTTTTGTCTGATGGATTGTTAGCCGCTTCCATTGTTTTCAGCTTTGATTCCAGTTGCTCAACTTCGTTCTGTACTGTAGGAATGGTATTCCTGGTTGCATGGTAATCAGACAGTTGGTTTACCAGTCGATAAAGTCGTGCCAGTTCCTCCACAGGACTTTCCTGGAATGCAGCTTCGTTGAGGAAGTGCTTATATCCAAAAATGATCATACCAAACTGTGTTCCCCAGTCGCCGATGTGATTATCGCCGACAACATCGTGCCCCAGGAACTGCAGAACACGATAGTTGGCATCGCCAATCACCGAACTTCTTAAATGTCCTACGTGCATTGGTTTGGCAACATTGGGGGCTGAAAAATCAACGACCACTTTCTGTGGAGACTTAGCAGTAGCGACCCCCAGTCGGTCATCGGTAACTAATTGTTTGGTTTGATCCTCTAACCAGTCTTGTTTTAGCTTGATGTTGATAAACCCGGGACCAGCCACTTCCAGGGGTTCACAGACATCTGATAGATCAACTTGTTCAACAATTTGGGCGGCAAGATCTCGTGGTTTTAACTCTTTAGAACGATTCGCTAAAGGCATTGCAAAATTTGCCTGATAATCACCAAACTTGGCATCTTGAGATGCTTTCAGCATTTCAATTACGGTAGATGGATCTTCCGTCCATGCCAATAAAGCTGGCGTGAATCGAGTTCTGAGTTCATCAAGAATATTCATGTCAAATTTCCAATCGCAGGACTCTAGTCTCTCGCTTCATGAAAAGATGTTCTGGCGAGAGTATTGATGCCCAGAATACACGCTGATAAGGGAGAAAGCTAGAAACTACGGTTTCTGTTAAGCTGAATCCGTTTTGAACGACTGCCAATCCACTTTTTTGGCATCTGCCCAGAGGCGTTCCAGGTCGTAGGTCTCGCGTGCTTCTTCAGTGAATATATGCAGAACGATATCTCCATAGTCACCTAGAATCCACTCACTATCTTTGCCTTCAATGTTGCGTCGATGCGAGGGATCGCGTTTCATTAGAACACGAACCTCTTCAGCAATCGCATGGCTTTGTCTTTGGTTGGCAGCCGTTGTGATAATAAAATAGTCAAACAAAGGAGTAATATCGTAGACATCCAGTACGATGATGTCTTTCCCTTTGAGTCCATCACAGGTTTGAGCACAGAGACAGGCGCGTTCTAAACTGGAGGCACCTTCAATTGAATTAGATTGTTCAGTATTGATTTTCGTAACCTCTAGCCTGTTTCAATCACTTAAAATAACTCTAATGCGTATTGAATAATAAACCCGGCCATGACAACAGAAACCATACTCATCAATTTAATCAGAATATTCAGGCTGGGGCCACTGGTATCTTTAAAAGGGTCACCAACGGTATCGCCTACTACTGTGGCTTTGTGCGCATCAGTTCCTTTTCCGCCATGCGCACCAGCTTCAATGTACTTTTTCGCATTGTCCCAGGCGCCACCGGCATTAGCCATCATAATGGCAACTGCAAACCCACTCGTCAAGGCACCAACTAGAAGACCGACTACGCCGGGAACTCCCAGGAGAAGGCCTACAATGATCGGTGAAAGTAATCCGAGCATCGCAGGCAGAATCATCTCGCGCTGAGCGGCCGCAGTACTGATTTCGACACACGCAGCATAATCGGGTTCGGCTTTATTCTCCATAATGCCTGTGATTTCACGGAACTGACGGCGCACTTCATCTACCATCGCACCCGCGGCCCGTCCGACTGCTTTCATAGTCATAGCACAAAAGACAAAGGCGACCATCACACCAAAGAAGACTCCAACAAGCACTTTAGGATTCAACAGAGAGAAATTATAGAAACGTGAAAAGTCAGGTACTGTTGCTTTCTTGACGTCAACAATTTCCCCTCTCTCTAATAGTTTGGAAATGTTAAGCCCATTAATGACGGAGCCAACTTTTGCATTCACAATTTTTTCACGACCGGGAGTGATCTGGGTCAGATTCAGAGCCGGGAATAATAAGAATCCCTGATTGTTATGTTCTGAATCTTGTCCCTCTTTGTTTGCAGTTCGTAATGCAATGCAGTTACTACTCAATTTAAGTGCTGATGCATTTGCCATATCGTCAGAGATGGTTTCAACAACAGCCGAATGTTCGATCCAGCGTTCATATCCGATGCGAACTTCTTCGACATAAGCGGCCAGTAGAGCCAATGCTGTTAACGCAGCAGAGCCAATGGCAAAACCCTTACCGGTGGCAGCAGTTGTATTCCCGAGGCTGTCTAGAGCATCGGTTCTCTCTCGAACAAATGGCTCTTGCCCACTCATTTCTGCATTTCCGCCTGCGTTGTCAGCAATCGGACCATAGGCATCTGTCGCGAGAGTGACTCCCAATGTACTTAGCATCCCCACAGCGGCGATAGCCACGCCATACAAGCCCATGGCAAAGATCTGAGCATTTGCAAAATCAAATCCGGTACATAGCCCAAAAGCCAGAAGAATGGCGACCCCGATTACGACAATCGGAACCCAAACGCTATAAAAACCTTCGGCGATTCCAGCGATAATCACTGTTGCCGGACCCGTCGAAGATTGATCTGCAATAAAACGCGTTGGCCTGAACTCATCGCTTGTTGAATATTCAGTCCATTTTCCGACCAACCAGCCTGCAACGAGACCACAAACAATAGAGCCAAATACACCAAATAAAGAATTGCCAACAACCAGAGGCGAATCAGCGGGAATCCCTGATGACTGAGAGGGAATCACCAGCATCAACCAGACAAGTACAAATGCTGCGATACATACTCCTATCGCACTACTGTCGATTCCCTTAGCCAAAGCTTTCAGTAGATTCTTCTGTGAGGCTCCTTCTTTTGTCTTGACCATAAAGATTCCGGTGACGGAAAGAAAAATTCCCACAGCGGCAAGACACATTGGAAGCAACAAGCACATCATTTGCATTTTGGGATAACCATGATAGGCGGCAACTCCAAGCGCACCACTGGCGAGAATAGAACCACAGTATGACTCATACAGGTCTGCTCCCATCCCTGCAACATCACCTACATTATCGCCAACGTTGTCGGCAATTGTAGCGGGATTACGTGGGTCATCTTCGGGAATACCAGCTTCCACCTTACCAACCAGGTCGGCACCAACGTCTGCCGCTTTGGTAAAGATACCACCACCAACACGCGCAAACAAAGCCTGGCTACTCGCACCCATACCAAAACAGAGCATGGTCACGGTAATGTCAGCCAGACTCATTCCGACTACCCAATGTAATACACCAAACCAGAGGCAGATATCGAGTAAACCCAGTCCAACGACAACAAGTCCCATCACAGCGCCACTTCGGAAGGCAACTTGTAAGCCGCTGTTTAATGAATCTTTGGCAGCGTGAGCGGTGCGTGCACTGGCGAGTGTAGCGGTTCGCATTCCAAACCAGCCTGCCAGAGCAGAAAAGAAGCCGCCCGTTAAAAATGCAAAGGGAACCCACTCTGATTGAGTCTTCAAACCGAAGGCCATATAAGCCAACAGTGCACACACGACTGCGAAAAAGATGGTGACTACTTTGAATTGCCGATCCAGATAAGCGCGAGCACCATCTCGCACATGTCCGGCAATTTTTTTCATACTTGCATCGCCTTCGCTTTGATTGACCATCCAGCTGAAGAAGCGGTAAGCAGTAAAGAGTGCAAAGATTGCTCCTGCTATGGCAACAAGCCAACTAATCACGACTGTTGCCGATTCGGCATCAGGTGGAGCACTCGTCGAACCTTCTGCAGCAAGCAGAGGTGCTGAGCAGAAAAAAGCGATGATCGTTAAGGTGAGGAGTGTTGTGAGAAGACGAACGGGAGGGAAGCAAGCGCGACAAAGAAATCTCATCCTTAGAGTTAACCCCATTTAAATAAGCCGTTGTAAGTCTTGTTGTAAAACCACAAAACCTGAGTCGATTTCGGGCAACAGTGATCAAAAAATTTTGAATACTCAAAAAATACAGCTGGAACTCAAGCAAAAGTCTCTATTCGGAGGAGTGTAGCACGTGCAATTAATTTTGCAATAACAGCAACTTAACAAAGTTAGCTAAATGCAAAACTTAGAGGCGTTGAGAGAGACGAGAAAAGAAGAGGGTTGAAAGGAAGGCTGCTCAGCAGAATCAAGATTGTTCCGCTGTACTACGACTGAAGACCTGACTTGTGTCAATGGTATAATCCAAGTCAAATACCTGATCAAAATCGTAGAGATCGACAAAATCTTCCAGGCGATCGTTTTCTGTTTTTCGCATTCTGCCGTGTTCAATCATTTCAAAGACGATTTTTCCAAAATCTTTGGTCGCCGTGATACCCCACTGTTTGAACACGGTTGTGGTCATTAATCCCAGTTGCTTTAACGCAAGGATTTTGACGCCTTCCAGAAGTTCCTGTCCTGAAACATGGGCTTCTTCCTGCTCACTCTCGTTGGTGACAGGACGCGCATAGAGTTCTTGCGCTTGTTGTAAGGCTTCAAATACAAAGTCGTATGCGTTGGGGTGATATTGTAGTTTCGGTTGGGAAAGATTTGTTGTCGATGTCATTTTTTCACCCATACCTTAGTATGATTCTTAATAAACGCCTTTGTCTACATTCTAGTGTTTCGATCTTGGAGACTTTGGTCAAGTCTTTCTTTGAGGATATCAGATCAGATATTAAAAAATATCATTGTAAAAAAACGAAATTCCACTTGTTTCCCTAAAAGGACTTGACTTAGTAAATTCGGGATTTCCCTCTTATTTTACTCACTCGGAGGCGATTCACTTTTCTTCTTTTTGATCACTTCCAGAATATTCTTTCTATGAACAATTGTCTTTTTTGAATCCGCATAAATGACTTGCACACACTCTGAAAGGATTTCCTGATTTGTCACTTTTGCTTCTCCCTGTTTGGTAATAATAGTTGAGCCAATTGGAGGGAGGTCTTTTTTATAACTCTTATAGGTATCATATTCATATCGCAAACAACATTTCAGCCGACCGCATCTTCCAGAAAGCTTATTCGGATCAAGGGATGTTTTTTGTAGCTTAGCCATTTTCATGGAAACGGGTGGCATTTCAGTCAGGTGAGATCCACAACAAACCGGTTTGCCGCAATCACCAAAATCGGCGAGGAGTTTTGCTTCGTCACGAACTCCAATTTGCCGCATTTCAATTCGCGAGCGATATTTTCGGGCCAATGATTTTACCAGTTCGCGAAAGTCGACACGTTTCTCTGCAAGATAATAAAAGATAACCCGTTCACCACCAAAGAGATGCTCGACATCTACTAATTGCATTTGTAGTTTGTGCTCGTTGACCAATTCCTGGCATCCCAGGAATTCTGCTCGTTCTTCATGGCGACTCTGGTCACGTTGGCGATAATCGTCGTCCGTAACCAGCCTGACGATACGTCCTGCTGATGTAGTTTCTTTCATAAAAGAACGGACTCGCTCAGTCGCCGGAGAAAGCACTTCCCCCCATTCGTGTCCCCGTTCACTTTTAATGATGACAGCCGCGTTCCGGTTTAATTCTGCAGCTCCCTTCCAGGTGAATTCTGCAATCAATCGGGTGACACCGTATCGAACGATATAGCCTGTAACTTCGTTGTTCATTTATTTATTACAATTTCATTGAAGCAAGATTCAGTGAGGTAGCCGTGGCACTACAGAAATGATCATGATAAAAAATGACGACTACCAACAAGAGTTTATTATACCTAATCTGCACCAATCAATACCTAGTTGTTTAAGAGAAAATGACATTTTTTTGAAAAGCCCACAATCTCATGCAAGATCCTCTTTTAAATAAGCTTACAGTTTCTGAATCTTTCTCAGATCTTCACTTAAACTTTCGATACACAAAGTGATCGTTGCATTTTGGCTTATTTGTTCTTCCGTCAGGATCATACGGTCGAGCAAATTTCCAATTTTTTCGACCCGGTCTTCGGGTTCATCTGAAAAACCAGCGATAAATTGTCCAATTTGCTCCGAGTGAGAACTCAAGTCGTAATTGGCTGCATACTGGATTGCCTGATGATAAAAATCAGCACAAAATTTGATGATCCATTTGGCTGTTTTCCGTTGCGTCGCTGTTTCACCTCCGATGTCGTCAATGGCTTGTATCACGGATTGAGCGAAGACCTGTGGCTGAAACGGTTTTTTGATCAGCTGTCGCGTGATGTTGACGCGAAGTTCCTCTAAGCTTTCATCCAGTAATTGTCTGGCAGTGTTCAAAGATCCCTCGGCTAATCGTGCCACTTGGGTTGCCCGATCATCGGAATCAACTAACTGCTGCTCGATTAATAGTTCTGCCACATCTTCATCCGACAAAGGTCTGAACCGAATTGATTGACAGCGAGAACGAATGGTGGGCAATATCGCATCCAATTCGTTCGCGATCAAAATCATTAAATAATTTGCAGAGGGTTCCTCAAGTGTCTTGAGCAGGGCGTTTGCGCTTTCTGCGTTCATTTTATCTGCATCATCGATGATCGCAATTCTTCGATCTCCAAGCATTGGACGCAACGACATTTCATAACAAATACCTTCTCGCCCACGCTGTTCATCCTTGCCGATGATCAGGTTTAAAGGCAGAACAGCTTTGTCTGGAGGACATTCGACACTGATTAAGTCTGGATGAGTACCAGCGGCCATTTGCTTACATGAATTGCACACATTGCAACAGACTAATTGATCGGCTGGAGTTTGTTGGCAAAAAAGACATTGGGCAAGATGTTGAGCCACTCGTTTTTTCCCAATGCCAGCATCTCCCACAAATAACAGGGCGTGAGGCAGCCGGCTTCTTGACAAGCTGCGATCTAGCATTTCAAGAATCAGCTGATGACCACGTATTTGATTGGCTATCATTCTTCATCTCATTTCTTTTCAAACGCTGAACGATTTATTCTATTCCAGTTCTTCCGATGGATCGGGTTTCATTTCATCGATCCAGCCCAACACACTTCCTTCACAAACTTCTGCACCGGGTTGACAATCACAGGAAACAACAGTTCCAGAGCAGGGAGCTTCGACGTCAAATGTAATACCTGGTATCAGCAGTTCGACGACTCGGTCTCCTATCAGAACCTGTTCCCCGACTCGACTCAACCACAAACTGACTTTCAATTTTTGGTCTGCACTACCCAGATGAGGAACAAGAATTGGTGTTGCCATTCAGGAATCAGTTCCCAGAACCGCAGCCATTTCGCCTGCGTTGTAACTGGAACGCACAAAGGGACCGCTGGCTACCAGCTTGAAACCCATGGCTCGAACCTGATCTCCTACCTCATCAAATTCTTCAGGTGGGAGAAATCGTTCAACCGGTAAATTTTCGGGAGTTGGTTGCAGATATTGACCAATGGTGATCATATCACAGCCTGCGGCCCGTAGATCAGCACAGACTTCCAGGACTTCTTCCCTGGTTTCTCCCAATCCCAACATCAGACCACTTTTTGTTGCAATCGAAGGATCTGTTTCTTTGACCTGAATCAATAAATCGAGTGTTCTCTGGTATACGGCATTCCGTCGAACTCGATGATAGAGTCGTGGTACAGTTTCCGTATTATGATTGAAGACATCTGGGCGTGCTTCAATGACTCGATGGATCGCTTTACGATCGCCTCGGAAATCCGGTGTTAAAACCTCAATGTCGGCTCCCGTACGTTCGCGGACAGCCAGGATACAATTATAGAAATGGTCCGCTCCGCCGTCGGGTAGGTCATCGCGAGTGACCGAAGTAATCACAACATGCTTGAGTCCCAAACGCTCTGCTGCTTCAGCGACACGTTCAGGCTCATCAATTTGAACTGTTTCTGTCTTTCCCTTTGCGATAGAACAGAATCCACACGGCCGCGTGCAGACATTTCCCAGAATCATGAGCGTCGCCGTTTTGTGGGACCAGCATTCCGTTCGATTAGGACACTTTGCACTTTCACAAACGGTAACAAGATTTAAATCATCAATCACATGACTCGTATATGACATCCCCGGTTTGGGTAGAGGTCTTTTCAGCCATTTGGGTAGTCGCTGTCTTGGGGCAGGTTCTGGATCTGACAATATATTAAGCGTGGACATAAACGTTTTTCTTCACTTTATGTAATAAGGGGTGTTTTGTAAAAAAGTGGGTTTCCCGATATCCGAATTTCGTCACAAGCTGTCTCACAATGCTTTCGCGAACAGAACTCATACTGGCTTCCCGTGTGAGAATTGCAGACAGTGATGTAAGCCTGTGGTCGTACTGATTAGAATCGATTAAGCGTAGTAATTTCATATCCGGTGAAACATTGATATAGAAACCATAGTAAGAAATCCAAGATTGAATCGCAGCCCCCACGCTGGCAAACTGCCCACAACGGCTAAAAATTCCGGTCGATTCAGGGTGGGTTTCTGTTTCGATTCGTTGTTCTGCTGCCATATCAATAATTGCTTGTTCCACTCCGCTTTGGTAGTCGTGAACACACATTCCAATCTGGTTCAGAGGGAATAAGGGGTAAACGGCCAACTGGCCTGGTGCGTGCATCAGGGCTCCTCCACCCCGATTGAGCCAGCGAACGTCAATCTGACCAGATTGAAATTCCTGATAGTATCTTGTTAGCTGATTGCGGCTACCCTCTCGTCCTACTGTGACAATCGGAGGATGTTCACAAACAAACAGGACTGCCTGGTCTGTTTGTTGCTGACTCATCTCCTCCAATGCGTGTTTTTGTAGGACGAGTAATGAATCGAAATCAACACACCCCAGCATGTAGATCTTGATCGCTCGGTTTTGATTTCGCAAAAGATCACAATCAGGAGGATGAGATTTCATAGCCATTAAAACCAGTAGAAAATATTGATCAAGCAAGAGAAATTACTGCACACAGACATTTTCGAAGATTCAACTCACGAGTCAATCACAGGCGGCCTGGATTTCATAACCCGCAATTTCAGGGAAATGGAATCGAGATAAATGTATACTTTTATAAGAAGCTATTAAGCTAAGTAATATCTGTATTTTAGTGCTAAAAATGGTAAATCCAACTACGTAATACCTTATGAAATATAATCTTATGGTACTCTGAATCCTATTGATTAAGTAGAAACTGAAAAATCGTCATAATCAGGAAATCTTATTATTTCCGTTTATTTTAAAAAATTGGAATATCTCATTCAATTTTGAGAATCCCTACATCCGATTAAGAGAGATGGATAAGAGCCATACCGCAGTTTGTAATTTATTTGAACTCACCTGCTCACACCAAACTCGTCACGTCAATCCAAATCAACGCTCAATCCTATCCAGCAGTAAATTCCAATCGGTAAGGAGAAACAAAATGCGACGCGGAAAAAAGATGCTCGCGATATTTTCAACTATGGTAATGAGTGCGAGTATCGCTGCCGCCGATGACCGCATTTTCGAATCGAAGTCCCCCTTCGATGCGATTCCCCCTTCAAAATCGTCAAACCAATTTTTCTCGAATCAGAATGATAAAGTGAACTCCTCTGAGGGAAGAATTACGATTTCTCGACCGAATCAGAAATCATCCACGACGAAGCAACTTCCACCTGCAAAGCAATCAGCGAAAGTCAAACTTTCAAAGGTTCCCAACTATTACAAGGAACTCTTCGGTCAGGAACGTCCTTATCGTCGATTGGAAGACAAGAAGCTGACACCACAGAGTAATCGCTCAACATTCCAACAAGTTGGCCATGCTGAATCTACTGCCAAACAGAAAAAATATCGCTTTGAAGAATTTTCTTCTCAACAGGCTGACCAGAAAAAAATTGTGCATGCTGAATTTCAACGTGGCAATAATCAGTCCCGTAATGGTAGGATTCAACAGGTCAGTGCAGGACCAAAAAATAATCAGCAATTCCGCTTGCCTACTGATTTTAATCAGACAACTTCTCAAAAACCAAATGTTACGATTCCACGAATTCCGAACCGGAAAGGTAGTGAAAAGAAGCATCAGTTAACATTTGGAAACGCTCAAACCAAGGACAATTCGACTCGGCCTACTGGGATTACGATTTCAGCGCCCATTCAAAATCGTAGTGTGATTCAAAGAACTCCAGAGCCTGTTGGTGTTTCTTCTAAAGTCTCTACCTCTAAAGTTTCGCACAAGTGGACTAAGAAGACTGAGATCAATGTCGGCCAGGAATGTAAGTTTGAACTTGAAATCAAGAACGAAGGCCAGCAAACTGCCAGCGATGTGCTCGTGGAAGCCTTCTTCCCCGTTTCAGTTCGATTGACAAACGCTGTGCCTCAGCCATCTTCAAGTCGTGATCACCTGGAATGGAAATTCGGATCATTGAAAGCGGGGGAAACAAAAATCATCCAGATTTCTATGATTCCCAGTCAACGTGGTGCGATCTCAGCGAGTGCCAATGTTCGGTTTACAAATTCATCATCTGAGTCATTTACGGTTGCAGAGCCTCTACTGCAAGTTGCTGTGAAAGGGCCAACGAATGTCATGATCGGAGAACCTGCTTCTCAATCAGTGACGATTTCCAACCCAGGAACAGGTACCTTACATAATGTGGTTTTGGAAGCTGAAATTCCACCAGGACTGGAGCATGTCACCGCTGAATTTCTGCAGATGCAGGTCGGCTCACTCAACCCTGGTGAGACACGAACAATTCGTCTTGCTTTGGCTGCTGTGCAGGGTGGTGAGCAGAATGTGCGAATTCGAGCCAAAGCAGAGGGTGGCTTAACGCAATCCACTCAAGCACGTGTGAATGTGATTGCTCCCAAAGTACAAGTTGCCATTGATGGTCCTGGACTTCGTTATAAAGGTCGCAATGCACAGTACGTCATTACGACTATCAATGACGGAGCCGCTGCGACAAACAATGTGAGAGTTTTACACAGAGTTCCTGATGGCTTTGAATTTGTCAGTGCCGATCATGGCGGGCAGTTTAATCCAGAAGACTCAACCATCAGCTGGTTCCTTGGTCGTATGGAGCCAGGTCAGTCTTCAAATGTGAAACTAAAGTTGAAAACAAAGACAATTGGTAACTACGTTCATCATGTCCGGGCTGTCTCCGAGCATAATGTCAAATCTGATGCTCAGCTACAAACCCGAATTGAAGGAACGGCACAACTCGTTCTGGAAATTTCCGATCTGGATGATCCCGTCGAAATTGGTGCTGAAACAGGTTACAAACTGAACGTCAAGAATGATGGTAGCAAATCTGCTTCGAACGTTGCGATCTCATGCGAACTTCCACCAGGAGTCCAATTGATCTCAGCAACCGGTCCTACACAGCATATCGCAGAAAACGGTGTTGTCGTCTTCAAGTCTTTGGGAGACCTGGCACCAGGCGACTCGGTTGAGTTTCAAGTGATTGTGCGAGGGACTGTCGAAGGGAATCAACGCTTTAGAGCACGTCTTGCCAGTGACTCCATTCGTGATCCACTCATCTTTGAAGAGTTGACTCGATTCTATCGAGACTAGTAAGAAACACTCCGTGATACTAAAAACGAAACCAGGTCAGTCTTTAACTGACCTGGTTTTTTCGTTGTTTCAAAGCCGGTTTGATTTTAGAACTGGCACACTCTTAAGGTTGCTCATTTCTCTGCCAGACCACTAATTGATGATGTGGTTTCCCTTTTTTCCCATTGGATACTTTCAGTATCAGTGAATTGAGTGCCCGGTTCTGTTTGAGAACTTGTTGGAACTCACTCAGATTGTGCACTGGGGTACCTGCTACTTCTTCAATCACATCATACAGGTTGACAACTCCGTGCAGAGAGCTTTCTTCAGCGACATCCATCACAAGTAATCCTGATTGTGATGTTTCAAATCCCAATTGAATCGCAAGCTCTGCATTCATGGTATAGAGTTGTAAGTCTGTCGCTACTGCTTGATGGTTTTCGTTATCGTTCTTGATACGCTGAAAGCTGGTGGGTTCAGCAGTTGGTCCAATTCGAATCGAAGACTGTTCAGATTCTCTTTTCTGCTTTCGTTCCAATTCATCCAGAATTTTTCGGTTTGCCAGTTCCACCATGACATTGATTTTTCGACCATTCCTGAGCAGCACAACATTAGCACGTTTATCAATCGGCGTTAGACTCACTAAATTGATTAAGTGATTTTGATCCAGGACATCGATTCCAGCAAAACTGAGAATGATATCATCATATTTCAAATTAGCTCGGGAAGCGGGAGTATTCGAAATGACTTTCACCACACGGGCACCACGTACCCGGTCCATTTTCAATCGATTCGCGGTCGCAATGCTAAACTCAGGATCAAGTTGCACTCCCAGGTAAGCGCGATAGACTTGCCCATACTTGACAAGCTGGTTGAATACATGACGCACAAGTTTACTGGGGATACTGAAACCAATGCCATCATTGCCTCCACTGTTAGATGCAATCGCTGTGTTGATGCCGATGATTTTCCCCTCGAGGTCGATTAAAGGGCCTCCACTGTTTCCGGGATTGATGGCAGCGTCTGTTTGCAAAAAGTTCTGGTTGAGAACTTCGGAACCACTGCCCAGCTGGAGGGAGCGACGGCCCTTCGCACTGATGATTCCTAAAGTGACTGACTCACTTAATCCAAAGGGACTTCCCATCGCCAATACCATATGTCCGATATCCAGGTTGTCACTGTCTCCCCAATCTGCGGGCGAAAGACCAGTCGCGTTTATCTTTAATACGGCAAGGTCGGTATCTTTGTCTTCCCATTTGCGGAGTGGGTGAATGATCCGCCCATCGTGCAATTGAATCGAAATGGACCGCCCATTTGAACCACGGACAACATGTCGATTCGTGACGATAAACAAACCGGAAGTATCTTCGCCTCGTACGATAACACCTGAACCGGTTTCTTCCACCGCACCACGTGGCGTTTGTCTTTCACATTGAATATGAACGACACTCGGGGTTGCCAGTTTCGCAATTTTTGCGAGATGCTTACTGCCTTCGTGTAACGATGAGAGAGGGATAGAAGTCGAGATCTGCTGTCGAGCGACTCCCTGTGCAGGAACCTTTGCTTCCAAATGTTTTGAGTTTAAGGGAGACTCAAAGCAGGTGCTCCATAATGAAGCAGAGAGAGTAAACGCAAGCACGAAAACGAGCGTGAATCGATTTTTCATTTTGCAAGTCTTTCAGCGGGACCCAGGACCGATATTTTTGCATTCCAGCTATTTCTAGCTACGGCAAAATAAGGCATTCCTTCGCCAACTGCCGGACGATTTTGCTTACAGGAAATCAGCAATTTTTAGCTAAAGCGATTTCCTTTATCGCTAAGGATCACACTTCTGATTGCAATAAACGTTTTAAAAACCAAACTATTGATGGAAAATGGAATGGCTTTTGAAGAGAACGGTAGACTCGCAATCAAGTCGTTGAGAACCTCTTTCCCTGATATCGGAAAGAGAGTTTATTTTTCCATATCCAAATCACGGATTCTGACATCTTGATCGTTAAGCCGACCTTCAAATTCGTAGGCATTCTCCCAATCGTTACCAACATCATTACTGGGTAAGCCCATTGATTCGCGCTTTTGCGCACAATCGACGCAGAACATGGTATACGGAACTGCCTTAAGTCGAGCAATGGGGATATTTTTCTTACAGGACTCGCAATGACCGTAGCGCCCTTCTTGTATCAGTGAAATTGCGCGGCGGATCTGGACTAATTCTTGAGATTCAATTTCTGCTAAATGTGATTCTAATCCCTGACGGGTTTCGCGAATCGCTGCATCGCCAATGTCTTCTACAATTGCACGGCTTGCAGAGGAACCTTCTGAACTACCAGACACCAGTTTTTTGAGTACATCTCGTCTATTTAACAGTTGCTTATGCAACTTGACTATTGCGTCTTTTCGTACCACGTTCTCTTCCCCTCATAATAATCAATTTCGGCAAGTAGATTCAAAAGCTGCTATTTTAAAAGCATAGCTTTTAAAAATGCTCAAGTGATGAGAAACCTCTTCAATCAAATTGCATTTTGAGGAAACCCATCTATTCGTATTATTCTCTACGCGAATTAAATGTCGATAGTTGGAAACTTTCTGAACGATCATCTATTACACAAGTTCAATATCAAAAATGACTTATGGAATATTATTTTGTCATGAGGCAGAAAAATCATCTCTTTGGTCACCTGCGAGATCTAAATAATCGGCGATTAAGAGATAGGGTTCGTATGTTTATGTTTGGGTGATGGCTTAGCTCTCCTGATATTGACCCATTTTAAGGATTGCGATGTAATACGCGGCCTGCTTTTCTGAGCCACTCTTCTGGTTCAATTCCTCTGACGATAATCAGCGATTGGGAAACGTGTTCACAACCTTCGACCGTTATTTGTTAAAACGATATTTCCATGTCTTCATTATTGGCTTCATGGCAACATATGGTTTGTATGTGGTTTTTGATGGTTTTACCAATATCGATGGTTTTCAAATGGCTGTGAAGGATGATTCTTCAGCCAGTTTGCTCTGGACGATGTTTGAATACTATTTGTATCAATCCTGTATTTTCTTTGACATGGTCAGTCCGATCTTAACAGTCCTTGCCGGGGTCGTTGTCTTTTCTTTAATGGTTCGTCACGGCGAACTCAACCCCATTCTTTCT
Organism: Gimesia aquarii; assembly: GCF_007748195.1. Taxonomy (NCBI): domain Bacteria; kingdom Pseudomonadati; phylum Planctomycetota; class Planctomycetia; order Planctomycetales; family Planctomycetaceae; genus Gimesia; species Gimesia aquarii. Next base: position 2,242,267 of record NZ_CP037920.1, read on the forward strand.
GCAGGAATTCCCACGTACCGGCTGGCTATTCCTTTGGCATTTGCCACGATTACAGTCAACTGCTTCATTGTCGCCAACCAGGAGCTTTTAATCCCCAATATTGCCGACAAAGTTCAGGCGGATCGCGGTGATCAGGGCAACAGTTCTCAGTTTGTGGAACCCGTTTATGATTTCAGTACCAGAATTATGATTAATGGGTTAGAGCTGTTTCTGACCGAAAAGAAAATGCTGAATGCAGAATTCGTGCTTTCTAAACCGACCGTACATGACTTTGTGACTGTGAAATCGGGAACCGCCTATTACCACACGGAAACACAAAACTCTCCGGGAGGCTGGTTACTTAAAAATGCCTCTCCGCGTTATGCTGAACTGGAAATCGCAGAATTTGCGAAAGAAATGATTCTTCCCGGTGAAGACCCGAACGATGTTTTTATTGTAACAGACGTAGGTTGTGATCAACTTTGTAACCGCAATTCAAGTGCTTTAATCTCGACTCCCGAATTGATTGCGCGAATCAATAACCCGTCTTTCAGCGACCTTTCCATCCGAAAACAGACGATGGACTTGCATTCCCGGTTAACTCGCCCTTTCATGAATCTCATTGCGGTTCTAGTGTCGATTCCGTTTGTGCTACGCAAAGAGAGTCGTAGTCAGATTTTGAACATTGCGGTTTGTGCTTGTGTTATGGGTGGCTTGTTCGCAATTACCCAGTTCTTCTTTTACATGGGAAGTACGAAGCTGATCACACCCGATCAAGCCGCCTGGTTTCCGGTCATTACCAGTGGGACGCTGGCTGCCTGGTTTTCCAATCGTGTCTGGACCTAGTTGGCATCAGTTTCCATCCCTAGCCACTCTGCCCCAGATCCATCAATTGACCAAATCGATCCAGCACGCGAATTTTTAAAGGAGCAAACCGGGGTTGGTCGAACTCTCCTTTTTCTACCAGACGCAAGGCTACTTCACGCGTTTCGTGCAATATTGCCTCATCTCTACGCAGGTCAGCCACGCGTAAGGGCAATTCTCCATGCTGTCTCGTTCCAAAAATATCGCCGGGACCACGCGTTTGAAAATCGGCTTCGGCGATCTTGAATCCATCGTTTGTCTCTTCCATCGCGGAAAGTCGTTTCAGTGCATCCTCACTTTCGGTATAAGAAAAGAGAAAACAGTTTCCCTGATGCGTCCCGCGTCCTACCCGTCCTCGTAATTGATGCAGTTGCGATAAACCAAAGCGGTCGGCTTGTAGAATCACCATCAGCGTGGCGTTAGGAACATCAACCCCCACCTCGACAACCGTTGTGGAAACCAGAACCTGGATGTCTCCCTGATGAAACTGGCTCATAAGTTCCGCCCGTTCTTCACGGTCGATCTGACCGTGCACTAATCCGATTGAAACCGAAGCGAGTTCGCTTTTCTGAAGTCTACGATAAACTTCTTCTGCACTAAAACGACGATTTTGTTCATCACCCGATTCAATACTCGGACATACAATATAAGCTTGTCTGCCCGTTGCAATTTGGGCTCGTAAAAAGTCCCAGGCTTTTTTGCGTTGTGGTGTGGTTGAGACCTTGCCTGTGACCACTGGTTGCCGACCGGGGGGAAGTTCTGTAACGACGGAGATATCCAGTTCACCAAACTGAGTCATGCAGAGGCTGCGTGGAATCGGTGTCGCCGTCATCACCAGCATGTGAGGTGTCTTTTGATCGCTCGTAAAGTGAGCGCGCTGCATCACACCAAATTTATGCTGCTCATCAATAATGACCAGCCCGAGATCTTGGTAGTTCACATCTTTTTGCACAACGGCCTGCGTGCCGATAATCAATTGTTGCTCACCGGATTCAATCTGTTCCAATGTCGCTTTACGTTCTGAAGCTGATAAGCTGCCCGTGAGCAGGCATCGTTTCACGCGGCTCTCTTTTAAAATTTCGTTGATCGTTTCCCAGTGCTGCACAGCCAGTAATTCCGTCGGTGCCATGAGTACCGCTTGATAGCCACCGGCGATCGTTGACAGCATCGCATAAATCGCGATTGCGGTTTTTCCTGCACCCACATCGGCTTGAAGCATGCGATGCATGGCCCGGCCCGATCCCAAATCATCGCTCACTTCTTGAATCGCCTGGTTTTGTCCATCTGTTAAGTCATAAGGAAAGAGCCGACGGATTCGAGCGTCGACCTTGGCGGTCACCTTCAGGAGTGGTGCATTATCCACACAGGTCCAGAGTCGGCGGCGCATCGCCAGTGCCAACTGAAATTCTAAAAGATCATCATAAATCAGCCGATGCACGCCAGCGTGATATTCTTCCATAGTTTGAGGTTTGTGCATTTGAATCACCGCTTGAGAGAGCGGAGTCAGTGATTGTTCCTTTAGAAACGCTTCCGGTAAATAATCGGGGATCAGATGAGCGTATTCCTCGACGACCGCGCGGATCAGTCGTCTGATCTGGTACATCTTGAGTCCCTCGGTCAGACTGTATTTGGGTAAAATTAAGCCTTGAGGATTATCCAGATCTTCTTCCAATACCTGATATTGAGGATGCGACATCTCCCATTTTCCGGAACGCTTTTTGGCTTTACCGGAAAACATCAATAACTGACCCTGGAAGAAACGTTTGATAACCCAGGGTTGATTAAACCAGGTTCCCTTCAAGAAACCGTCACCACAATCCAGGAGGATTGAAGTAATCGTGCGGCCTCGGGAAATCGTGCGGGCATCAAGGTCGACCACTTTTCCGCAGACCGATGCAACCTGATCATTTTCCAGTTCGTTCACGGGACGAACGTCCGTCAGGTCGAGTACACTTCGTGGCAAATGCCAGAGCAGGTCTTCAACCGTTTGAATTCCAATTCTGTGCAATAGCTCTGCGCGTTCTGGCCCTACTCCATTAAGAAATTGAACAGGAGTTTCCAGAGGGGATTCGCTCATCGTTTTCCGGAACCATATGGTTACAAATCAGACTGATTCTGCAGTTTCAACGCGTAGTCAACCGCCAGTTCATCGCAACGTTCGTTCTCCGGATGACCACTGTGGCCTTTAATCGTGGTGAACTTGACTTCATGCTGCTCCAGCAGTGCATCCAGTTTTCGCCAGAGTTCTTCATTTTTCACTGGTTTCCAACTCTTGCCTTCGCGGCGTCTCCAATTATTTTTTTTCCAGTTAGGCATCCATTCCTGAGATCCTTTTGCCACGTAAACGCTGTCCGTAATAATTTCGACTCTCGAAGTGCGCGTCAGTAATTCCAGGCCAGAAATCACCGCCTGCAATTCCATTTGGTTATTGGTGGTAACAGCTTCTCCCCCGGAAAACTCTTTCTCGGTTCCGGTAGAAGGATGTCGCAGAATAATTCCCCAACCTCCTGGTCCCGGGTTCCCTCGGCAGGCACCATCGGTATAGATTTGCACAAAGGGAAGCGGCTCCGTATTCGCTGACTGATCTGGCATAATATTACGGCGCAGGTTTCACAAGGAGATTATAACGAATGTCACACGACTACAGAATTAATTAAGCAAAGAATCACATCGAACGAGTGAATGAACCTGCACTTCGTATGGGAAAAGAACGGATGGCAGATGCGTGCCGACTATCGTTCTCGATAGACAATACGTCCACGGTTCAGATCGTAAGGCGAGACTTCAACAACCACTTTATCTCCGGGAACAATCCGGATAAAGTGTTTTCGCATCTTACCTGCCACGTGAGCCAGAACCTGGTGACCGTTTTCCAGTTCTACTCGAAATTGAGTATTTGCCAGTGCTTCTGTCACTGTACCTTCGACTTCAATGGCCTCTTCTTTGGCCATAACAATTGTATCCTATCCAATAGAGTTCATAAAATGGGGAGAAACGAAACGACTCCTACAGACCTAACTCCTGTCTGTTTCTGATCATTCAGAAAATGGGAGCCACGCTGTGCCGCTTATTGTGACAGGGAATCGACGATTATGCCAGTCTGAAGAGAGTCCCAACAGATAATCCCGGAAATTCCCCCTGGAAAAATCGGAATTCGATCCGGAATTCCATAATTTTATAACAACTTTTCCAAATTTTACCGAGACCGATTTCAAACATGAGGTAGATTTAATGTATAGCGAAAGCACTTTGACAGAGAAATTACGCCAGCGTCGTGCTCATGATATCGACTGGCGATGAAACACCATACTCCAGTTTGTTTGAGAGGGCGTAGATATGAAATTTCTGAAACGTTTTTTTCGTGAAGAAGATGGTCCGACCTCTGTAGAGTATGCTGTCATGTTGGCCGCGATATTGATGGCTTGTATCGCTGGTATCGCCGCTGTCGGAAATCAAACGAATTCCATGTTTGAAAATGCCAAGACAGAACTGGAAAATCACGGCTAAATCAAACGGACGACGTTCTGCCTGCCATCTTGTTTCGATCGAAAAATGTTTGTCTCACCTCTCAGTGTGAGTTCTGTGCTATCTCTTTTTAATTGCGCAGAGCTTGTTGAAACCCGTGTTTTCTGGAATTACACTGATCCGTTGACTGACGAAACATCTATCGTAGAACAAAACCACTCATTTCCAGGTTCAGAGAACTGGTATGCCTGACTGCTTTATCGCTCTAGGAGGAAATCAGGGAAACGTGCGGGAAACCTTTGCGCGTGCGCTGGATCGACTTAATCAACATCCTGAAATCTCACTGATCAAGACCAGTCAATGGATTGAGACAGCACCTGTAGGCGATCAAACCAAAGACACCTTTTTGAACGGGGCCGCACATCTGAAGACGATGCTTTCACCCGAGGCGATGCTGGCAGAATTACAGACCGTGGAAACAGAAATGGGCCGCACTCGGGAAGTTCGTTGGAGTGCGCGTACGCTCGATCTGGATCTCCTCCTCTACGATCAGGTTGTTTTAGAAACCGCAGGCTTGCTCATTCCTCATCCCGCTTTCTGGTATCGTCGTTTTGTGCTCGATCCACTTACAGAAATCGCTCCTGAAGTTGTACACCCCATTAAAAAAGTGACGATCAAAAAACTACAACAACGTTTGCTGAAACGGCCCTTCGAGTTCTCGCTTGCTGGCTTGCCTGCTTCAGAAATCGAACCCATTATTCAAGAATTAATACAACATTATCCTGATGTGGTTTTTTCTCATTGGGAAGCCTCAGAAACAGCTTCCGAATCGATGACCCCCACCTTGATTGCCTGGTTCGACTCTGAGAACTCAGAGACCAGCTTTGAATCGCTGCCTGAGATACCCCGCATCGACGTTTCCGAATATAGGAATAATACTGGACAAATTATACATATCTTACAATCTGCGCTGGATTTCTAATCAAAATCGTCTATACTAATCCATAAAGGTTCGCCGATATTTTTATATGGCTAACTGGTTTGATTGAGATGGATCCCAAATAGCTAGTCATCCCTACCTTTAACATCCCACCGTGTCGAATTTGGAGACCTGAAACCATGCTGAAGATCTTGGGTTCTCAGAAAAGTCAATTTTGTGATCGGATCACACGTAGAAACTTTCTGCAGATTGGTGGTCTTGCTTTAGGTGGAATGTCTCTTCCACAGTTGCTGCAAGCAGAATCAGCAGCACCGCAAAAGAAACAACACAAGGGGATCATTATGATCTTCTTGCCCGGTGGCCCTCCTCATCAGGATATGTGGGATATTAAAGTTGACGCGCCCAGTGAAATCCGTGGCGAATTCAACGCGATTCAAACCAACGTCTCCGGCATTGAAATCGGCGATCAGTTTCCGCGCATGGCACAAATGGCCGACAAGTTTGCTTTCATTCGTTCCATAGTTGGTTCGGACGGACGGCACGATGCATTCCAATGTCTCTCCGGCCAACGTTTCAATAACCAGCCACTCGGCGGTTGGCCTTGTCTGGGATCTGTACTTTCACATAAATATGGAGCCGTTGATCCTGCGGTACCTGCGTTCCTCGGGCTGTCTCCCAAAATGGGACATATGCCTTGGTCACGTGCCGGCGAGCCTGGGTTCCTCGGCTTGTCACACGCCCCCTTCCGTCCGAACGGCGAAGGCATGGCAGACATGACGCTTAACGGCATTACCCTGGATCGTCTCGACAATCGGAAACAAGTGCTCGGTTCACTCGATCGTTTCCGTAGCCAGGTCGATGCTTCGGGCATGATGAAAGGTCTCGATTCATTTACAGAGCAGGCGTTCGGCATCTTAACCTCCAGTAAGTTGGCGGATGCATTGGACATCTCAAAAGAAGATCAGAAGCTCCGCGATCGCTATGGCAGAGGAACATCGAAAAAAGCCGCCGACGGTGGCCCGAAACTGCTCGATGATTTTCTGACAGCCCGTCGCTTGATCGAAGCGGGTGCCCGCTGCGTGACGCTTGCCTTCAGTCGCTGGGACTGGCATGGCGGCGCGTTCAAACGGGGACGCGAAGATATGCCGATGCTGGATCAGGGCGTCACCGCGTTGATCGAAGATCTCGAAAACCGAGGCATGCTCGATGATGTGACCGTTGTCGTCTGGGGTGAATTCGGACGGACTCCGAAAATCAATCCAAACTCGGGTCGCGATCACTGGCCCCGTGTCTCGACCGCGCTTCTGGCCGGTGGAGGCATGAAGACGGGACAGGTCATTGGTTCGACCAACAGATTGGGCGAATATGCAGAAGACCGTCCGGTCCATTTCCAGGAAGTCTTTGCCACGCTGTATCACAACCTGGGAATCAACGTGGAAACGACCACCGTCACCGATCTGCAAGGACGGCCTCGTTATCTGGTTGACAATAATGCCTATAAGGTTATGCGTGAACTGGTTTAATAAGTTCATAAAGATCACCACCAGACTAAGGTCCACTTGACAGACTTGCAACGAGTTTTCCTCTTCCCTTTCGCGCGGCACCCCGGTGAACTTTTCGCACTTGACACCATCGCGCCGTTCTCGAAACTCCCTGATTCTGCGTCGCGCGCGCGAGGCACCTTTTTCTGAGCACTGCTCACCGCGCACCACCTCAGTTTATGCATCCAAAAAAGCGTCCTTTTTTCCACATCTTCACCTGAAGCACCAGAACCAGTTCCCCATGTCTCGTATCGAGTCACTCCTTTTGAGCACGCTTTCCGAAACCAAAAGCGAAACCAAACCGCGATTTCGTACCACATCTCAGACAAAACTGCGCAAATCTTTCTGTTGACCCGTGTGTGCCGTTGAGCATGATGAGACCCACTCAACAAAGCAAGCTCGCGTTTAAATAAAGGAATGGCGAACATGATCAATCTCACCTCTCAAGGGAAAACAAAACTCACCAGAGAACAACAAATTCAATTAGTGCAACTTGTAAAACATTTACTCAGCCTCGGAAAACATCCTTTAGAGATCAAACGAGCCGTCAATCTGGAATTTAATCTTTCCACACGTTCGATTGATCGTTACATCACTCGTGCTCGCCGCGAAATGGTAGAACGTCTGGAAGTTCCGATTGAACAGTTACGTGCTGAATCGTTTTTCTTCTATGTCAGTGTGATCAACGATGCCAAATCCACCCAACGCGAACGCCTCCGTGCCCGCGAACGCATCGATAAGCTGTTAGGCCTCGACAAACCGATCCAATCCCGCGGCAACGTCTGGCAACTCAATCTGACCCCGGACGACATCCAAAACATGTCCGACGAAGAACTGGAAACCGCCTACCAGAGCCTGCTGAAAGAAGCCAACGAGCAACAACCCACACCATACCGAATAGCGCCCATCACCCCTAGCTGAAAATGGAGAAGTGCATTGAGTATATGTAGGGGCGGGACCCATGTGTCCGCCCGTCAGGGTTATTGTGATGAGTCATGCGGAAGTTTTGCAAGGTTCCATTTTGGGAGTGAATCGATGGAACGCCGTGAGGCGGGGCAACACATGGGTCGCCCCCTACGAGTGTGATGTTTGTTGGGCGATATCAGTTTCTGGTTATCTTTTTAATGTCACACCAATGACGTCGGCAGCGTCGTAGTTTTTCGTGCTTTTAGTGAATTTCGCGGTAGTAAAAAGCCGAATCGTCATGACAGTGACATTCAATAGTGCGCAATTTTCAAAGCGATCAAACAGTCCCATGAGCGACAGTGCGCTAGCACTCGGTAATTCGAAAGACCAATTTCACTCACAACAGTGATATAAAGCCCGGACTGTTGATCTTCCAATCTAAATGTACCAGCAACCCAGACTTCAGTTCACCAAATTCTGGTCCCATGATTTATTAGGATCTGGAAATTGTACCAGCGTTTTATTGGTGGTTTTTTGTGTGGGGGGGAATCGTTACGACCTGTTGCCAATCAGATGTGCTAATTCGGTGTCATTCATATTCTCAAGGTTTAGAATCGACGCATAAGGGTCTCCCGGTAATCCAAGCGCACGCGCAAATGCTGGTTCGGTTTTCAGTCCTTCTTGTTTGAGTTGCATTACAATGCTTCTTAACTTTGGTTCGAGATTGAGGAGTCGTTGTTCGATGTTGAAATGCCGAACACCCCACTGTTGATTTACGGGAATTGTTTGGCAGAACAGCTCAATCTCCCAATCATATGCCTGGAATTGAACGATGACCGAGTGTTGGTTCTGCAAATAAGAATTGCGGCATTGAAAATTTTTAAATGTGCTGAATTCGGTTGATGTTACATCTTTGAAACGCGCAAGATTATTGGCTGAGCAGGCAATGTCTATGTCGCTGGTTTCAAGTTCGATCCCGAGTGGTGGAGTACCAATAATTTGAGGATCGAATTCGCGGAGTCTGGCCAGTATTGAAAGCTTTTGGATCACTTGTTCAAAATCAAGACGCATTAAACTGGATCACTGACTGCATGAGGGTTAAGAGTCCGTGGAAATCCCTGATTTGAGATTACTGCGATACGCTTCTGACTTGGCAGTGCTAACGCATTACCCGATTCTCCACTCCAAATTTAATGGAATGAATCATGTAGAGTTTTGCAATCGAACTCGATAAATACAACTCGACGTGCATCTATTTCGATCCAGAAAGCCTAGCGGTCATGAAGGTCTCAGTGATAAACGGCAGTATCATTACAGTTTGGTAAGTCTCTAAAACTAATCTGGTTGAGTTCTTTTTTTATTACATGAATTCACACAATAAATACACATGCAAAATAATTGCAATTAATGTCAATGTTTATTATGATCAGTTTTAGTATCGTACAAATGAAATCAAATACAGATAACAGTTGAAGAGCTTTCTTAAGGTGATTCAAACGTGGTACGGCAGCTGTTTAATAGACATTCTGCATTTCCTCAAGCTGGACTCCCCTTGGCAAAGTAGATCACGAGATGTTCATCGAATATACAAATATGATATTGATGATGAGCGCGATCCTGGGATGTCTATTCTGGGCACTGCAGATAACGGAACCCTATTTTGCAGTAGTGCTATTTATAAGCAACTTATGGATCGTCTTAAAAACAGCTGTTAACTCTCAGAATCGTTCTCAGAATATGGTATTTCATTTACTGGTTCTGATTCTGTTGTGTTTTACATTCTTTTATGCAGAAAAAACTTCAGAAACAAACTTGTTTTATCATGGACCATTTTCTGCTCCTGTTGTCGCAGTAATGCTTTTGATCCTGCTTCTATTAGATCTATTCAAATTAGCTCCAGAAAACTAACGATATCAAAATGCATAACAGACCATCATTTCCGATGTTTAAGCTGTTAATATGGTCGTTATCTGTGTTATTGATCGTTTTTTTTCTGTTTCTTCCTACGATTGAATTTTTCTCTGAGGACTCGACACTACAAAGCACGGCCTCGTCAAACGAGCTGGAAGATCAGTTTCTTTACGACCTGATTTTGTTGTATGTAACAAGTCTGTTTGCAACGGTCTCATTTTTTGCGCTCGGTGCAGCGGTTGGCAGCTATCTGAATGTCATTGTTTATCGCGTACCCAGGAACCTCCCTCTCACATTCAGTCGATCTTCATGTCCAGTATGTGGCTCACCCATAAAACTCTCTGACAATATTCCCATCATAAGCTGGCTTCGTCTCAAGGGGCGATGCCGTGACTGCCAGGCGCCCATTAATATCCGATATCCATTGGTTGAGTTTTCTGTAGCAGCTATTTTTTTGATACTCTACTTTCGAGAACTCATTTCAGGTGGTGCGAATATTCCCTTTCGAGATCCTAATCTTTACAACGGTGTGCTTTGGATTCTGTTTTATACCAAATGGGATCTGGTCCGGCTGTACCTCTTGCACTGTTTCATGCTGACTTCCATCTTGGGCTGGGGGTTAATTAATGCGGATGGCTTTCGCATCCCGATTTCTTCACTGCTGACATGTTTATGTATCGTATTCATCGCAATTCTGATCTGGCCGGACTTGATCCCCCTCAAATCGAATCTTCATGCTGCGCAAGCTCCTCACCGAAGCGTTGTGCTGATTTCATCATTCTGCGGTGCCGTTTCCGGAGCGCTGATTGCTCCTGTACTCGTTTGGATCATCAGAAAAACCGGGTTGTCAGATTTTACATACTCAAACTGTATCAACTATGCGTTCATTTTATGTGGAATGATCTATGGCTGGCAGGCAATGCTTACGATTTCCCTCATGACTTTCATTTTGATTTTGCTGCAACAAATAAGCACGCGCCATTTTGAAATTCAGATCATGCGTTCTCCCGGCTACGCTGTTTTTCTGTCCGTCTTTGCCTTCCACTATTTCTGGCGATCTCTCACCTGGTTCTAAGTGCTTTTATTCATGTTCGTTTCGATTGTTGTTTATTGAGGGCACTGTTTAAGTTGGATTTGCTATTGGCAATCACAATTTTAGTACGACTCATTTATAGATTCCTGATCAATACGACGGTCCTTTGAATTGCAGCAACACTAGCGAAGATCATTCTAGAAGACTGCAGTGTCATTGGTGAATAAAATGTGGACGCAGAGCATGCGAGGGAAATACTTTTAAAATACGAGGGCCACTATGGAGATTGTCGTCAGGAACTCGTATTTATTGGAACTAAAATGGATGAGACAGAGATTCGAAAAGTATTGAATCAATGTCTACTTCAGGATTTGGAATGGATACAGGGGCCCGACGTCTGGTCGACCTACACGGATCCATTTCAGATCAACGAATAGATGAATTCTGTCCTTTCGATCAAACAACTTGATTACTGGACTATCTCGAATAGTTCACAAATCTTACTATAATTTTATTGCAATTCATTTGCTATATACTGTACTATACTGATGCATTAATTATGTGATTTGATCGATAAAGTAGAAATGGTGTCGCTATTTTATATTGAGCGTCTATCAAATGTGTTCTCTATCAGGCTCTTCTTCGGATGAGGTGATGGTGAAAATTACTAGATGGTGACACTCTTCATCTGCATGGAGTCGAGATCCTTTCATAATCTCGACACGTGCGAGAAAAACTTTGATTTTTTATCTAACGCGGGCATAAAGAAATGCAGACAAATCGACCTGAAACTAAAACAGGCTGCCGTGGATTAACCGTAGTCGAGTTGCTTGTTGCCATAACCATCATGTCAATCTTAATTGCATTACTGTTACCGGCTGTGCAACAGGCGAGAGAAGCTGCGCGTAGAGCAAGTTGTGCAAATCATTTGAAGCAGCTGGGGCTGGGCATGCATTTGTATTCGAAATCTCACGGGTGTTTTCCACCTGGATACACAGCAGAGTTAAGTCAGGATCAATATACCAAAAGCTGGGCATGGGGTGCGTTCCTGTTACCTTATCTGGAAAAACAATCTCTTTACGATACCATCAATCTTGAGAAGCAATCCCTGACTGAATCGGTTGTAGACCCAAATATGATACGCTTCTACCAGACGGAGTTATCGATTTTCTTGTGTCCCTCCGATTCCGGTTCTTTTCTTTCTCATTCCTATCGGCAATTGTTGGTTCCACAATATCTCACGCAGACAAAGCCAGAATCAATGAAAGGTCCAAACGTTGATGTTTCTTCCCAATTCATGTGGGTATTTCTTACCCCTTCTGTAGTCCGTGGATTTTCTGGAATGTCAGTAATTGCTCATGCCCGTCCACCCATACCTTTTCCTATACCAAAACCAAGACGAAAGCCAAAACCATCCCCTTTTCCAGTTCCTGACCCAACAGATGATACAGAACCGGAACCGACTCCCGATCCTCCCCCTGTGACGACTATGCCGATCAAAATTGGTAAATCAAGTTATGTCGGTTCGCTGGGAAGCGCCTGGAAACCAAATCAAAGTGACTGGTCTGACGAAGACTTTAAAGGAAACGGTGTGTTGGGTCGTAACACTCGAGTGACCTGGAAACATATCACCGATGGAACCAGTAATACGTTTGTTCTAGGTGAGCGAAGCTGGAAAAATTATGCCGCTGTCTGGCCAGGAGTCAACTCAGTCAATGATTGTGGCTTTATTGATAATCAGATGGTGTTAGGCACGGCATTTTATCCCCTCAATCAACGAAGCGTGTCGGTCAATATTGACTGTGATGGAACGGGGTCTGCCAATTTCAGCAGTCATCACCCGGGGGGAGCAAATTTTCTGTTCGCTGACGGCTCGGTTCATTTCCTGTCTGACAAAGTAGATTTTCGAAACTCAGATTCTTCTCACCAGTCAGGGCTGTTTCAACGGCTGGCCCACCGTAGTGACGGAGAAATTACTGGTGAATTCTAAATATACTATCTTGAAAACGATCATGAAAAAAATTCATTCAATGCAAACAGTTCCAACAAATTGGGTCTATTTGCTGGTGTTGACATGTATCACTACCGCCTGTAGCCAGGAATTGGAAGAGACGAGTTCGCTTAAACCTCACACAGATCATAAACATCACACACATCACGAACACCATAGACACATCATCCAGCTACCTAAAAACAGTGGTGTTGAGTTAGAATTTTTATCCAGCGGTAAGAGAAATCAAATTGAAATTCATGTCATTGATGCGAAAACCCACAAGCCTTATTCGATAGACTCTGAAAACATTCAGGCAACCTTTCATACCGGTGACCAGGATATTCCTGTCATTTTTGTTGCATCTCCATTGGAAGGAGATCCAGATTCCCAATCCTCAAGATTTGTGCTTCCTTTTGAAGAACTGCCTCAGCAACTCAAATTACTCAATGATTTTCAGGTCACTTTAACTCTTGAACTTGACGGTAAGTCGGTTACAGGAACGTTGGATCATAAAAACGACCATCAACATCACCACGAGTAAACATGAGTAAAGAGAAAAAAGCCTGAGCACAAGTGATGGTTACGATCTCGGCAGCGTCACTGTAGTTCGTGCTTTTCGTGAATTTCGTGGTAGTAAAAACCTCAAACAGTTACACCCGCCAGTTCATGCCAGAGCAGGGCACTGGCTAACGTTCCCTGGCGGAAAGCTTCGAGGGCAAAGCGTTCGTTCGGGCTATGCAGGTTGTCCGTGTTCTGGCCCCAGCCGAGTAACAGAGTTTCCACGCCGACAACGGTTTGGAACGTTTCGACAACGGGAATCGAACCCCCTTCGCGGATCATTACTGGAGCCGCGCCGAACGATTGCTCAATCGCCGTTTTGGCGGCGCTCATATACGGGCTGTTGAAGTCGAAGACCAGCGCGTTACATCCATGGAAATCAACAAACTCCATCGTCAAGCCGGTCGGTAACTGCGCTCGCAAGTATTGCTCCAGCGCTTTGGTGAGTGCCACCGGATCCTGACCGGGAACCAGACGGCAACTGATTTTGACCCGCGATTCCGCAGGCACAATGGTTTTCGGGCCTTCTCCCGTGTAACCGGAGATCATGCCGTTCACATCACAGGTTGGCCGGGCCCAGCGACGCTCTAACGTGGAAAAGTCTGCTTCTCCGCTGACGGCATTCACACCGAGGTCGCTCATGAACTTTGCTTCATCAAAGGGCAGAGCCGCAAACTGCGCACGTTCTTCCGGTTGTAATTCGATCACGCCGTCATAAAAGCCAGGAATCTGTACTCGCCCCTCATTATCATGCAGGGCGGCGATCATTTTAGCTAAGCCGTTTCCGGGGTTCATCACCGCCCCACCAAACACACCGCTATGCAAGTCCTGACTTGGACCCTGCACAATCACTTCGCAAGCCAGAATGCCACGCAAGCCATACGTAATCGCGGGAATGCCCGGTGCATACTGACTGGTATCACTGACGACAGCGATATCGCAGGTGACCAGATCCTTGTTCTCTTCCAGAAAGCGATCCAGATTGTCGCTGCCCACTTCTTCTTCGCCTTCAATGACAAAGACGACATTCACCGGCAGTTCGCCGTGGGTTTTCATCCACGCTTCGACCGATTTAATGTGTGTATACATCTGCCCTTTATCATCCGTGGCACCACGGGCGTAAATGTGACCATCTCGGATGTCGGGTTCAAAGGGGGGCGTAATCCATTGATCCAATGGATCGGGTGGCTGCACATCGTAATGCCCGTAAACTAGAACGGTCGGCTTTCCCTCGGCTTTTTTCCAGGCACCGTACACAATTGGATGCCCGGCTGTTTCGATGATTTGGCTTTCAATACCCGCTTTTTCAAGTTGTTTCAGCACAAACTCGGCGCCGCGCCTTGTTTCGGAATTGAGAGTCGAATCGGCACTCACGCTGGGGATTTTTAAAAAATCTGTGAGTTCCTTCACAAAACGATCTTGATGTTGTTCTAAATAACTGCGAACTTGCTCAACCATTGTTTTCCTGCCGCCTTGATCCTGCTAAGTTATGATGTCAATGAAGGTGAGAGAGACCCAGATTGAAGTTGTTGTATTGTGGAGTATAAGAGTCTGCTTTCCATTTGAGTATAGAAGTCATCCATGAAAACAGTAGATGTAGCAATAATTGGCGGCGGCATTATCGGATTAGCCACCGGTTGGAGGATCTCACAACGCTTTCCTGACAAATCCATCCTGGTTCTCGAAAAAGAAACCCAGGTTGCCCAGCATCAGACGGGACACAATTCCGGCGTGCTGCATTCGGGCATCTATTATAAACCCGGGTCATTAAGGGCCACCAACTGTCGTGAAGGCAAAGAAGAGATGGAAGCCTTCTGCGATGCCGAAGAAATCGCCTGGGAAAAATGTGGTAAGGTGATTGTCGCCGTCGATGAAAGTGAACTCTCCTCCCTTAACAACATCTTTGACCGCGGTCAGCAAAACGGCGTGACCTGTGAAATGATCGGTGAGGAACGGCTCAAAGAACTGGAACCCCATGTCGCAGGCATCAGAGGAATCCATGTACCGGAAACCGGCATCGTCGACTATAAACAGGTCGCTGTCCGACTGGCAGAACGGATTCAGGAAAAAGACAATCAGGTAGAGACCACTGCCGAGGTGACAGGCATTCGGCATCACGCCGACTATATCACGATTCAGACCGAACTGGCAGAGTATTCTGCGAAGCACGTCATCAACTGTGGTGGCCTGTTCAGCGATCGCGTGGCCCGCATGGGTGGCGCGCGGCCTGATTCCAAAATTGTTCCTTTTCGCGGTGAGTATTATGTGCTTAAACCACAGGCGCAACACTTGTGTCGTGCTTTGATTTATCCCGTTCCGAATCCTGAATTTCCTTTCCTCGGCGTGCATTTTACAAAGATGATTCACGGCGGCGTCGAATGTGGCCCCAACGCGGTCTGGGCATTTGCCCGTGAAGGTTATTCAAATAGGCATATCAATTTCCGTGACATGTTTGAATCAGCCACCTATCCGGGTTTTCTGAAGATGGCGTTCAAATACTGGAGGACGGGCGTCAAAGAAATGTGGCGTTCGCTCAGCAAATCTGCGTTCGTTAAAGAACTACAACATCTGATCCCCGAAATCAAAGCCGAGGATCTGGAAACCGCTCCCGCAGGTGTTCGCGCACAAGCTTTGGGGCCAGATGGGAATATCATTGACGACTTTCTCATCGATGAATCCGACCGCATGATTAACGTGTTGAACGCTCCCTCACCAGCCGCTACGTCTTCATTAAGAATCGGTTCGCTGGTCACTGATCGGCTCGCAGCTCATTTTTAGCACAAAGAACAAGGCAACGCCTGATGCAAGCATCGTTCATCACATTCTGGGGCTGGGCTACCGTCGTATTCTGGTCCGTGTTACTTGTGCCATCGATTGTGATGATGGTGCGCAAGCGTTTATCTCGCTGCGTCGCTCAGACCGAAGCTCCCGAAACCTGGCCGCTGATTTCCGTGATTGTGCCCGCCAAAGACGAAGCGGAAACCATCGAAGTCACACTCAACTCGCTCTTGGCCACCGATTATCCCCGCCTCGAAATTATCGCCGTCAATGATCGTTCGACAGACGAAACCGGCGCGATTATGGAGCGTGTCGCAGCGAAAGTAGCAGCGCAGGAACAAATTTCCATGCAGGTCCTCCAGATTGAAGAGCTGCCGTCCGATTGGCTGGGAAAATCACACGCCATGCATCAGGGAGCGAAAATCGCGAAGGGGGACTTATTGCTGTTTACCGATGGCGATATCGTCTTCGATCCGCAGGCGATCACGAACGCCACGCAAATCTTTCTGCACAAGCAACTCGATCATCTCTGTTTGATTCCCCAATTAGCACGTGGAGGAATCATTGAATCCGCGTTTGTAACGTATTTTGGTTTTCTGTTAGCAGCAGGCACATATCTCTGGCTGGTCCCCTCACGATGGCAGCACGTTTATATTGGCGTGGGGGCGTTTAATCTCATCCGCACTTCGGTTTACAATCGCATTGGAGGCTTTGAAACCATTCGGCTCGATGTGATCGATGACATCAAGCTTGGAAAGCTGGTCAAACAGCATCAGTTCAAACAGGATTTCTATCTGGGCATCAAAGAGCTCAAAGTCCGCTGGCAACCCTCGGCCTGGGGAGTCATCACAGGGGTCGAAAAGAACGCGTTCGCTTCCCTCAATTATTCATTGAAACGTCTGACAGCAGTCACATCACTCTACGTCTTGTTGTTTTTCATCCCGTTTGTTATGCCCTTCCTGTTTCCGATCGCTCAGACCGCCGGCTTTGTTGTAGCTCTGTTCCTCTTACATCTCAGCTACGCCACATTGGGGAGTCTGTTTCGTTCAGGAATCCGTATCACCCCGTTCCTGCTCTACGCCTCGCTGGCACTTACATTCGCTTTCTGGCGCTCCGCCTGGATCACCCTCAAAAACGGCGGCGTCAAATGGCGCGATACGGTCTACCCGCTCGATGTCCTAAAAAAACACTTATACTAAAAGCTCAAATATTTCGTGTCGTTCGTGTTTTTCGTGGTAGTAAAGAAGCGGTAGCGAATTAATCAGAATTCTTTTCAACCGTTTCTGCAAGACGATCAATTTCCTGCAAGATCGTTTCGGCTTCTGCCATCAAAGACGCATAGCCCTGAATGTTCCCATTCCGCTGTGCATCACGCGCCTGCTCCAGCTTCGCCGCGTATTGTGATTCTAATTTCTTTTTGGGATCGCCGCGAAACCAGCCAAACATCGTTCAGGTCCTCTAAAAAACGTACAGATTATGGTGTCCTGAAGTACTATAGTCGTTCGGCTCCGGTTGGCAATTTTATTTATTGGATTCATGAGGTGAATCGAGTGTTTCTCTGCGCAAAGCTTATCGTCCAATTTTAGTGAAATCTTTCACCAGAGCACGGCCAATCACTCCGCTATTCTTCGATTTGTCTTTGCACGGATCCTTCACCTCACCGGTGCGATAATAGCCATGATAAAACATCCACACTTTGCCGTTCTCTTCTCGTAACGTCGGCGCGAACAAGCCTGTGACATGACATTTTGAACTTACCAGACCGGAGTCGTGCCATTTCACACCGTTGTTCTCAAAAATGAGTGGATGCCATTCTGAAAAGTCGCCTGACTTACTTCCATCCGGTGTGCTGGATTCCGTGATCCAGAGTCCTTGTTTGGAAAGGTCCTGCTGGTTGTAGAGGAACCCGGCAAAGTAGTAGCGTCCGTTCTTGACAAGTACATCGATCGAGAAGGGCCCCGTTTTCACAAATTGATTGGCAAACGGTACTTTATGCGTTAGTCTTTTTTTGTTTCCCCAGGTGATTCCGTCCTGACTCGTAAGATGCACAAGGGAAGCACCACCATCCTTTGGTTTGCTGACGGCCTGATACCACATGTGCCAGACGCCGTCCGCTCCACCTCTTCCTGAGCCTGCTTCGTAGTAAACCGATTGATCGCCGATGAAGCTGGAATTATTCATCCTCTCCCAAGGCTCCGTACCGGTGGCAACGGGCTTACCATGTTTCACCCAGCGTTTCTGTTTGTCGTCCCATTGTGCAAAACTGATCTGATAATGTTTCTGTCCATTTTTCTGCGTCGGCCAGCCAACATAGTACAACCGGCCCACAAACTTTTTGGCTGTGGCATCGTATCCAAAAACATATTTCGTGGTTTCAATCGTGCGATCATCCCACGAACCTTTGGGGCCTGGTGAAATCACCGGATGTGGTTGCACAGTCCATTTAGAGGGGGCGGCACTCAGCGGTTCACCGGGGGGCAGGTTCGCAGCCAGCACATGAATGGGCAGGCCCTTTTCAAAGTCGAGCTGAATCGAATTAAAAAACATCCACCAGCGATTACCAAATTTGACAAGCTCCGGATCAGAAGCCACAACCCATCCTTTGGGGAGATCCTTATTTGAAATCATGAGCGTTTCATCGACGGCCAACTCCTTCTCGAAGACCTCTGCCGAAGCCCGAGAATGATTCCACGTTAGTGTTGCCAGGAGTGCCAGAACGGCGAGATTGCGATGTCGATTCATGACAAACCCTTTCTATCGTGCATGGTCTATGGAAGATCTGGCGATAACGATTGTTCGAAATAGGCTCACTTCCCGGGTGTCATTCGATACGGGATGCTATTTCTTGGCAGAATTTTGCAGATTTGAGCTAAATTATTCGCTTGGGCCGAATTCGCTTGTACAGATTGTTGATTTAGAAACCAGGCCAAAAAGAATTCTTGAGACTCTGAGTGATAGAAATAATTGGAGTTGGTCCATCTACATCCCTATTGATGTCACTCTAATAAACATGAATATTCGCTCCCGGTAAAGATTTTTTCATAGAACTGATCGCGTCTGAAGGAAAGAATTGATTTCGGTCCAATACGAGATATTTTAAATTTGTCATATGAGCAAAGATGGAAATAGATCGATCTGTGATATTTCCCATTTTTATGGAAACGTTTTTTAATGATTTCATTTTTGATAAATGTTGGATTGTTTTATCTCCAACATTCGTATTGACCAGTGTGATTTCTTCAAGATGAGGCAACTGTTCCAGCACTGCTGCATCATGTTCATTGAAAAAAACAATTTCCAGGTATATTTTTTTTATCTGCTTTTGGGAAGCGATCCACTCAAATACATTTTTATTGATTCTTGATGTTTGATTGAGTGGGGGGCCTATTGGACTTCCATTACCTAAGATTCGTAAGGCTTCTCTGTTTTCATGTAGACCGATAATAAGACCTGAAGAGGGGAAGTTAAAAACAACCTCTTTCTCTTTTACTGTTTCTTCATGAATGATTTCTGATGGCTCATTCTTTTTCTGAGTATCTGCTCCTTGGGAATAGATCTCTGCTTTCATGGAATTCGCGATGATAAAAAAGAGAATTCCTATGGCAATCATTTTCGGTTTCATTTTCTCATCTCCGGAAGCTTGATAAAAATAGTATGAAATAAAAGATGAGCAACAGCCCACAATTTTTTTAATAGGTATTGATAATAAGTTTACGCAATTGGCTTTTTATTTAGATTGAGTTGTTGATTCATTGGCCAAGATATTCTGCGTTTTGAATGATTTCAATCTATGTTACCTCCACTTTAGCTTCAGGTAATAACTTTCTTAAAAGACGACCTACGGCCATGGGTAAAAATCGATTTCGCTCTAATGTGAGAAACTCAAGACCTGGCATTTGGGCGAAGATAAAAATAGATTGGTCTGTAATATTCCCATTTTGTATAGAAATGCGTTTTAACGATTTGATTTTTGATAAATGCTGGATTGTCCTCTCTCCGACATTCGTGTTGATGAATGTGATTTCTTCAAGATCCGGCAGTTGTTTAAGTAGAGCTGTATCATCTTCGTTCATGTAAACGATTTCGAAATGTAATTTTTGTGGTTCTTGCGTCACAATCCATTCGAAGACTTCTTTGCTAGTTCTAGAAGTTTGAATAACAGATTGGCCTCTCACTGTATCCTTGCCTGTGACTCTTAAGATTTCTCCCGTTTTATCTAAGCCGACGCGTAGTCCCAAACCTAAGAAATTTGGTTTCCCTTTTTTCTTAGAAGCTAAAGCGGCTTGCCTCTGTTTTTTCTCAATCGCTGCTGGTTGTGACTTAGATTTCACTATCACCACAATTGCGAAAACTGTGACTAATGAAAAGAAAACCCCCAAGATCATCATTTTCGGTTTCATTTTCACATCTCCTAAAAAAGTGGAATAAAAAGAGAATGAAGACCATGATTATAACACAAGAACTGACAAAATAATTTGAAAATTCAAAATGAAAGAGTGGTGCGGTGGCCGTTCATGAGAAAGCTTCTATCAGCTAGTTCGACAATAGCAGACGAGGCTTGCTTAATGACAGTCTGTCTGTCTCATTCCTGTTCTACACCTGACTGGCACTCACTTTCACCTTCTGGTGCCCCGCCTGCATGATGGCGTTCGCTGGCGCGATACCATCTATTCACTGGACGTATTAAAAAGGCACTTGTACTAAGAACGAATTTGAAAACGTAAAAAAAGGTCGTTTTCGTGCCTTTGGCGTTTTTCGTGGTAGTCAAACTAACCGGAAGCATCTTCAACCGTCTCTGCAAGACGATCAATCTCTTGTAAGATTACTTCTACCTCCGCTGTAGGAATTGCTAACGCTATTGTTTGGGTTTCCGTTTTTTTCTGCCTCCCCCTTGAGGGACGACTTTGACGGCGGTTTTAGGAATCGGTGCTTCGTCGGCTGTGATGAGGGGCAGGTCATCGGGTAGTCGTTTGAGATAAAAATCTTTGTATTGAATTGTCATCGGCGGTCCCACGTGGACCTGTACTCCCAATAGGCCGGCGAGGTCGCGTCCTTTTTCGTCCAGGTCGATCACGTCGATTGTTTGATAATCGTCGATCCAGTGTTGCAGGTGGTTGCCTTTGGCCAGAACTCGAAAATCGTGCCACTCTCCCGCAGGGAAGGTTTTGACCGGCAGCTTGCCGACCACCCAGGGCTGTCCCGCCGTGTCGATGATGACTTTCTTCCCGGTACGGGCGAGAATCCGCCGTTCTTTTTCTTCATACAGCATGCCGTTGTATTCGGGACGGTTCGAAACCACATCGCATTGATAACCGGTGAGCACGGTGTCGCCGAGATTGTGAAACTTCTTACTGCGATATTGAATGCCACTGTTACCGCCGGGAGAGACTTTGACCTTCACTCGTAATTCAAAATTGCGAACAGGCTGACCTTCATAAATGATAAAACGATTGTACTTCAAACTGCCATCCGCTTTGCCCGTGAGCGCCCCCTCTTCAACTGACCAATATTTGTCTGAACCATTCCAGTTGGTGAGGTCTTTGTCGTTAAAGATTTTTTCAAAACCAGTGGGGATTTCACCAGCTTGCAGAGGTACAATGAGTAACAGACCAAACATTTGGCTAAAGAAAATGGTTTTGGGAATGTGAAACATGGTGTCTCTCCACAGTAAGTAGATTGAAATGATTAATCAGAACCAGATTTTATCATCCCAGTTGATATTGTAGTGTCAACCAGAACGAAATAAGAATTGGTCTCAACTTTGAAAAAAACGTTCGCTGGAAATCTACGGCTATGAGCTGAATCTGTAGAGGGGTAATGATGAAAACAGACATACTTCCCACCGATCGGACATACAAGGTGCTGGCAATTGCACGGGATGTCGCAACCTTCGAAGGCTGTGAAATAATTCTGCCAATACACTTACTCCACGGGTTGTTGCTGGAACGCGATGGAATCGCCGGAACTGTTTTGGCCTCTGTTGAGATCCAGGCTGAAAATGAGTTGCGTGAAGCAATTAATTATCCTTCCAGTAAAGAATACGAAACGTGGCGAAAGTGTGGGATTCGTGAGGTTCCATTATTATCCGGCCCCGCGAAACTTGTCTATGAAAGTGCGGCTCAAGAAGGAAGAGATCTCTTTCAAAAAATGCTGCCTACTTCTTGGCCCTATAAGGATAATGCATGGCCCTATATTGGAACAGAACATCTACTCTTGGGTCTACTCAATGTTCCGGAATCTTCAGCCTATCAATATTTAGAAACAAAAATGAACGAAAAGGGTTTAAAGCCGATACATATGCGAGACGTAACCTTAAATTTGATTTTCGGACCTAGTAGAGAGTAGGCAAAATTTGCTAGAAAGAAGGGCGTGATGCTCGTTAATACTAATATATTACACTTTTCAAAATAGAGCAGACTAACAGCCCCACCAGGGTAAACACGACATAACTCAAAGCGACCGTTCTTTCGTCAAGTTGATATTTGATTACGACTTGATCCCACGTAACTAATCCCACGATAAAACCGATAAATAGACCGATTCCACCAAAGAGTGTTGTCGAGATCAAAATTGAATATTCTTCTATATGGGAAGACCTTGTCATTGGATCTGATAGAGCAAGGGATGACAACCACAGGAACCAGATACCTGTCATGGCAGTGATTGACAATGTATGTAAGAGCCGCATCCAAATCATTTGATTGATCATAAAACGATCTCCTGCGTTCAATAATATCGTATTGCAGGAATCATGTTAAACGATTCTTCAGCAGGAAAGTACAAAAGAATCGCGAAGGACCTTTACATGCTACACACAGGGTTAGACTCAATGTTATAATAGCTCTCGTTGCGTTTCTGGAATATAGTCAAAATTAGCCCCATTGAGCCTCCCCTTATTCCCACAGAGAGACCACAACCGTGATCAAGAAATTCTCCTCACTCATTCCCTTTGTCATTCTGTCTGGTCTCTTACTGTGTGACATGCAGAGCTTGCCGAGTGCAGAGCCGGTTCCTGTTGACCTTTCGCAGATCGCCGCCGATGTCATTATCAACGAAGACAGCAAAACCTACGACTCTCATCCTTCCGCGGTGATGGTGCCGGATGGCTCCACGTGGGTGGCTTGGAATGCGTTCAAGAATAGTCGCGATCAAATTCTGCTTCGTAAAATCGAAGCGAACGGAACACTAGGACCGATTCAAACTGTCAGTAAACAGGGAGCCGTGCATGGCCATCCGACTGTGGTCTCAATGGATGGCGATACCCTCTGGGTTGTCTGGTCAGCAAAGCGACCCATGGGCTGGACAATTTTGGCACGTGAGTATCAGGCGGGAATCGGGCAGAAAGTGATTATCGTTTCGGAAACTGAAGTCGATACCATTCAACCGACGGCAACCCGCATTGCCGACGATCAACTGATGATCGCCTGGAGCGGAAGGCAGAACGGACGTTTTCAGATTCAAGGTCGTGTGCTTAAAGGGAAGGACTGGCAGAAACCGTTCACGATTTCGACTGACACGGTGGATGCATTCCGTCCCGCGATTGCTGTTGACGAATCAGCCAATGTGTGGGTGGTCTGGGATCAGTATCGTTACAAGCGGTACAATGTCGTTGGGCGAAAAGTCGCCCCAGAAATCGGTCCGATGGAAACAATATCCCCAGCCGAGAGGCACGGTTTACAGCCAACGATTCTTTCCACTAAACAAGGTCTGTTCGTCGCCTGGTTACAGAAACAGGATGTGATCGGCGGCCCGGGGGTGATCAGTCAGTGGCATACACTGCATGTCGCGAAGCGTGGTCCACAGGGGTGGAAACAGATTCAAGATGCAGAGGGGAACCGTGTCGCAGCGGAACTCACACAAGGCTTGATGGCGCAGATCGAACCCAAACCGGTTGCCACCAGCGGTTATCTCGGCAGACGTACGGCTCCGATGTTACTCGCTGACGGAGACGATGTCTGGTTGTTGTGGGAACGAAAATCAGACCATCGCGGATCGACGGCCAAGCCACGGGGAGACCTGGTGGGGCGTCGCATTCAACAGAACATACTACAGCCTGCGGCTGTGTTGTATCAGGGAAAGGTTGATTATCATCTGGCACACCCCGAACAAGCGATCGATAACAAATTTGCTCTGCTGGCTTCGAATGTGTTTGGCGGGGGACGTCGTGTGTATCATCGTCTCGTCGGTGATTTGAAAAAGCAAACGAAGTTTGAACAGGAACAATGGGCAGGCTGGCAGCCAATTGAGCTTCCCATTAAGCGGGAAGTCACCACGCGAAGGACGATTCAAGCCGATGGAAAAACTTTAAAACTGTTCTGGGCAGACATGCATTGTCACAACAATCTCTCGTCTGATGCCGAGGGGGAACCCGATGAGTTGAACGTTTACGCCCGCGATCGGGCCGCGCTGGATGTGGTTGTTTTTACTAATAACGATTTCTACATTGTCCCGTTAACACAATACGAATACGAACTGGGTAACTTCTTCGCGAATGCGTTTACGCAAGAGCAGAAATTTCTTTCGCTGCCGGGCTATGAATGGACGTCTCGCATACCCGGAGTCAAAACGGCAAAAGCTGCTGATCCTGGTAACTGGACGCATCCTTATAAAAATCGTTCCTACCCTAATCACCGTAGTGTTGTTTATCCTTCGGATGGCGGACCTGTCGTGCGGTTCATTGAAGTCGAAAATGACATCAGCCAATTGAATATAGCCGTTCAAAAAACGGGTGGCATCACCTTAACACAACACCCGGCCTTCAAACCATCGGGACATCCCGTTGAAGTGGGTATGGAATTAACCTCGGGTTGGAGTAATTACATCGCCCGTGTTCCCAAGCTGTTTCACGGCGTCCTCAATCGAGGCGGAAACCTAGCGTTTGTGGCCTGTGGCGATTCCCATCGACGCGCTCCCGGATTGAGTGGTGCCTTGACGGGCATCTACGCCGAAGAGCTAACGGCGGAATCGATTCTCGACGCCTTAAAAAAACGCCGCTGCTTTGCCACAAACGGTGCTCAGTTCTTTGTCGATACGCGCGCCAATGGTGCCTTGATGGGTGAGGAAATCACAGCGCAAGATGGTACGGTTAATCTATCTCTGCAAGCAATCGGTACACGTCCCGTTGTTTCGGCCACGTTGATTCACAATGGTAAGGAGATCAAAACATTCAAAGGCACGGGAACAAAAGAATTCAGCACTGAACTTCGTTTAACTGGTTTACCTCCTGGCAGACACTGGTTCTACTGGCGAATCGTTCAATCGAAAGATGCCCCTGTTCTCCCCGGAAACCTGATGGCCGCCCACGGACATCTTGCCTGGTCAACCCCACATTTTGTGAATGTGGGACTTAAATAATGCATACAAGGGGCTTAGTTATAGCCTCTTTCCTATCCAACATCTCTAAAATTGTTCTTACTCGATCCTGCCTGAGCCAGTACAATAGAGTCTGAAAGAAAGTGCGTGCCTTTACTAAAGTCTTTTAATACTCAGGTTGAAATTCACATGAAACGATTTCCCGGAACGATCGGTGTTTGTCTGATATTAGCACTACTGCTACAGGGAAATCATTGTTTGCAGGCACAGCTCTCGATTCCGAAATCGACGAAACCTCAGGGGGCACCGATCAAAACTTCGGTTTCGGTTACCTTACTTATGGAAAATACCAGTTCGGCTTTGTTTGCTCAGGAGTGGGGGCGGATCTTTCGTGATTTGAATATTTCCATTCAGACCCGGCGTTCTTCGGGCGATGACAAGCCCGAGATTGAACAAAATGTACGGGGCACGTTTCGTGAAGTCCGCCTGATTGGCATATTAGATCGGAGGGGGGAGATTCAATTTCCGGGACATCAATTCGCACGCAAAGATGTCGGGAAACTCAAGGAGTGGCTGAACGAACTCAAAACCTATGGCGCTCAAGGTTCACCGGATAGTAAACCGCTCTGGGGTTTGTCAGCTGACCAGTTTCGAACCGTCTTTGCCGAACTCTCCGAGCCAGCTCCCGTCAATGTGCAGGGAATGTCATTGAAAGAAGCCATCGGAAAACTTGACTTTCCGAGCACTCTTCCCGTGAGAATAAACATCAATGCGGAAAAACAGGTGTCAGAAAAATACCAGGATCTCAAAGTTATTCCCGATCTCGGAAAGCTGGCGAAAGGAACCGTGCTCGCAATTTTATTGAAGCAGTACGGATTGGAATTTTATCCCTCACGAACTCCCTCGGGTTTGCTGGAACTGGTCGTGACTCCGATCGGATCGGTATCCAGAGCGTGGCCCATCGGCTGGGAGTTGAAAGAATCCCGTCAGAAAACGGCACCACGTTTCTTTCAATTGATTCCCGTGGAACTAACGAACGTTCCGCTAAGAGACGTCTTGATGGCAGCGTCTAAAGCCTCAGACATCCCGATGATTGTGGATGAGTATGCCGTGCAGCAAAAAGGAGTCGATCTGGATCAGGTCAAAGTCAACATTTCGAAAAAACGAACGACATGGGGCATTCTGATTCGTAACGCCATCGGCCGTGACGGACTCACGCGCAAGCTGGTGATCGATGAACGGGGACAACCCTTTATCTGGATCACGGTTTTTGTACCGAAGGTTTCATCTGCAATTCGCAAGTAAAAGCTTAAGACGCTGGCGGCACAGGGGGAGGCGCCGTTGTTCCGGGAGCAGGCGGCGGTTCTGGTGAAGGTGGAATGGATTGGGGATACGGTTTCTTCGGTGGCACAGGGGGGCTTACTTTTCCATGATAGGGGATGGTCATCGCGCCGTTTGGTATGACACTTGGTGTCGGTTCATTCGGCGGTGTATGCTCATTTTCTGTTGCACCAACATTCACCACAGCTTCATAAGGAGCTGCACCAGATCCCTGAAAACCGCCAACCAGATCGGGTCGCGAATATTTCACATCACGTCCCGGAGTCACTCCATATTGCCAGTGGAAATAAGAAACCTGCCTTGCCTTGTAAGGCATATGTTCTTGTTTTTGCAAAAAGATGGCAGGCGCACGCAAGGTATTATAATCGGCCCACAAGCTGGCCAGGCTATAACGTTCTCGACGGACAAAACAGCCTTGCAGACTGATCATGGCAGCACACAGCAACAGCAGTATGAATCGACGCCATTTTCGTTGCGTGAGAAAAGCTGGCATGGGAACTGGAGTGTTTCCTAAATGAGTACAAGTAGAATAGCTGGCAATGATTGCGCAGTTTCTCTGATCGGATATAGGAATTTATCGTCGAAAGAAATGGGTGGGATTAAATCAATCCACACTGAATGCAAACTAGCCTGAGAAAAGAGACTTTATTTGGTAAAACAGGGGGAATGGAGAAAGTGTTTAACGCCACATTTTGGCAAAGATCTTTCCCAGTGCAGGAAGCTGGTAGTGCGCGTTCAGTCCACTTGGATTGGGTAAAACCCAGATGGGAGATCCCCCAATCGTTCGTTCCTGTAAACCGAGCTGAGCCTTGGGTTCCTGAAACGCCTTCCGATAGGAAGTAATACCCAGGAAAGCCACCTTTTGTGGACGATACTTAATGACCTTCTCTGTGAGGATTTCCGCACCTTCGAATAGTTCCGTTTTGGAAAGTTCGTCAGCTCGTTTGGATGCTCTGCTGACAATATTCGTCAGGCCACCTCCCCGTTTGGGGAGAAGATAATCTTCAAACGGTGAATAGAGTCGCTCCGTCACACGACCTTTATACATGGCGGGCCAGAACCGGTTACCAGGGCGTGCAAAATGATGCCCCACCGCCGCCGAATATAAACCGGGGTTCGTGCCCACAAACAGTGCCTTCAACCCCTTCTCAATGATATCGGGAGTCTGTTTATGAATTGCTTGTTCCAACTCTTTCGCAGTTGGTTTCCAGATTTCATCCACGTTCAATCGACTCCGAGAGTTTTCGCATTGTCTCAATCGATGAAACCATCGGCACGAAGTGCATCAATGGCCCGTTCGAAGGCATTAATGGTGAAGCTGATATCATCATCCGTGTGGGCGGCTGTGGTCATCGCGCCCCAACCAAACCAATCGACTCCATTGAGTAACAGAGCACAGCGAAATGCGTGACCCAAGCGGGCATCATGTTTGCAGTCCAGACGATCGAAGTCATTATTGTAAGGCACAAAATTGTCATCCACGGGCCGCGGACCATCGTAGCCAGGAAGCACTTTGATAATCGAAAATTGACCATAGACGGCCCAGTTGACATTCTTGCGTGTCAGAACTTCATTCAATCCCAGACGCAGTTTTGCGCCGCTCTCGTTCGCTTTCCGACAAGGTTCTCCATCTTCGATCAACTTGAGAGCAGAGATACCTGCTGCCGCCGAAAGTGGATTCGCATTATAGGTTCCGGGGTGCTTCATCTTTTTGCCGAACCCGTTATCAAAGGCAATCGCCTGCATCAGATCGGCTCGACCAGTCAAACAACCACCGGGTAATCCGCCGGCGACGATTTTGGCGAGAGAGGTTAAGTCGGGTACAATCCCACATACTTCCTGCATACCGCCGGGCGCGACGCGAAAACCGCTGATGACTTCATCCATAATCAGCAGCACACCTTTATCAGCCGTTAGTTGTCTCAAACCTTGTAGAAAACCATCATCAAGGGGAACCACACCCCAGCGGCTGCCCGTGGCTTCCACAATAATACAGGCCGGGTCATGCTCGGCAATCGCTTGCTCGACCAGATCCAGATCATTGGGACGCAGGATGACTAATTCATCAGACACGCCGTGCGTCACTCCGGGCATCTTATAGGTCTTGTCATCATGCGGTGGTTCTGCGGCCTGGGCTAAGAGATCGTGCCAGCCATGAAAATGGCCGGCGAATTTCATGACTTTTGTTTTTCCGGTAGCGATTCGCGAGACGCGTAACGCCATCATGGTGGCTTCGGTTCCGCTACTGGTAAAACGCACCATTTCACCAGAAGGGACCAGTTTGCGGACAAGTTCGCCCCACTCCAGTTCCAACTCATGACAGGCGCCGAAATGCGTTCCTTTCGCAACCTGATCCTGAACCGCCTTGACCATCTGAGGATGACTGTGCCCCATGATCAATGCACCGTGGCCACTCCAGTAATCAATGATGTCGTTGCCGTCCACGTCATATTTATGTGAACCTGTTGCATGATCGACATAAATGGGAAACGGTTGCATATAACGACCATCGTGAGTCACCCCACTGGGAAACAAAGTACAGGCCCGCTGGTACATCTGTGAAGAGGTCGGAAACTTCGCAAAAAACTCGGTTTCAATCTGTTGTCCCACAGCTTGGCTCATAGTGTATTACTCACATAAAACAGGTATAGAATGGATCTGATGCTTTAACAGAAACGATGCTGTCCGCGCATTTCATTTTAGAATGCAAAATGAAACTGCCTACCATAATTTATATCGGAATGAGGGACAAATATCAAAGTGATCAGAACCGGAAAGCGGGGCTGAACAACTAACTTTCCGTCTGAATCAATCGACGAATCTTGTGAGTGACAGTGTGCTAGCACTCGGTAATCTGTGACGTTATATGATCTTGATCTGCATCGGGATTGCTATACACCAACTGCAGAACATAACGACGAACATGTCAAAACCGGCGGCTAGCGCCGAGCCACTCACATTAATCGTTGCTTAATCCCACATTTCCCATTTGACTTCCCACACTTTGACACGCGATTTGTGCCAGACCTTTGAATAGCAACGTAACGTTATGGTTAGGTAGAGAAAAAATTTGCCTAGAGCGGTTTTAGACTCAATGCAAATGGGAATTCCCTGTTTAATTCGTCGAGAAAACGCTTGGAACCCCAGAGTGGTTCACTTATGATAGAAACGTACTATTTGTTTATTTTACACATAGGTTTAGACCAATTCTTAATTGGACTTAAAAATGTTAACTCTAAAATACGAGGTTCTCTTTCACTTGTTTTGTTTTGGCTTGTGTTTCCTTTTCGTTCCAGGTGAAACGCAAGTTCTGGGAGCATTTCCACTTTCTGGGAAGATTGATTTTTCTGAGGAATATAAGCGGCTTTTAAAAGAATCTAAATCAGCACCTTCCAAAGGATATTTGAAAGAAGTGGCGTTTGACGCGATCAAAACAAGTCAGGCTGCGATCAAAACAGGCGATTATTCTGCAGCAACGAAGATCGCTACTCTAGCCGTTAAAATTGGGAAATCATCAGGGAACAACCACGCATATACACTGGCGAATCGTTTAAAACAACGCAGTGTTATGCTGGCTCGGGAATATCGCAAAGTAGAAAAATATCATCAAAACCTGCAAAAGGATCCGAACGACTCAAAGTCGGCTTTTTTATATGG
The DNA here is from genome assembly GCF_007748195.1 of Gimesia aquarii. Taxonomy (NCBI): domain Bacteria; kingdom Pseudomonadati; phylum Planctomycetota; class Planctomycetia; order Planctomycetales; family Planctomycetaceae; genus Gimesia; species Gimesia aquarii. The sequence continues at coordinate 2,272,545 of NZ_CP037920.1, forward strand.
AAAGTTTGTCGCCTTAAAGTTGAATCACTGGAAAGAAGGACTTTTTTGGCTCGCCAAAGGGGATGATGCTGAATTTCGAGCTCTGGCTAAGAAAGAACTTTCGAACTCAAAAAATTATGGCACTCTTCTGGAAGTTGCCAATGGCTGGTATCAATTAGGTGGTAAAGAGAAAGGTTTGACAAAGCGAGAATTGGAATTACACGCTTATGAATTGTATAGTCGAGCGTGGCAACACTCAATTGGAGCAGATCGAACGACGATTAATGACAAGTTAAGCGAGATGCCCCTCCGGTATCTCAATCACATGCAGGAACAGGATGTCATTCCAGGTCCGTGGCCTTTCGGAAAAAATGGCGAGAGTGGAAATGGCAAGGGAATGTTTACAGTCAATCATCTTGAGTTTCCCAATGGTCTGGGACTACATCCACCAAATAATGGTTTCGCACGCGTGCGTTACCAATTAGATGGTCAATACAAAACCTTTGTGACCGGCGTGGCCCTCTATGATCATACAACTGAAGTTCGCCGTTCAGTTACATTTTCGGTGATGGGAGATGACAGGGTTCTCTGGAAATCACCACTCATCCGATTTCGAGGGGACGTGGTATTCTGTAAAGTGTCTGTCAAGAACATTAAAAGACTGGAAATTCGAACTGAATCGCCGGGGCAAGCTTACGGAGCAAATGCTATGTGGCTTGATCCACACGTTTTGAAATAGATCTGAATTCATACATGAAATGGCCTTGTTGAGAATAGGAAACTCATACAGTTTTTTCATGGCCAATAATCCATCTAAATCATATTCGGAACGCAGCAGCAGTTTTTTACATCATAGCCCTTTATGATTTTCGAGAGATTGATCCCAGTTAATACTCGTTCGACTCCTCAGTCTGTCCCTCAATTCCGGAAAAGCTGCTTTCTACCACTTGTCGCACGAGACGGTCCTCGACTTCCTGCTTCAGTTTGGACATCGCGTCCGCTAACGGCATTGGTCCCAGGTCACCGTCGATACGATCCCGTACCGCGACCGCAGTCTGTTCTGCCTCTTTGGGACCGACGATGAACATATACGGAATCAATTCCAGTTGGGCGTCGCGAATCTTCGCGTTGACTTTGGAACTGCGTGTGTCGACAGAAATGCGGAATCCGTTCTTGCGCAGTTCGGCTGCCACTTCGTTCGCATAATCGAGTGTCTTATCGCTGACGGGCAACACACGGATTTGCTCAGGCGCCAACCAGAGTGGAAACGCGCCCGCGAAATGTTCGATCAACATACCGGTAAAGCGTTCCATCGAACCAAACGGGGCACGGTGAATCATGACCGGGCGGTGTGGCTGATTATCGGAGCCGGTATATTCAAGCTGGAAACGCTCTGGCAGATTATAGTCGAGTTGTACCGTTCCCAACTGCCATTCGCGGCCGATACAGTCCGATACCATAAAGTCGGCCTTTGGTCCGTAGAATGCGGCTTCACCTTCACATTCCGTGAACGGCATTCCCGAATCGGAGAGCACTTTTCGCAGACTGTTTTCGGCACGTTGCCAGTTCTCTTCACTGCCCACATATTTGTCACTTCCGGGCTCGCGCAGCGAAAGTTGCACACGGAAATTGTCCAGACCGACCGAAGCCAGAATGAATTTGACAAGATCCAGTGTGATGCGGAATTCGTCTTCTACTTGCTCGGGAGTGCAGAAAATGTGCGCATCATCCTGAGTCAGGCCGCGTACCCGCAACATGCCGTTCAATTCTCCCGTTTGTTCGTGACGATACACGGTTCCGAATTCCGCCAGTCGCACGGGCAGGTCCCGATAACTCCGCGGCATCGAGCGATACATCTCCGCGTGATGTGGACAGTTCATCGGTTTCAGCAGATACCGTTCGTTTTTGTGTTCCCAGTCTTTGAGTATTGCAATTTTTTCTTCGCGATTCGCACCGGGAGGAAATTCGAAATCACAGTTCATTACCCGTGAGGATTTCCAGAACGTCTCTTCATCCTCAGCCGAGAGACTGTCTTCTTCCAGTTTCCGCACCCAGAAATCAACCAGTTGCCCAGCATCGTGCCCGAACAGGGGCGCGAATTGCGAGTCGCGATAGTAGGGGAAGTGACCGCTGGTTTCATACAGCTCGACACGTCCGATATGGGGTGAGTAGACCGGCTGATAGCCGAGCCGTGTGAGTTCAACTTTGATGAAGTCTTCCAGTACCGCGCGGATCGTGGCCCCTTTGGGCAGCCAGAGGCAGAGCCCCTGTCCCACTTCCGGATTGATCTGAAACAGTCCCAGTTTTTTGCCAAGCACACGATGGTCGCGGCGTTTGGCTTCTTCGACCTGTTCCAGATACTTCTTCAAATCTTTTTTGCTGAAAAAGGCGGTACCATACAGACGCTGGAGCGGTTTATTCCCGGTGTCGCCTTTCCAGTACGAGCCTGCAACCGACAACAGTTTGAAAGCTTTGATTTTTCCCGCGTTGGGAATATGAGGACCCCGGCAGAGATCGACAAATTCGCCCTGTCGATAAAAGCTGAGTTGACCATGGTCGGCGAGACCCGTTTCAATGTGCTCCGCTTTGGAATGCTGGGACATTTCGTTCACAAACGAAACGGCTTCGCCTCGGTCGAGAGAGAACCGTTCGAACGGTTCTTCCTCTTTGATGATCTTTTTCATCTCCTCTTCGATTTTGGGAAAGTCATCTTCGCTGATGGTATGTTCGAGACCAAAATCGTAATAGAAGCCATGGGGCAGGGTCGGGCCAAAGGCCAGTTGAATGCCGGGCCAGAGACGCATCACGGCTCGCGCCATTACGTGGGCACACGAGTGCCGCATCACGCCGAGTGCTTCGGCATCGCGATCGGTCAGCAGGCGGAGTGAGATTTCGGACGAATCCGCTATCTCCCGCATGGGTCGGAACGCATCACAAACGGTTCCGTTCACCTCGGCAGCGACCACCGCGTTGGCCAGCCGTTCTCCAATTGATTGTGCGACATCGATTGCGGAGCTGTTATCTGAGAATTCCTTAACACTTCCATCGGGTAATTTGATTTGAATCATTCGTTTTTTGAACTTCATCTAAAGTCGGAACCACCACAGTCGCCGTTACAAAGGGCTCACCGCTCAGGCAGTTCGAAGGAGGTAGAGTCTTTATATTCGACAAGTAATGTCCGCGTCAATGTTCGCCCGTCCGCAGAAAAATCGTCGGAAACCGCTGAAATTGCTATGATCGGTCAGACAGGGCGCCAGACTCTTACTTTCAGCAGTTTTTTTCACAGAAACTCGTCTGGAACTTGACGATTTCTTAATCGGCGCGTACCCTTCTTAACCGCAGGACGATTAGCTCAGTTGGTTAGAGTGCCACGTTGACATCGTGGAGGTCACTGGTTCGAATCCAGTATCGTCCAATTCTAAATCCTTTCCTAGTTAAAGTTTATGGAAAGTGAAAATTGAAACCTGTTGGACATATCAAATCCGTTCAGCAGGTTTTTTGCTGCGCTCGGTTCGTGAGCCTTATATTCTTTGCCTGATTGCATCTTTCCTTACAACTGTCACAGTTTTTACGAATTTCGCCGGAAGATCGATAAATTCATCATTGTTCTCACAGACAGACGATTGATCAAGTCGATCCATTTGTTGGACTGTGCCATTTCAAATCAATTCTACTCCTGGTGATCCATTTCCTGAGCATGCGGGATCATCTTTCAGTAGCTCTCAGTAAGGTTTCAGGATGAAGGAACATCCCGCAGTCATCGTTTGTGGTTATGGTTTAGTTCTCTCGGCGGTTTTTGCTGTGGGGTGTGCGACACGTTCAGCAACCGTACAAGATACGGGCTTGGCAAAAATCGAAGCTGAACGCGTTCCAACCGAGCGCACTCAGATAGATAATATGTCTGAACCTGAAACAGACATTCTACAGACAAGTTCTGAGTTTCTGAATTCATCCATTGAAGGCAACCAGGAAGTCGAAACGGTTGTTTCTCAACCATTTCCAACTCATTCCCTGATTGAGTTGGAACAATTGGCCGTTGATGTGAACCCCAGACTGGTAAAGCTCTACCAGGAGTATAACGCAGCAACTTCGCGTGCGAGATATGTTGACGAACTTCCTGATCCAAAGGTTGGTGCAAATGTTTTTGGAGGAGCCGCCATTGAAACTGCCGCCGGTTCACAACGAGCCATCTTAAGTGTCAGCCAGATGATTCCCTGGCTTGGCAAGCTGAGTGCGGAAGAACAGCGAGCCTCCTTCGAAGCATTTGCCATTCGTGCCGATTATCTGGCAGAAAGAATTCTTGTGATTGCTGCAGTTCGAACAGGTTGGTATCGGTTGTACGTCATCGATCAACAGATTGAAACCACGAAAGCGAATCAACAACTGCTTCAATCACTAATTGATGTCGCAAATGCCCAAATCGCCACCGGAACTGCAACACAGGGGGATGTGCTGCTAGGCACGCTGGAATTGAGCAAATTAGAAGAGCGTCTACTTACGTATCGCAAATTGAGAGTTGCCGTGCAAGCGGAAGTGAATCGCTTATTGGCGCGAGACACTGATCTTCCGGTGATCACGTCTAATGAACTACACGTTGATTTACCTGAGTTATCTTTAAACACGCTGTTTCAGAATTCATTAACGTCGCAACCAGAGATTCAGGCAGCCCAGCTGCGTACACAGGCAACCCAGTGGGGAATTGAAGTTGCCCGCCTCAGCCGACGGCCAGAACTCACCATTTCGGGCAATTACTTTTTCGTGGATAATAACCGCCCCCCCTCTTCGATTGTCAATGTGGGTGAAGATCCCTGGTCACTGGGTGCTCAAGTCAGCGTACCGCTGTGGAGAGAAAAATATGACGCTCTGGAGGACGAAGCGACGTGGAAACATCTTGCTTCAAACAATTCAGAAACGGAAGTGATCGATCGATATGATGCGCTGATTACTGAATTGCTGGCAGAAGCCAGACGCGCGGATGAGACAGCAGTCCTTTACAAAAATACCATCCTTCCTCAAGCGCGTCAGACTCTCCGAGCTGATCAGGAGTCGTATTCTCGGGGAGCCGTCGAATTTGATCGTGTCATTAGAGACTATCGAAACTTGCTGACGCTTGAGCTTGGTTATCATCAGGCAATTGGCGAACTCGCAATTTCAATGGCGCAAATCTGTCGCGCAGTCGGGCAGGACATACCGATGACCAAACTGCCATCCCTACCCGTTTTGCCAGATGAGAATGAACCCTAAAAAATTTGGTCTTCTCTCTACTTAAAGGATACAGTACACTCCACTTGTCTATGTATCATCTTTCTCAGGAGGCTTAAGCAATGAAGTCGGTTTGTCGATTTTTGGTCATCTGGCTCACGACAGCAATGCTGTTCGTTCAGATGATTGGCCCGGCAAATTTGTTTGGCTGTTGTTGCTCGAATGACGCTTCTGATGAAAACCACTTGCAAAATAAAACAAATTGCTGCAATATCAAACTTCCCTCAAAAACTTTGGCTTCCGGTCAGGGGGACTGTTGCTTCAAGCGAGTAACAAGTTCGGCGGCAACCAAGAAACAAAATCTCAAAACTGTCAGTGATGAGCGACTCGTTTCTTGTTTACATAACAACCAGTACAACAATTCCAAATGCCATTGTGCTAAGAACAACTTATTTGCTGCGATACCGACTGAGCCCACTCTGACACAACGAGTGCAATTTGCGAGTGTATTTCTTGCTCTGGCGGGTGCCTCCTCGCCTTTGAATCAGGAAGATTATTGTCATCCATTTTCATGTGAAGACTCGTCTTACTTGATGTCATTTCAGAGGTTTGCACAGATTCAGCTCTGTGTTTCTTTGCTCTAAATTCTGCTTCTCTCACACAGCTTTCGACGTTTTTGACGTGGAAACTCTGTGCGCAATTTTCATTTAACAACATTGTCAGCAAGTATTGATTCTTTGCGCATGAATTCGCTCTGAATCGACATTCTTAAGCTGAGTTCGAATATAAAATTGATGAACGTTCAGATCGAAACGTTTTATATTGCAGTTGAGCGGCTGGCCATAGTTTTCCGGCACAGTCCAATGCTGGTCTAATGTCATTGGCTGGCCGCTCTCTCAAAATTTCCCGGAGGGGACATATGACATCTTCATCAAAAAATGAACCAGTGACCGATGTTAGTAACACAACACCGCATCCCGATGCGAAATCATTTCGGTGGTGGGTGATCAAACTCTTTCCCGTCGGTCTATTTTTGTGTGCTGGTCTAATCCTGATTATCTTACTCGGGTTAGCACAACGTGTGGGATGGATTCAGGCAGGAGGGACATCGGTAGCAGCCACTTCACAAGATGGTAAAAAACAGATCTTTACCTGCCCCATGCATCCTCAGATTCGGCAACCTAAACCTGGCCGGTGTCCCATTTGTGGAATGGAGCTGGTTCCCACATCGAAATCAGGTGGAAATATCGACCAGATGGCAATCACGATTGAGCCATTTCAACGACGTTTAGCCAATATTCAGACAGCGGAAGTGAAATCTGAACCCGTCAGTACCACGATCGAAACAATCGGCATGATTCAAATTGACGAAAGCCGGCAGGCTACAATTGCCGCCTACATTGACGGACGGATCGAGCGGTTATTCGCGGATTATACTGGTGTCGAAGTGGAAAAAGGAGATCATCTGGCTGTTGTGTATAGCCCCGAACTTTTTTCGGCTCAGATTGAATTACTGGAAGCGCGAAATGCATTAAAGAACATGACCTCGGCTGCTTTAGCTTCTGTGCGACAGGTGCAGGAAAAACTGGTGACCAATTCTCGCCAAAAACTGGTCGAACTGGGGATGACAGAAACGCAGATCAATCAACTGCTGTCAACGGGAAAAGCACAATCAAGGCTCACGATTTATGCGCCTATAGGTGGTACTGTTACCGAAAAACTGGCTGAAGAAGGCAAATATATCACAGCCGGAGAGCCCATCTATCGCATTGCCAACCTGTCAACAGTCTGGTTGATGATGGAACTCTATCCCGAGGATGCATCCCAAATTCGCTTTGGCCAAATCGTGGAAGCGGAATTGCAATCGTTGCCTGGAAAGAAGTTGAAGGGCAGAGTTGTATTTATCGACCCCACAGTGAATCCATCCCGACGTACGGTTGGAGTGCGTGTGGAATTTCGGAACGACGATGGTCAATTGCGGCCAGGAGATTATGCCAAAGCAGAAATCACGGTGCCTATCGGCCCCCAGGGAAAAGTGTATGATGCCGAATTAGCAGGGAAATGGATTAGCCCGATGCATCCGCAGGTCATTCGAGACAAACCGGGGGACTGCCCGATTTGCGGTATGAAACTTGTCCCCACTTCGCGCTATGGATATACCGATAAACCCGTTTCACAACCGGAGGCTTTGACGGTTCCCCGTTCCGCTGTCTTGTTAGCGGGCGACCACAGTGTTGTCTATGTGGAAACGAAACCGGGACGCTTCGAATTACGAAATGTAACGCTGGGACCCCTGTTAGGAAATCGGGCTGTGATTCTTTCGGGAGTCAAAAAAGGGGAGAAAGTCGCGACATCCGGAAACTTCCTGATCGATTCGCAGATGCAGTTATCCGGTAAACCCAGTTTGATTGATCCCACGCGGTATGTTCCTGAAGAAAAAGCAAAAAAGAAAAGCGGACCACTCAAATTTGACTCGATCAACATTCAAATCATTCCGGGGCAGGTTGGCGAACAACTCGAAAAAATGTATCGCGTCTATTTTGCTATCCAAAAGTCACTTGCTGGAGATAAAAAAATCACTGAAGAACAAGCTAGTGCGCTCATTGGTTTGTCTAAGCAGTTAGCCAATGATTCCAGATTCAGCAGCCCGGTCCGGGTTGAATTAAAGCAGATTCAGACAAAATCAGAACATCTGCATCATCTCTCAATAGAAGAGGCGCGGAAGAACTTCAAGTCGATCAGTCATGCGATTGTAAAACTGGCAACCCAAATACGCGGCAGTAATACAAAACAATCTTTCAACCATTTCTTTTGTCCCATGGTTCCTGAGGGCGGAGGAGACTGGCTTCAGTTAGATGAAAAATTGATCAATCCTTATTTCGGCAGTCAGATGCTTCACTGTGGAGAGCTGGTACGTGCTTTCAAACCTGACACTTCAAAAGCAGGCCAGACAAAAAAAAGTGATCCAGAGCCGAATCAAAAATCACCTTCAAGGCCCCAAGGAGAATAACCATGCTGCGTGCCTTGGTTGCATTTAGTATCCGCGAACCACTGATCATGTTTTGTGTGACCGCTGTGCTCATCGGTTTCGGATGGTATAGCATACGCGAGGTCCCCATCGATGCCATTCCCAACATTGGTGAAAACCAGGTCATTATCTTCACAGCCTGGCCGGGCCGGTCGCCTAAAGATGTGGAAGATCAGGTGACTTATCCACTCTCGGTTTCAATGTTGGCGGTTCCCGATGCGGAGTCAGTCCGTGGAAAAAGCTTATTCGGTTACAGTTTTGTTCAGATCACGTTCAAGGATAGTACCGATTTCTATTGGGCACGATCTCGTGTTGCCGAACAGTTGGGAACAGCAGCAGCCATGCTTCCCGATGGAGTCGTTCCCACATTGGGACCGGATGCCACCGGATTGGGACAGGTGCTCTATTACGTATTAGAGCCGCCAAAGAATATGAATCTGGCAGAATTACGCAGCCTGCAGGACTTCGTAGTGAAATATGAACTCCAGGCCGTACCCGGTGTCAGCGAAGTTGCCAGTGTGGGTGGTTACGTACGGCAATATCAGGTTGAAATTGATCCGGACAAGCTTCGTTTCTATGACATTCCTCTCGATCAGGTCATCAAAGCCGTGCGTCAGTCCAACATTGACGTGGGAGCCAAGACAGTGGAATCGGGGGGGATGGAATTCATTATTCGAGGTCGGGGGTTCATCGGGGCGGGGCAAGATACTTCAGAAGCGATTAAAGAGATTGAGCAAACGGTCATCCGTTCCAAACAAGGTGTCCCCATCCGAATTCGAGATCTTGGCTATGTTCAACTGGGGCCTGAGTTTCGCCGGGGCGCGATCGATCTCAATGGAACGGAAGCCGTAGGTGGCGTGGTTGTCATGCGATTTGGTGAGAATCCTCGAACGGTCATTGATCGAGTCAAAGCAAAAATCACACAAATTGAACCGAGCTTGAAAGGGGTAAAATTTAAGTTGATTTATGATCGTACTGGTTTGATTAACGAGACGATTGCGACTTTGACCACCGCACTCACTGAAGAAGTTATCATCACAGCGATTGTGATTCTGTTGTTTCTGCTGCATCTACGAGCCAGTATCGTGGTGGCAATCACACTTCCCATCGCAGTTTTGATGGCATTTATTGCCATGAATGTGTTTGGTGTTGATGCCAACATCATGTCACTGGCAGGAATCGCGATCGCCATCGGGACCATGGTTGATATGGGAATTGTAGTTTCCGAATCTATTTATGATCATCTTGCAGAATGGGAGGTAAAAGAGAGACCGGGAGGGAGTGAAAAGCGACTGGCGGTTATTTATGAAGCTACCGTCGAAGTGGCACCTGCTGTCGTCACTGCTGTGATGACAACTATTGTCAGTTTTTTGCCTGTGTTTATGCTAACGGGAAGAGACTACAAACTGTTCGCTCCTTTGGCCTGGACGAAGACCTTTTCTATCGCTGCCGCGTTAATCGTGGCGATCACGCTCGTACCACTGCTGAGTCGCATGTTTCTCTCCTCCAATCAGATCGCTCGGCGATACAAATTCATCTTTGCAATTGGATTCAGTCTGGTTTGTGGTTATTTGGCTTGGATCGCAGGCACAGCTTTTAGCGATCAATTAATGATTAACCTTCCGTTATTAATCATTTTATGCATGGGTATTGGTGGGTTTGCCTGTTATTGGATGTTGAGTGAACGCCTTCGTCCTATTGACCAAAATCCGATTGGGAAAACGATTCACTATTTGTATGAGCCGACACTCCGCTTTTTTCTGGCCCACAAAATGTTTTTCTTTTCACTTCCCACGATGATGGTCTTACTTGGTTTGGGGTCATGGATTGGATTACCGACAGTTATGAAACCGTTTGAGAAGTTTTCAAACGCGTTAGGCTTGGATCTCAATGAACTCCCCGGGTATGTGGAAGCCAAACATGTGTTTCCTGGTCTGAAATCGAATGACTGGATTGCCCTTGATGAAGGGAGTTGGTTTTATATGCCCACGCTCTATCCTGCCGCCAGTCTTTCTCAAGCGATGGAAGTCCTGCAAACTCAGGATGCGATGATCAGTGAAATTCCCGAAGTCGAAAATGTTTTGGGAAAAATTGGACGGATCGAATCAGCGCTTGACCCTGCCCCCGCAGCCATGATTGAAACCTACGTTATGCTCAAACCAACCGATCAATGGCGCGAGGGAGTGACGTCCAAAGATATTTGGGACCAGATCAATGCAGTGGCGACTCTCCCGGGAGTGACTCCCGCATCGCCACTGCAACCTATTGAAGGGCGTGTTGTAATGTTACAAAGCGGCATCAAGGCGCCTATGGCGATTCGTATTTTTGGCGACAGTCTCGATGGTCTGGCCAAGTCTTCGATTGCCATAGCCGATCTGCTAAAGCAGATACCGCAGGTGAATGCAGCCACAGTGAATCCTGATATTGTGTTAGGGAAACCGTATGTGGAATTCGATGTGGATAGAGAAACCGCAGCTCGCTATGGCATGTCAACTTCAATGATCAACGAGATTATAGAAACCGCGTTGGGTGGTGCAAACGTTACAACGACTGTGGAAGGACGAGAACGCTATCCCATCCGGGTGCGTTACGAACGGAATCTTCGCGAGCAGATCGATGAGCTGAACCGATTACCCGTGGTGACACAATCAGGCGAGATCATTCCTCTCTCGATGTTAGCGAAAATGAAAACCACTTGGGGACCGGGTGTCATCAGTAGTGAAGACGCCCGGCTGGTAGCCCATGTCTCATTTTCTGGGTCAGGGATGGAAGGAGCACTGGAAACAGTAAAGGCCGTCGAGTCGAGCCTGCGTACCGCCCAGCAAGATGGCTCGCTGAACTTGCCAACCGGTTATGCTTTGAAGGCGGTAGGATCTTTTCAGAATCAGATCGAAGCGAACAATCGCTTGTTGTGGGTTGTGCCCCTGGTCATCATTACAAATCTTTTCATCATTTATCTTCAGTTCCGAAATTTTCCCATTACTCTGGCTGTGTTTTCTGGAATTCCTGTTGCCTTTGCAGGGGGGATGATCTTTCTGGGGTTCAACGAAATTCAGATTAATACCGCCGTCTGGGTGGGCTTTATCGCCTTGTTTGGAATTGCAGTGGATGATGGCGTGGTGATGGCAACCTATCTCGATCAAATATTTACCCGCAAAAAGTTATCGACTACCAAGGATATTCGTGATGCGGCTGTGGAAGCAGGGTTGAAACGGATTCGTCCCTGTTTGATGACAACATTCACCACCATCATTGCACTGCTTCCCGTGATCTTTTCCACGGGACGCGGATCGGATGTCGCGAAAGCGATGGCATGGCCCGTGATCGGTGGTATGACTGTCGCCCTACTGACGTTATTCATTGTTCCCGTAGTATTTGTATCATTCAAGGAGCTGAAAATGAACCTCGGTATGGATGATCCCCATTGGGCAGGGACCGAAGAAGAGAATGAAGCTTAGTTTGAGAAAACAGCACAGAGAGCTTCTAGATTGAGTTCAGTAGACAGTGCGTCTGGCTCAGTTGGTTAGAGTGCCACGTTGACATCGTGGAGGTCACTGGTTCGAATCCAGTATCGTCCATTTTTCAAGTTAATTCGATAAACCGCAAGTCGCTATTATACAGTGGTTTGCGGTTTTTTATATCATGGTCAACAAGATTGGCCTGCCTTTCGTAATGACCAGCGTGTGCTCAAACTGGGCCGAGAGACTGTTTTTTCCACCTGCCAGTGTCCATCCGTCGTCGGTCTCTGTGACAAACCTGTTTGTCGTTGATAAGAATGGTTCAATGGTGATAACCAGTCCTGCATGTAACCTTCGTTTCTCTCCTGGTTCATAGTAACCTGGAATTGTGTCAGGTGGTTCGTGCAATCCAAGTCCGATACCGTGGCTGCATAAATTTTTGATAATTTGAAAGCCGCTCTGTTTTGCAACCTTCTCAATCGACCTTCCGATGCTATTGAGCGGTCGACCTGCTCTCGCGACGTGGCAGGCTTCGTTCAGGGCAAGTTTCGTTGAGTTGATCAGTTTGTTTTTGATCGCGTTGTCCGGAGGAACAACCAGGGTTCCACCGGTATCTGCGAAGTATCCATTCTTTTCAGCAGACACATCAATATTCACAACATCGCCGGGCTGGATCACTCTGTTTCCGGGAATTCCATGCGCGACCTCTTCATTGATACTGATGCAGGTATAGCCGGGAAAATTGTATGTCACTTTCGGAGCGGAATGGGCATCATAGCGTTCAAACATCTCTTTGCCGATGAGATCCAGCTCTCCCGTGGTCATGCCAGGTTCTGTGCGACTCATCATTTCTTTCAGCGTCGTTGCTACGATTCTGCCAATATGTCTTAATTCTCTGAGCTCCTGCTCCGTTTCGATCGTCATTTAAAACTCCTTTCAACAGATTTGTGATGCAACTGCGAACTGTCATTTTTATATAAAGCCGCAGATGCTTTATTCGAGTCATCAATGTTTTGTTTGGCCGCAGTTGGATAACACTTCCAGTCATTGGAATGTAATGATAATTCAAATATGGATTACTTCTATGGGGCTGGCGTAGAGAGGAATTGGAAATAGTGCTAGTAGACCTTTTACTCCGCATAAGACCGCAGTAGTCCACATTCAGAGCATCTGTAAGAGATCACTTTGCGAGTTTCGGTCGCTTCAATTTTGAGATAACTATTCTTAAGTTTCATCCCAAAGAATGTCTGTTTTTCTGGATCGCCCGGATGCCACAGCGGCTGGACTGCGCCATAGTGAGTGTGCTCAGGAATGAATCCTTTTTCCATTGGTTTTTCACAATCAGGGCATTGTGGAGTTTCAATCATTCAAATACACCTTCTCTCCATGCAATTCAGAACTCAATGTCTCTGATTTCCTTTCTATCCCCATGATTCTACCATCCAGTTTTCAGATTTGCCACTTTAGACTTGATTTGTACACTTTTAAGTTTGTACGTTGGATTTGATTAATTCACCGCAAAAGGCAGGCATGTTTTTAGGGGAGAATTGTGATGATCAATGACTCAACTTGCAGAAATCGCACTGTCTTTATCACGCTTTTCGCAATCTGTTTTGCAGCTTCCTGTTCGCCTTCCGTTGAACAGGAATTGAAGCCGATGCCTACAGTCTCCACGAAATCAGAAAAGGAAGAAGCCGAGCTGACACGCGAACAACTTGATGCACTTGAAAGGGAAGTTGATCAAACCGTTGCTGAAATTGTCGAAGTGAATCCTGAACGTGATGAAAAACGAATTAAGGAATGCAAAAAACGGTTACGGGACAAAGTAACGCTGGCCAAGAAATTATTCAACAGCAAGGGAAGCAAACACTACCGTGATACAAAATGGCTTAACGACACACTGACGTCAGCACGAAACGAATACGATGCGTGTATTGCTGCTGCGGGCTGATATGATGTACTTTAGAGTTAATTTATTCTATTTTATAAATAATCTGGAAGGTTGAATCAAACAGGCTGAAACACCATGAAGACCGTTTACCGCACACCACTTTTCTTGTTTGCTCTCTTTCATGGTCTATTGTAAATTTACCGAACCAAAAAATGTTTTTGCAAGCAGTAATGAGCAGATTGTAGTTAATGGGAACTTCTACCAGACCGATCGATTTTCGATTGAAATTACTGATTTCAAAACTGATAAAGTTAAGAATTCTTCAGTAGAAACTACATTTCAAGTTTTCTTAAAAATTCATAATTTGCAGGAGCAGAAAAGATTATGGTATCACTCTTTTGCTCCTGGCTGGTCTGATGTCGGTTCGACCGATTTCTTTTCCTATATCAGAGATGAGCATGGCAACACTTCCACTATTATTCCGATTCGCTTTGGTTTCGATGGCAGGACACTCAACAGAGAAATGCTTCCCTTAGAACCGACTACTGATGTATTACTCTTCGGCGATTGGACTCCAAAATCGAAGAATCTCAAAATGACCCTCGCTGGCAATCAGATGACGGACTACAAAGATCTGATTTTTAATCTTGAATTGCCATAAGTATTTCCCACCCCCATAAAAACCCGTTACTGTACAGTAGATCTCTGTAAAAATTATGCTACTATGCCCGCATGGGCACTAGTTTGATCGGTCATATTGACTCGGACTGCTTTTATGTAAGCTGCGAGAGAATAAGAAGTTACGGATTGCGAGGAGTTCCCTGCGGCGTGCTTGGCAATCAGGGTGCGTGTGTGATTGCCAAGAGTTATGAGCTCAAAGCGTACGGCGTGAAGGTCGGTCAGCCGATCTGGCAAGCCAAAAAACTTTGCCCGCATGCCGTCTATGTAAAGCGTGATTTTCGTTGGTATGAAACGATCTCGCGACAGTTGTTGAACCTTCTCAAAACGCTCAGTCCCTCAGTTGAATATTACAGCGTTGATGAAATGTTTTTCGATGCTTCCGAGCTCGAACGCTATTTTGATCTCCCTCTTTTCGATGCGGCTCAGATGCTGCAAACACTGGTCCAGGACGAAATCGGCATACCGGTTTCCATTGGTATCGCGCCGTCCCGTACGATTGCCAAGCTAGGTAGCGATTCCGCAAAGCCGTTTGGTGTGCGTGTGCTTGATAGTGATTGCGAAGTCTTTTTGCATAGTCAATCGGTTGGGGAATTGTGTGGCATCGGTAGCAAAAGTGAACGCAAACTGAAAGAGCACAATATTCGTACCTGCTGGGACTACCGCAAGGCAGATCGGCTCATGATCCGCGACTTGCTCACGATCAAAGGGGAAGCCCTGTGGTGGGAACTGCGGGGAGAAGCCGTTAATCCGATCCAGACACAACGACCACCTCACAAAGCCATTGCCCGCGGCGGTTCGTGTGGCGGGAAGACCAAAGATCAAGATCGGATTCGTGCCTGGGCGGTGCGAAACATCGAACGACTGATCGAAGCGCTCGACCATCATCAGGTCTATGCCGGTCAGATCAGTTTACAAATTGATGCCAACAAGACGGCCCTTTGGCTGGGGCGTACTCCTCTGGCAGCACCCTCTGCCTCGTTCAGAACATTTTATGATGCCGTCATGCCGATGTTGGAAGCCGCCCCGCGAACTCACCCCATCAGCCACATGCATATTATCGCGGAAGAGTTGACCTGGCGCGACAAGGTACAAAAGTCATTGTTTTTTGAAGAACCACAAAGTCCACTCGATAAACTGAAACGGGAGATTAATCAAAAGCTCGGCAGGTTTGCGGTGCGGAGTGCGGAGACTCTGCCACTGCAGGAAATTTATCACGATGCAACCCATAATTATGATATTTGTGATATATCAGGAAAGATGTGTTTTTAAAA
Organism: Gimesia aquarii; assembly: GCF_007748195.1. NCBI lineage: Bacteria > Pseudomonadati > Planctomycetota > Planctomycetia > Planctomycetales > Planctomycetaceae > Gimesia > Gimesia aquarii. Next base: position 2,288,055 of record NZ_CP037920.1, read on the forward strand.
AATGTGTACCGGAATTACGGTTGGCAGGCACGCTGTACCGGAAAAGCTCATTAAAAAGTACAATTTGGAAGAACGATTGATTCAACGCTCAGAGCAGGCAGAAAAAGAAATTCTGTTTATGCAACGGCATCGGTTTCCTTTGCTCCCCGTTTTCTATCAGGGTGAGGTTCATATCATGTCGTGGGGCAATCGCGACCGAGAGAAAAATGTTCCGGTTGCCTGGTGGGGTGAACTGTCAACACTTCAATCTGGAGCATGGTCGCACTTCTCACCCGAGCCGGCAGAGATCCTCGGCAGCTTTGGCCTGGAGCGCGGCGTCTGGTTTCAAATTCCGCAAGGCATCAAAGGCATCGTCATCCACGACCAGCGGCAACGTCCTTACATCTATATGCTGCTGCAACCAGCCTCGCACTATTACGAGGTCATGACCGGCTACCAGCGTGAGCCGGTGTTTATTGGTGAGCAGATTTAGGAACGAGAACCAGTTTTATTCAACACCACCTTTACCACGTAACGTGTCAGGCCCCGATACTTTTCCCTGTTGTGCATCGACAATTTTAGGTTTATTAGGCTCTCGGTAACCTTTCGTTTGAGAAACTTCAAACTCCCGCATCAAGGAAAAACCAAACAGCAAATTTCCAACAAGGATTAAAAGGATTCCAGGCGAAGTAGATACCAGTTTTAACTTGGTGGGACCGACCGTCGCATCAATATCGTAATCGATAGTCACTCCGATTAAGGCTAATAAGATTCCTAAAAACACCTGGAGAATACCAAACAGGATTCCCAGCGAAGCAAACGTAAGCTTTGTAATGATTACTTTATCCGAAAGGTCCGGAGTACTTAATGGGACTCTGAGCGCGATCACATACGAGATCCCTAATAACAGGAAACAGGCGGCACAGGACCAAAAGAAAAAATAAATCAGCCGCTTCGAAATTTTTTGATTCGTTCGTATATTCATTACTTATTATTCGCTTGCGGGACAAACAAAAGAACCTGATTTGGTATCGAAGAAACGAAGTAGTCCAGAATTTTTTGATTCCGGGACTGGATCGACATTCTTTGGAGCCGGCATAGAGGAACAGGCTTTGGCGGTAACAGTGGTCATCACAAAGTTTCCATTTTCATCCCGGGTTGTGGCAATCAGTTCGGGAGTGAGAATGGTTCTTTCCACCGGTTCATTGTTATCGTCCCAGACACGAAGAGAATAGCGGCGTGTGTATTTTTTGTTGACGGGAAGGTCAGCGGCCTTGTAAGGCATGAATAAACAAATATGCCGAGTGTGATTGGAATTACTGCCTTCAAATTTCACGTAGTCTCGCAAACCGGGAAAGTTGCCTGACGTGTATTCCTGTCCCAATTCGGTGTCGCCTTTGGTCGGGACAGGACTCCATTTCTTATTTTTGTCGAGATACTCCATGTGAGCCGAAACGTAAATTTTGCCCGAATTGGCAGGATGAAAGGCGGTGACGTAAATCATGTCACCTGATTGAAAATCCCCACCTCCAATACGTGTCCGGCTGAGAACACCGGTGGCAAGGACACCCATTTCTTTGAGCTGTTGTGCGGCGACAGGTGATGTTGACAGAAACGTCAAACAGAATACGGCAAGTAACCATTGTTGTTTTGAGCGCATACGGTACTCCCTTTTCATCAATAGATTATTGTGTACTGGGAAGTGCCTGCTTATGTCATCCATGGTTTATAGAAATGCGGGCCATTTCAATCGGAACAATGACATATTTATGTTATTTTTGTGTAAAACATCGATTGTAAGTTCCTATGTACACTCTGGGCAGTGAGAAAGAAATGAGGAATGAAAACGCAGCAAAGGAACGAGAAAAAACCAAGATGTGAAAAGCTTGTCCTTAGCTACTTGTTCAATTCCAGCAATGCCTGAATCTCGTTCCACAGTCCGGGTGCCACGTCGCACGGTCCGGTAGCAGCGATTTGTTTAATGGTTTGATCGAAACTTATCGCATTGATTTTGGACAGAGCGGCTGCCACGATGGCCGGCGAGCGGCTCATGCCACCGCTACAGGCGACCAGAGTTGGTTCCTCAACCTGAATGAATCGCATCAGAGTTTCAATGGCCGTTTGTAACACCGGTGGATGATTTTCTTCCCCGTCAATCAATGGCAGACGGCAATAGACGATCTCTCTGGGGAATGTGATTGGCGGTTCTTCCATCGCCAGATCGATGATGGCAGAGATCCCAAGATCCAATACGCCTTTCACATCCCTGGCATCGCGTGCATTTCCGATCCATAATGTTTGGGGAATGATTTCACGCATGAGAGGGATGATTGCTCCTGATGATTACTGCACGCTGTTAATGACCGCAGCCAATCGCCAGCCCGCCTGGGCGGCCCGCTGGGAGGCAATCGTTCCGCCATTCTGGAAATAAGACTGTGGTAACTGTGGTAATTTTTTGAGATTGGTTCCTTTTGCCTCTGCTGACTTCACGGCTGCGAGTATTTGAGGGGAGTAAACATGCTCTATGGCCAAAACATGGCTCTCGTCGCTCCACGTTTCAAATGCCATTTTCTGTGTTGCAGCTTTGCCGCGTTGTTTCAGAGCGGGATCATGTGAAATGCCGATTGCTTTACTGGCAATGTCTGAATATTTCCAACTCGTTCCCAGTAAACGATCCCATTGTGAATGCAGGTTCGAGTGTTTGAAACGAATGAGATTACCTCCCCGGTCGCCTTCTGGAAATGTCTTTTTAGCGAATAAGGCTGTTGAATGTAAAGGCTGGTGAATGTCACCACACAGGTGCATGATCCAGCATAAAGAAACGGCTTTATCAGCTGGACTGACGGCGGGATCGTTCATTTGCTTGACACAAAATTCCAGTGCTTGAAGCACATTAAACTTTAGGACCTCGGTTCCATCTTCCGAACTTGTTGAGAGGTTTACAGGAAGTTTGGCGCTCAGGGCTAGTTCTGAAGCAGGGTCGAGATAAAGCGGCTTGTTAATATAATGCCAGGTGCCGTGGTGATATTTTTCGCGGTCCGCTTTATTGAATCCTCTGGCAATATCTGGCCACGTGGCAGCATGCATGAAAATCCATCTGTTTTGAGTTGCTGCGTTACGCTCTTTAATAACATCCGGCATTTTACTTTGAAAGTCTTTTTCAAAGCGCGGATGTTGCTTCAATAACTCAACCATTGCCTGTCGGACAGAGGGCTCCAGTTGATTATAGGTAATATAAGCGATGATCCGGTGACCGGTAGAATTCCAGGCAAAGACGGAGCGTTGTTGTGTATAAAGAAATGCGGAGACTGTGAGCGCAGCAGCCAGGATTTTGAATCGATTCAAGATGATCATTCCTGATAAAGAGCAAGGTAAAGTAATCTGCTTTGACTTTAGGAAATGTCGATCAATTCAGGCTGCGGAACAAGTGGAGGAGAGTCAATTTTACACAAAATTCATGAACTCTGTTGATGGCGTGTACAAACTAGGATGCATTAATTTTGCAGTCGCTTGTTCACAAAGGAAGCCAGGTTTTCGGCGTCGTCGGTACCAACCCGCAGAACACTGTTTCGCAACTTCAGCACCACACAGTCACGTCCCCACAGGTTCCAGACCAGACCGCCCCGCGGACTCATATGAATCCCCCAGCCTTCAATGAATGTGGTTCGCCCCACCTCGACATCGGTAATGTCATCGTAACGCACGCTTTTACGAAAGAGCGGTAACGGGCCGAAGCGAATCGCAATCTGGTCGGCTTCGTCTTCTATCGTCAGTTGTTGAAATGCCGATCCCAATATCAAAATCAGGGAACCCACCAACACTAAAATGAAACTCACCGATTGCAGATCAGTAAACCACGCGCCCAGAAACATTCCGATGGCAACCGCATACACGAGCAAACCCAGCGGTGCCTTTTGTGTATGCCGATAAGTCGCGACTCCACTCATTTTATGATCTCCTGTCTCAGGTACTCCATATTTAAAATGATACCCGTTTCATTTTGAATGTCTAATTTTTGTTCTCGGTCTTAAGGTTATGAAAATTCATTTCGTGTGCTGTTTTTCTTAGTTCTTCGTCGCGCCTCTCACAATCTTTGAGTATTAACCTTGAAAAAAAACAAAAAAACAGAGATACAATCAAAAATGGGAATAAGAATTTACCAATCGAAGGACCTGCTTCTCCCATTGATTCATTGATCCTTTTTGTCCAGAGGTAAATCATCAAACTGGGAATGAGTGTTAAGATTGACGCCAGAATGGAAAATCGAGCGGTAAACTTCATCTCCGCTTTTGTTTTTTGAATTTCATCAACTTCAAGTTGATAGTAATATTGAAGGGCTTCTTCCTTCGAAGCGAGTTCTCCCTCAAATAACATTTCTTTACATTGATGGCACATGCCTGTTTTCGATATGTGAATACTTTTATTTTCCATTCCTATAAACGCATCACAAAGCGGACAGTTTAACTTCAGATTGCGTTTTAATCGATTGTCATAGAATATGACGCAGGTTATTGGCAGAATAAATGAAATTAAGAGATAGAGACCTAACCCAATTCCTATCCACAGACGATGTTCAGCGCAGTTTTGCGTTGTATCTCTTTCGTAAAGATCTTCGATGAATATCAAACCCAATAATGGGGGAAGAAGCATGAAAAACATCATGATAAAACCAGAGATCGAAGTGCTTTTATTGTATTTGCGAACAGCTGCTTCATACTCGTCTTTGACAAGTTGAGCTTCGTTCATTGATTCAATCACGGCTGACCTCAATGTGTTTTTGGGCAGACCTCTCCCGACACAAAGAGAACGTATCGTGCATAGTAAGGGATCACTCAATTTCGATTAATTCGAGAATTAATTAGAGCGCGCACGCATTTGAATCCCGGCGATTCTGCGCTGTTATTCTTGGTCCAATTGGTTATGGTGACGCTGAAATCAACCTGGAGATAGATTAATCTGATGACATCGCGGTTAAGAGATCGATATCAAACGAATCGGGGATGGTGACAACCAGGGTATTATGGCCATCGTCTTCGAACTTGATCGAATTTCGGGGCATACCGATAGCAGGTTTTTTGGCCAGGATCACATTCTTATCGCGAAGCAGGAAAAAGTGTTCATTGAGACCGTCTGGATCTGAGGTCACAAACATCAAGATTCCCTTTTTCAAGCTCACAGATTGTACGCGCGTAAACATCTTGGTTTTAGCGAGGGGATGTTGCCCATGTTGAAAGCGGGCGTTGTGCTCCCTTAAAGCGGCCGATTTTTCTTTGTTCGTTTCTGCCTCATCACTAACATAAAAGAGTGAGAAGCAAAACAGAATTATGATGATCGATGAAAATGTGGTGAGCATGTCTTTCAATTTAGCCAACTCCCACTTTCGGTGCCCGCGAAAGAGTCAATTTTTCAGGTGTCACAATTGCAAATTCCGGATAGAAAACAAATCTTTCCGAATGATTCTGGTCTTGTTAGACATTTTAAAGAGACACTCTGTTCCCTTTTTTGCTTAATTATCCTTCGTTTTTTAAGAGAAAGTTGTAACTCCTTATACAGATTTGGATATGTCCAAATCGAATCTGTTCTGTTATTCGCTCAATTTGAAAATTATTACTAACAATTCGCAAGAAAAAAGAAAGAGTAAAAAAAATTTATGGCAGGTAATTGGACCTCACTACCAGCGTGCGTCAGTAATTTCATTTAGGATTATCAGGAAAAAGCATTTGTAAATCCAGTTGCTTCTAACCCCCGAATTACTACTCGCTCTCCTTCTACTATGATAAGATAACGAAAATGCGTTTCAGAGTTCGTTATCCACTTTTGTTATACGTGTGAACGTGATTACCGGACAATTCTGTTTACTCTCTTTATCATGAGGAATTGCACCTTGAAGACTCACCATTTTTATTCAGGATTTGTCCTGATGACATGCCTTAGTTTCAGCCTGATGAGTGTCAGTCAGGCATCTTCTGCCGAGCCGAGCAACAAATGGCAAAAAGCTCAAATTTCCAAAGCCAGTGCGGAAATGGCGGCGGTTGCCAAGCGCTGGTTGGCCTCGCTTTCGAAAGAACAACGGGCACAGGCCACATTTAAATTCGACGATGAACAACGCAGCAAATGGCACTTTGTGCCTGATTTTGTCATCAAGCCAGACGGCCGCAAAGGATTGACCATCGGTCAGATGACGCCACAACAACGTATCTTTGCCCTTGCATTGCCTGCGACGGCGCTGTCGAACCGTGGCTATCTGGAAATGATGTCAATTCGTGCTTTGGAAAAAGTCCTGTATGATATTGAAGGCAAAGACTATCGCGATCCCGAACTTTATTATGTTTCCATTTTTGGAAAGCCCAATCCAAAAGGAACTTGGGGCTGGCGTTTTGAAGGTCATCACCTCTCTGTAAACGTCACGATTATTGATGGGAAGAAATTTTCTGTCACACCTTCCTTCTTCGGATCCAATCCTGGCAAAATCACCTCAGGAAATTTAGCTGGCGTCGAGGTGCTTGAGAAGGAGCAGACATTGGCTCTCAGCTTGATTCAGTCATTCGACAACGACCAGATGGCCATTGCGACGATTGATACGTCTGCCATGGATAAGAAGCTCTTGCAGAAGAGTGTCATCAAAGAAGTGCTGACCACCGATGAACCCAAAGCCGACCGGGGACTGTTTACCTTCAAGGGGATCAGCTTTGCGGACCTTGATCCATCGCAACAGAAAAAACTCTTGAATCTGGTCAATGTCTATACAACCCGCTTTCGTCCAGAGATTCTCAATGGCACGCGCTACAAAGGGAGAATCAAGGATGGCAGCGATTTGTATTTCGCCTGGAGTGGCGGAAAGAAACGCGGCGAATTCCATTATTACCGCATCCAATCCAAAACATTCCTGATCGAATTTGCAAATACGCAGAACAATGCCAACCACGTCCATGCCGTCTGGCGCGAATTTGATGGCGATTTCGGACGCGATTATCTGTCAGAACATTTTTCCAAGCACCATAAAAAATAAGTGCCTTAAGATTATGAAAACAACAGGCTTGATGCAGTCTCTGATTCTGTATCAAGCCTTTTTTAATTCCCCTGCTCATTGTAATTAAGTTGTGGACAATCTCTGATCCATCAGATAAGTTACAGATTATTGGTATAATTTGCGTGAGATCATATAGGCTATCTTTGGATTTCATTGTAGAGGTCTCGTTAAATGACCGAACACGAAAAATCTGAAAAAGCATCAAGTACTTCGGATCAAAAATATCGCAAGTGGCGCAGGAAGATATTGCTAGTAATTGCGATCCTGTTTCTGCTGCTGTTTCCGGTGATTAGTGAAACCTATTTTCGTTGCGCGATCTGTAGTATGTTCCATACCAAATGGCGAATTATGGGATTGGGCTTGCCTCTCTATAGCTGGAATCGGCCTACTACTAGCAGTGACTGGTATCAGGCAAATGTGGAAACAGAACATCAACATGTCTGGGTGCAAACGAGCTACATGGAAGGCAAAACCTTCTACGGTCTCAAAACATGGATGTTGCAAAGTTCAAGCCTATCTACTGGCCCCCTTGTCTATCTCCCACTCGGTCACACCGTTCAGAAGCGAATCTATCAAAAGAGCCCCGATCCACAACAGGCTCGCGAGATTTTTTTGCAGCTGGCCCATAATGAACCTTACGATTCAGACGCTTACAAGAAACAAAAAGAAATATGGATGCGACTTACTGAGTGGATAGAGTCCGGAATGGAAGATCCCTGGCCTTTTGAAACTCAGTAAATTTCCATCTACATATATAGATATAAACTTTTTCGATGCACGTGCATTGACAGTAGCGCATAACATGTCATAACACACATCTAATTCTTTCCGAGACTCCCTTCAGTAAACTACATAATGGAAATCAGATGGACCGCATCATTCGTGAATATCAGGCAGAGGATTTGAACGATCTTCTGTATGTCTGGGAAAGTGCATCACGCCTCGCACATCCTTTTCTGACCGACGAATTTTTGGAGCAGGAGCGTGACAACATTCCGAATCTGTATCTGCCTAATGCGGAAACCTGGGTGATAGAGCAGGGCGGGCAAGTTTTTGGTTTTATCGCGTTACTCGGTAACGAAGTCGGAGCGATTTTTGTAAAACCTGAGTTTCACGGGACGGGTGCCGGAAAAGCATTGATGGATAAGGCCCAGGAATTACGGGGTGACCTCGAAGTCGAAGTGTTTAAAGAAAACACAATCGGCCAAAAATTCTACGCCCGTTATGGCTTTCAACCCCTTAAAGAATCTATTCATGAGCCAACAGGGAATCAAATCATGAGACTCAAGTTTACGGCTAGCGAATCAAACTAACTGACAGACATTCATCATCACATTGAGGTATGATCTATTTTCAGGAATCAGATAATGCTTGAACATGAAAAAATTAATTACGTCGAATTTCCCGCAAAAGACATTCCGGCAACTAAGTCATTTTTCACAACCGTATTCGGTTGGACCTTCGAGGATTTTGGTCCTGATTATACAGCCTTTTCGAACGAAGGCATTGATGGTGGCTTTTTTCGATCCGATTTAAAGGTTTCTACAAACAACGGCAGTGCTCTGATTGTATTCTATAGTAAAGAACTCGAACAGACTCTCGCTAAGATAGAGAACGCAGGTGGTTCGATCATCAAACCGATCTTTTCGTTTCCCGGTGGTCGTCGATTTCACTTTGGTGATCCTAATGGAAATGAATACGCGGTTTGGTCAGATCAATAGGAGCGTTTTCAAAGGTCAATCATGACCGGTCGCATGCGACCTCTTCTCAACCACATGAGCGTAGAGATCTCTTATCATGTTGGTACAAATAGGGTTGGAATCCTCATTTTCTCCATTTCTTAATTGAAAATCGAAATCCCACCAGTATGATGTGAATTCATCGGGCCAATCGTAGAGAGACTTTGTTGTATTACCAGCGAGACTGCAACTTTGTACCCGCAGTCATCCAAACGAAACTTAGGAGCACTTTAAGAAAGGCGATGACATGAACTGGTACCTGGGAGTCTTAAAAAAGTATGCAGAATTTAATGGCCGTGCACGCAGAATGGAGTACTGGATGTTTACTCTATTCAACATTATTATTGCCATTGTGCTCAATGTCTTAGTTGGAGCCGTTGGTGAACCAATTCTGATGGCCCTGCCCGTCCTCTATTCTCTCTTTGTATTTATCCCCGGAATTGCTGTTACCGTGCGCAGGTTGCATGATACAGGGCGTAGCGGGTGGTGGATCTTGATCGTGTTTGTTCCCCTCATTGGTGGGCTCGTTCTGCTGGTCTTTATGATCATTGAGGGTGAAGCAGGTGACAACGCGTACGGATCCAATCCAAAGGTCGTCGTCACATAACGTTTTTCACAATAATTTTTGAGTCTCATCCAAAAAAAGAAATGTATGAGCTGGCTCTGAATTCATCTCAGAGTCAGCTCATTTTCAATTGTTGATTCTGTATTCAATCAAGTGAGGTCACCCTTGCTATGGATCAATCAAAGTCCCAATTTCGCACGGGGGTTCCTGTTTTACCATCTCCTGATGTGAAACAAGCTGTTGAATTCTATCGGGACACGCTCGGCTTTGAAATCGCGTTTCTCAGTGAAGAACCGTATGCAATTGTTAAACGGGATGATGTTTGTATCCATCTCTGGCAGTGTTCGGATCCTGAGTTACCAACTCAATGTGGCTGCCGCATCGTAGTGAAGGGAATCGACGAACTCTATCAGGAGTACGAACCACTCGGCGTAGTGCATCCGAACGCGCCGCTGGAAGAGACGTCCTGGGGCACCAAAGAATTTGCCATTGGTGATGGCGATAAAAATCTGATTACGTTTGAAGAGAATGTGAGTAAGGAAAAATAAAGCCAGAGCAGCAAAATAAGTAAACTTGTTTTTCGTTTTGTAATGTGAATTTGAAAACACATAATAGACTGAATTTACTTGATGAGCGAATTCCCCCTTATTATATGCCCTGGCTGTGATGCACACATTGATCCAAAACGTAGTGCTTGCCCTGGTTGCGGAAGATGTCCAGGATGTGGTATCAGACATGTAAAGACTGAAGTGAAGATTTGCCCTAAATGTAACCTACCCTACAGCAAATGTTTTCAATGTCCACAATGTCTTGAATTACGCTACTCTGAGATTGAACCACCTTGCGAAAATTGTAGCCATCCGAACGACAAATCTAACTTAGAAGATTTAATACGTTATCATGCCGTCGTTGGTGCTGAAAGACGACCAATCAGTCTGGGCGATCTGGGTTGCCTAATTATAATCGTCGCTTTTTTTACTCTGTTTATTTGGAGTTTGATCAGTCTGAAAGATTGGCTGAATTAGTATAATGTCAATTCTGTAGATGAGCTCATTTTCATCCACGCATTGAGAAAGAGAACTTGATGGAAGTGCCGGAATATACAATCTCAGACCTACAGACTTTGTTTGATCAAGGGCAATGGACTTCAGTCAGTCTCTGCGAAGAATTCCTGAAGCGCATTTCGGAGATTGATACCGCTGGCCCCACACTACGATCAGTAATCGAGGTTAACCCGGATGCGTTGACAATAGCCAAAGCATTAGATCGAGAGCGAGACCAAAGTGGTCCACGCGGTCCGCTGCATGGTGTACCCATACTGATTAAAGATAGTATCGACACGGCAGACAAGATGCAGACAACGGCTGGCTCACTGGCACTGGAAGGTAATATTGCGCCACAGGATGCGTTTCTCGTCGAAAAATTACGTGATGCCGGTGCTGTTTTGCTCGGAAAAACAAACATGAGCGAGTGGGGCTATATGCGTTCAACACGGGGATGCAGTGGCTGGAGCAGTCGTGGCGGGCAGGTACGCAATCCCTATGTTCTGGACCGTAGCCCGCTCGGTTCCAGTTCCGGATCGGCGGTGGCAGTAGCCGCCAATCTGTGTATCGCCGCCATTGGTGCTGAAGTCGATGGGTCCATCGTGCGCCCGTCATCGACTAACAGCATCGTGGGACTCAAACCAACGGTTGGTCTCGTGAGTCGTTCGGGGGTCATTGGTGTTTCTTCTCCCCAGGATACCGCAGGACCGATGGCGCGCTGTGTGGCAGATGTAGCTATGGTCTTAACTGCGTTGACTGGCGTTGACCCACGCGATCCGGCGACACAGTCCAGTGTCGACCAGAGCGAACAAGACTATTGCCAGTTTCTTGATACTACAATGATCAAAGGCGCCCGATTAGGCGTCGCTCGCGAATGTTTTGGTGATCATGAAGGTACCGATGCCGTCATTGAAAACGCCATTCGACAGCTCGAAGAATTGGGGGCGGTCATCGTCGACCCTGTCCAGGCAAGTACGTTGCCCATGTTTGGCGAAGTCGAACTGGAACTGTTCCTATACGAGTTTAAGGCAAGCGTGAATTGCTATCTGGCCGAGCATCCGGGGGCGAAAGTCAAGAACCTTGCAGAGTTGATTCAGTTCAATCGAGATCATGCTGAGCAGGTGATGCCTTTCTTCCAGCAGGAACTGTTAGAAATCGCACACGCGAAAGGTGACTTGAACGATGCCGCTTATTTGGAAGCAAAAGCCGAGTGCTATCGTCTCTCGCGCACCGATGGAATCGACAAAGCGATGAACGAGCACCAGCTTGATGCGATTATTGCTCCCACTGAGGGGACGCCCGCCTTTGTGATCGATCCTGTCGTGGGAGACAACATTCTCAAACTCGGTGGCAGCTCGGGCTGCTCCACACCTCCAGCACTCGCTGGCTATCCGCACATTACGGTTCCAGCAGGCTATGTACACGGACTTCCCATTGGACTCTCTTTTTTCGCGGGCGCTTATCAGGAAGGCAAGCTGATCAGCTACGCCTACGCGTTTGAGCAAGCAACACAAGTGAGACGTCCTCCCGGCTTTGTAGAGTCGGTATCAGTCTGAGCATGAGCTGTGAGATTATGTTGGCGAATCTTGTTTCATCTCCGGTTCAATAAATTTTGCCAGGATCAAACCAATGATCAGCCAGGCTGAGAATCCATAAAACGCCTGATAGAGTTCCCACGGCCAGTCGAGCTTCCACCAGACCGCATCGCCAAAGTCAGTGAAAATCGCTGAAATCAATCCTGCCAGAGCGACAAATTTGACGCGATCAAGATACTTGGGAAGTGCTGCGCAAACTTGTTTCAGTAAAATGGCGATCAGTATGATCACGACGAGGTTCAAAAAAAATCCTTTGATCATAATCGAAAAGTCGGCCATCGAACTGCCATTGATTGAGAGCATATGAACGAAGGCCACGGGGCCTGCTTCATAAAGAGTTTCAACGGTTTTCTGATCCTGGTCAAAACTGGGAACAAAGTAAGTTCCGTTTTGGGGAAAATATTCCAACAGTGCTTTCCCGGCGGCAACGTCATCTGTTGATTTTTTCCAGATCATCGTGCTGTAAGGTCCAAAGCCCCAATAGATAAAACCCCAGACATAAAGCACGATGGCAGCAATAATGATTCCCAGTACGGTTCTTTTCATGATTATTTGCTCCCGCCAAAATAGTGCTTCATGGGTTCGAAATAATGCGATAACCAGCCGGCCTGATGCCCCGTCTGATTATCTGGCACATTGCTATGCGTGAGTGTGATTTTCGTACCACCTTCGACAGGATCGAGAGTGATTTCGATTTGAGAGAGCCCGTCCGATTCGGTATAATCTGCAGCTCGCCACGATTGCACGATCCGTTTGCCCGGTTCTAATTCAAGATTTTTGCCGGTGATATGTCCTTCCCAGGCATCGAAGGACTCACCTACCTTCGCCGTTGCATGAGCGGGGCTGCCCGTCATCTTAGTATGTCCCTCGCTATCGAGCCATGTGTCGTAGACCGCTTGTGGTGAAGCCGGGATGATATCCGAAACCGTGAATTCGATTGTCATGTTTCATCTCCCTTTTCAAGTTAACGCTAAATTGAGTTCGCTTACATTGAACTAAGTGTCAATGATGAGGCTTCTCATGGAGTAAATGGCTCTCCTGTTCCCGTTTCCACATATTTTTTAAGACTGGTTAGAATAAAGTGACTCCATCCCGCATCACAAATTTCGTAGCATTCCAACTCAGGAACTAAGCCTTCATGGACGAAACTTAGCTTGCATCCGTTGTTAGTTGGTTCGATGTTCCAGTGGAGAGTGGTGCCAACCCATTCATCGTTGACAGAAAGATCATCGTTCACGTGATTCTGCACAATACACTCCCAGATCACAGTCTGTTGCGGGGTCAGTTTTTTGACACACATTGTGTTATACGTTTCACCAAATCGGAATGTCGCTTCCGTACCAACGCTTGAGGCATCATCGGCGTGAGTGGTCCACCATTGGCTCACGTCTTTGGTCAACGCTTGAAAGACTTTTTCTGGAGACGCTTGTAAGTTTGTCTCACAAGTAAAGGGTTTCGAGTTCATTACGCACTTTCCACTATAAAGTATACATCGTCAAACGCATACAAGAGGTTCGGTTCTGTTGGCCGAATATAACCGACTTAAAACAACGCTTCTTTGCCAAGTTGCCGACGCACAATCACCCATTGACCAGCGTGCATCATCCAGTGTGCTGACTGTCCGGCAATGACGGCGCCGACCGTACCACCAAACATTTTGAGATGTTCGGGAGCGGGCACCTGAAGCTCTTCATCACTCAAGCGATCCAGTAAAGCCAATGTCCCCGCCCGTTGTTCATCCATGTATTTCAGATATTCGTCCTTCGTGCAGAAATCGCCGGGATTATCGCTGGATGCGGTTTCCTTGCTATGTTTTTCTGCAAACCCTTCAGGTAAGGCAGGCATCGAATCGGGACAGACCATATTGTTGAGGTCGTGCTCGGCGACGATCAGATGGCCTAGCTGCCAGGCAATGTGATTCGCATTCTCGACAGGACGACGCATTAAATCTTGATCCGAGAGATCCTGAAGATAGCCTTGTACGACTGATGTGGGGAGTTGTAATTCGCTTTTAATGTGTGCGGCAATACTCATTCTTTTGTCCTTAGAAGTGATTTTGACGTTAGTTAATGTTTGATGTCTTCATGTATCAAATTCGGCAGGCTCTTGATCAATATAAGGTCTGCCTGTTCCGATCTCTACATATTCTTTCAAGCTCACACCAAGAAAGAAAGGCCAACGCTCGGAACAGTGTGGATAGCATTCTAATTGCTCTGTTAAGCCTTCATGCTCAAATAATAATTGGGTACCATTTTCGACAGCCGAAAGTTTGAAAGAGAGCCGGGTTCCAACCCACTCGTCAAATATGGTGAGCCCCGGCATATTGTGAAAATGCTCAACACAGTTCCAATAAACTTCTTCATAAGGTAACAGAGATTCGATTTTGTAGGTGTGAAACATCTCACCAAACCGTACATTAAGAAGATCACCAATTTGTGAGGGAACATCGCAATCGGGGGTCCACCAACCCTGGATGCCTGACTTCGTGGTCAACGCAGCATAAACGTCGGCAGGTGATTTCGCGATTTTTGTTTCATATCGAAAACTATTCATCTAACAGTCCTCTCTTCGAAGAACGGCGACATCAATCCGACTCCACAAGACGGGACAGCCCTTCAATACAACCTGTCCAGCCCTTGGTATGTTCGCTGGCTGCTTCTGCATTCGGGAACCGCTCGTGTGTTAATACAAGTTCCGTTGCTTCGCCTTGTTCCAGAAATTCTACTGTTACGAGTGTCTTGCCGATGTCCGCTGTCGACATCTCCCACGACCAGGTGTAGACCAGTTTTTCCGGAGGGACAATCTCAACGAACTCACCATAACAGGTAAAGGGGCCTTCTTTGTCCGGGTCGCGCATTCCGAGTCGATATTTTCCACCAACACGCAGATCAACCTCAGCGATTTCGGTCGACCATGCGGGGTTGGCCCGCCACCAGTTTTTCAAATGTTCAATCTGTGTCCATGCATCAAATACCAGTTGCCGCGGCGCATTGATAGTACGCCGTATGGTCAGAGAATTCTCATCCGAATATTTTTCGATCATGTTTGTTTTTCCTGCTGATTTTGTTCGAGGTATTTCACGAGTTGATCGAGTTTCCCTTCCCAGAATCGCTGGTACTTCTCAACCCATTCGGCAGCTTCTTTGAGGGGTTCCGGCATCAGATGGCACCTGCGTGCACGGCCATCGCGTTCCTGCGTTAACAACCCCGCGCGTTCCAGAACTCTCAGATGCTTCGAGATCGCCGGTGCCGAAACCGAAAATGGTTCCGAAAGTTCTGCTACGGTCGAATCACCATCGGCCAGATGGGCAATAATCGCACGCCGCGTCGGGTCCGACAGGGCAAAAAATGTCTCGTCAAGTTGTTGGGACCTTGAATTAACCATATGGTTAAATTATAAGTCTGAGGAGATAGTTGTCAAGTCACACAAGTTCCTAATCGTATGCAAGCAAACACAATGGATATTGATCAAAGGATGGCAATTCTGAATTTCAAAAAAATTGCAAATAACCACTTGACATAAACAGACAGGTCTGTATAATTAAGGCATGAGTAAAACACAACGAACATCAAATGCTCGCAAACGAATCCTGGAAACAGCTGAAAAGTTGTTTTATTCAGAAGGAATTCGATGTGTGGGAATCGACAGAGTCATTGCCGAAGCGGGCGTGGCTAAGATGACATTGTATAACCATTTTCCTTCTAAGGATGATTTGATTCTGGAAGTGTTGAAATACCGTGAGGAACAGTTTGATCAGTTTCTCAAGGAAAATATGAATCGTCACATTGAAGAAGGGATGAAACCGCTCAACGCATTTTTTATTGTATTACGAAATTGGTTTGAAAACCCAAGTTATAGAGGTTGTTCGTTTATTAATGCGACAGCAGAACTGGCAGATGCGACACACGCCGCTTCTCAGTTTAGCACAGAACATAAACGTCAATTCCATGAGATGTTAAAGCAGATTATTATTGATTCGGAAGGGAAGAAGGCCGCTGCTGCGGCACCCGCAATTGCCATTCTGGTTGAAGGGGCGATTGTGACCGCCGTCAGCGAAGGAACTCCCGAGGCAGCAGACATTGCCCGCGATGCGGCCTTTGATTTGATTGCAAAAGCGAAGCGAAGATAGTTGTGTCTCTTTTTTTGATTGTGAATATACAGACCTGTCTGTATTTTTTTGTTTGATGTTGGGTGAGTTGCCCGACAAATATTTTGAACTGTGATTGATGCGAAGGAGACGAACGATGCAACGTTTAAATTCTGTTTCACCTGAAACTGCCACTGGTAAAGCCAAAACTTTGTTGGACGGCGTCAAAGCGAAATTGGGTATCACTCCCAATATCATGAAAACGATGGCCAATTCTCCCGCGGTTCTGGATGCTTATCTCAAATTCAGTGGTTCTCTTGGTGCAGGCGCACTCTCCGCGAAAAACCGAGAGCAAATTGCTTTGAATGTGGGTGAGTTCAATCAATGTGGATACTGTCTGGCCGCCCATTCTGCGATTGGAAAAAACCTAGGTCTCACAGCCGAGGAAATCCAGTCGAGTCGATCCGGATCCGATGCGGACGAAAAGACGAATGCTTTGATGAGATTCTCGCGGAAGATCGTTGAGAAACGCGGCTTTGTTTCAGATCAGGATCTTCAGGAGTTTCGTGACGCTGGTTTTGGTGATGCAGAAATCACCGAAGTGGTTGCCAATGTCGCATTGAATATCTTTACGAACTATTTCAATCACCTGGCTCAAACAGAAGTCGACTTCCCTGAAGTCGAAGCGTTGGCAGAAGAGTCTGTGGCTGCCTGTTCTACTGATGGCGGTAGCTGCTGCCACTAATTGATTCAGAAATTTAATACTTTTTAATAACAACACGTAAATTAAAGGGAGAAATAAAATGCGATCTTGGAAACAGACAGTCCTGACTCTGGTTGTGCTCGCTTTCGTGAGCACAACCGGATACAAAGTGCAGGCGGAAGCAGTTCATGACACGCAGGTTCTACACCGAACAGTCAAAGTCAATGACCTCGACATCTTCTATCGGGAAGCAGGTCCCAAGGATGCGCCAACCGTTTTATTGTTACATGGGTTTCCTACGTCATCGCATATGTTTCGCAACCTGATTCCCGCGTTAGCAGACAAGTATCATGTGGTTGCCCCGGACTATCCCGGTTATGGGCATAGTTCTGCGCCATCCGTTGATAAATTTGAATATACCTTCGACAATCTGGCGAATGTCGTCGAAACGTTCACAGAACAGCTGGAGCTAAAAAAGTACTCACTCTATCTGATGGACTACGGGGCGCCGGTTGGCTTTCGGTTGGCCGTCAAACATCCGGAACGGGTTGATTCACTGATCATTCAGAATGGAAACGCATACGATGAAGGTCTCGATAACAAATTCTGGGTTCCGATCAAAGAATACTGGAAGCATCGAACGACGGAACAGGGAGACAAATTGCGTGGATTCCTGACACTAGACGCCACCAAGTGGCAATACACACATGGCGTGCGAAACACGGAAACCATCAGTCCCGATACGTGGGGGCACGTGCAGCCTTTATTGGATCGACCTGGAAATCAGGAAATTCAATTAGCATTGTTCTACAGTTATGGCAGTAACCCGCCACTCTATCCGAAATGGCAGAAGTATTTACGTAAATACCAACCTCCTACCTTGATTGTCTGGGGAAAGAACGATCAAATCTTCCCCGATGCAGGGGCATACCCTTACAAACGCGACTTGAAAAACCTGGAATTTCATTTATTAGATACGGGACACTTCGCGCTGGAAGAAGATGGCGATAAGATCGCTCAAACAATGCGGAGTTTCCTGCACAGAAATGTGGCCACATCAAATTAAGTACCTGGCACTGGTCCTAGCGCCGGGTCTTGCGAAGTCATTTGCAAGGCCCGGTGATTTTTGATTTCCTTTCAGCATTTTTGGGGAAGCCGAGTGATGCACGAGTACCCGAGTGATATCGCCTTTACACCGGCCGTCAAAACCATTCAAACACAAAAAGGTTCACGCTCCACTTATTCAAAAGTAGAGCGCGGGCATGGCTGGCTCACAGAAGTGACTCCGATACTCGAAGAATTCATAGGAAGCCTGGACATGTTTTATCTGGGCACAACCAATGGAGCAGGACAACCTTATATTCAATACCGTGGGGGAAGCCGCGGCTTTCTCAAAGTAATCGACCAGAAGACATTGGGCTTCGCAGACTTTGGCGGTAATCGGCAATATATTACGCTGGGGAATCTGTCTGAAAATCCCAAAGCGTTTCTGTTTCTGATGGATTATGTCAACAGCCGCCGCATTAAACTCTGGGGAACGGCTAAAGTCGTTGAGGAAGATGAGGAATTAATCAATCGCTTACACGATCCGGAGTATCCAGCCAAACCTGAACGAGCAATTCTGTTTTCGATTGAAGCCTGGGACATGAACTGCCATCAACACATTCACAGACGGTTTTCCCGAGAAGATATCTTACCGGTCATTGAAAAGCTGAAGGCTGAGAACGAGTTACTCAAAGAAAAAGTGACCAGACTCCAAAGTGCCTTAGAGTCTGGCCGTTGAAGAAAGCAGTCACCCTTATAAACTGCTTTCTGATGATCAGAAATTATTGTCGCTTGCATTTCCGGAACCGGTGTTCGTGCCCACTCCGTTTAGTGGTGTACCGGATAAGACGTTATAGCCTTTTGCTGTGTTTTGGGTCGCCGTGTTGTTTGAGAAAGTGGCTGTGTTAGCACCACTGAAAATATTCACGAAGAAACCATCGGCCGAGTTGCTCTGGGCACTGTTATTTGTAATTGTTCCGCCGACAATTGGTGCAATGAAATCGTATCCATTGAAAGTATTACTGACTGATACGTTATTACTGAATGTGCCACCAAGGAAGACATCATCAAAATCAAAACCATCTTCCAGGTTTCCTGAGGCAAAGTTATTACTGATAGTACCGCCTGCGACATCATCGAAATCAAATCCATCATCTTTGTTATCAATCGCCGAATTATTGCTGATGATCGTTCCCGTGCCGACGGTATCCCCAAATTTGATTCCGTTCGTTACATTTTCACTCGCGACGTTTCCTGTGAATGTCATGTTTGATACGTTATCAGCAAAATAGAACCCATTGAACCTGTTGTTACTTGCTGTGTTTCCAGAGAATGTGCCCCCCGTAATGTCTTGATCGAAGTAAAATCCGTCATCGTTCTTATCTGCAATGTTACTAGAGAACGTTCCACCAGAGATCGCACCGAAGAAAGCAAAACCTGCGAAATCATTGTCAATTGCTTGATTACCGCTGATAGTCCCTCCGGTCATCTGAAAAAAGTTGAATCCGAAGTTGTGATTATTATTGGCTATGTTATTTGAGAAAACTCCGTTAGACATGGTACCAAAGAAAAAGAATCCATCTTCGCCATTATCTCGTGAGGTATTATTTGAAATGGTTCCTCCGCTGATATTAGTAAAAGTAAATCCATCATAGGTATTGTTGTGGGCCGTATTATGGGCGATGGTTCCCCCGCTGATCTCATTGGAACTGTAGAAGCCGTAATCGTTGTTTCTAAACGTATTCCCTGTGATACTGCCGCCGACAAAGTTTTCTATTTCAAGACCATCGTTGTCTGTCGTCGTCCCATTTGTGCTGAATGTATTGTCAATGATCGTTCCGTTGATCGTACCGTCTAAATGCGCTCCGTCTTCCAAAGCGCCACTAATCGTGTTGCAAGCCATTGTAAAGCCGCTGATGTTGTTCCCGTAAATTCCATTCTGGCCGCCAGTAATATTCATACCCACGATGCTAGAGTTATCGGCCATGGTAAATACATCAATCGTATTGACCGTTCCATTGACCGTCGGTCGAGAACCATAATTGAAGCTGGCAACGGCACCTGAATTACAACCGACGACGTTTACGCTCTTTCCACCAGCTAGTGCGAGCTGACCATTGTTAAAGACAAACCCAGTGCTGGTGTCAATCGTACCGGCACTACCATCGAAGAGGACCACGCTGTTGGTTCCTGCACCGTTAAAGACCGCTTCGGCACCGACAGTATTGGCATCGATAACAGTAATGTTATTTAACACCTGACCGGTCTGTTGAAGCTTGGCCTGTTCCACAGGTCCCCGTGCCTGATTCAATACGATATCGATATCACGTACAATCGGGTTGACCATACGGCGTTGGAACCGAGTCAGTTTTTGACTGTCCCCATTTCCCGGTAGAGGCACACGAATTGTCAACATGCCGGTGCCTTGCGAACCGCGCAACTCATCGTATTGATATTGACCCGCCAGGACCACACGCGATCCATTCCCTAGAAACGGTAAATCAAACATCCGAAATTCGACACGCGTCCGCGGTCCCGCCATTTCCTTAAAGCCGGGGGCGGAGTTATCAAAGTAATACCCGCCGACATACCCGCGCAGTTCAGCATCCACATTCATCTCATCAAAGGTTTTCAAGAGACGACCCACTTCAAAATCGGTTCCCCAGTACGCGCGTTCTTCGCCGCCCTGCACAACAATGTTATTTCCACTCAAGTATGCGGTAGACAGCGAATCAACCCGCTTTTGTTTTAGTGTAGGGACATAACCGTTGGCCCGGAAATCCCACTCAATACTCAGCAGTTCCACACCAAAACTTCCCTGACGAAAGATATTGCCATACTCACTACGGCGGACATCGAAGAAGCCATACGCGCCAGCAATCCACTGGTCATTCATCATTTGACGATAGCCGAGTCCGAAATTTCCCTCTGCTGAGGAGTCATCGAAGATATTGCCCCGCAAATCGGCAAAGAACAGACTTTCTTCATCTTGTGACAATGGAATAAACAATAACCCCTGTCCGGTATCGTTGACTCCACCTGCCATTCCCGAAAAGTCGAAGTAGGCACGATACAGGTAATCATCCTCTTCCAGCCAGGTGGGATCCTGGCCAGAAGTCTCGGATGGGACTAGAAGGAGTAACACGAGGGACGTAAAGAGGCTCAAAACAAATTGAAAGTGAGGAAATCGCGCAAGCATGAAAATCTCGTTGGTTTCTACAATTGTTTTAAATACAATCGATGTGTTTTACATGCAGGCCCTCAAGAGCTACTTCGACAGTATGGAGGGATTTGCTTCATTTTCTCTGGAGGTATAGTATTCACGAATAAGAACAAAGTGACCGACGTGACGATTAGTTAAAATACGAAACTTAAGATAAATGAAGTCGACGTTTCACTTAGAGGAACATTTTATGACCACTAAACCACAGTTGCGACTTAGTGAGATCGAACAGAAAGTCTTAGATGTCGCGTCGGAACAGTTAGGTTTTCCGCGCGATGAGATTTCTCTCAGTGATAGACTGATTGAAGATCTTGGTTGTGATAGCTTGGATCTAATTGAGTTAATAATGGAGTTGGAAGAGGCGCTTGATACTGTGCTGCCCTCCGAATCTTCTGATCCTGTGTATAAGTCGATTTTCACTCGACAGCCCTTTCGGCTGAGTGACTTGGCAGAACTGGCTTACCTCAATCAGGGAACGGGGACACCTGGTCGAAGTCATCATTTTCGTCAACCAAAAACTGAAAAGGCACCGGCAGAATTGTTCTCATTTACCCAGTTAGATGGACGCTGGGAAAGAAGCGGTTCGACTAAATCGAACTTATTTGAATCTGTTGAGACGAAAAATTCATACCCTCAGTTTCGCAGACGCTCTGACGGTATGCTGTGCATTCAGGTTCCCACTGCTGAAGTCGAAATTGGGAGCGATCGTCCCGATGCAATTGCGGATGAAAAACCAAAGCACATCGTCAAACTGGACACTTTCCTGATTGACGCTGAACCTGTTTCGACCACCGCCTATTGCCGGTTTTTGAATTCGATTGGTGAAGTCCCTGATTCCTATTTGACAGACTGGTTTGTGCTCGACCTCGATGATGATCGAGACATTCACATGTTAATCAGAAAGGAAGGATCAGAATGGCAGCCACTACCTGGCTGTGAAAAATGGCCCATGATTCTGGTTTCCTGGTATGGAGCGAATGCCTATTCACTCTGGGCGAATGATAAGCTTTGGCTGCGCTATCAGGATGAATCTCACACAGACGCGGGCGGTTATCTGCCCACTGAAGCACAATGGGAATACGCGGCCAGAGGACAATATTCGCAGCCTTATCCGTGGGGATCTGAATCACCATCACAGGATAGAATGCGATTTGGCTTTCATCGAAAGTCTGTCAGTTATGATGTCAGCGAACTCCCATTGGCTGATGTCAATGCCAGGTTAGGGATGTCGCTCTTTGGTCTGCATCATATGGCGGGGAATGTCTGGCAGTGGTGCCGAGACTGGTACGACGCTGAATTCTATCAAAGTCCGGAAGCCATAGAGCATAATCCCCTCAACCAGACAAACACTCGTGTGCGCAGTGAACGCGGTGGAAGCTGGGTAGGACCCTCCCAATTATGCCACAGCTCCTATCGCCGCGGCCGCACACCACTGGCAAGAGGTCGCTGCCTCGGTTTTCGCTGTATCAGTTCCGTCGAAGACATTGCCTGAATTTCTAGTGATTTCCATTTTTAAGGAAAAATGAGCAACAGCAGATTGACTTCGCAATACTTAGTGTTTATAATACACTAACTTTAGTGGAAACGGAGGTCAGATCAATGTCAACACTCATGAAAATCTATGGAACGCCTTTAGCACTGCTTACTGATCTCTACCAACTCACGATGGCCCAGGGTTATTGGAAAACAGGTCGCGCAGAGCAAGAAGCCGTGTTTCATATGTTCTTCCGGAAAAATCCATTTCAAGGTGGGTTTACCATCGCTGCCGGACTGGAGTACGTTCTGAATTATTTGAACCAATTCCGATTTACGCTTGATGATATTGACTATCTTTCCGTACTGGAAGGAAACGACGGTCGTCCCCTCTTTGCAAAAGAATTTTTGGATTATCTCTCTAAGTTAGAACTGCGTTGTGACCTGGATGCTGTACCCGAGGGTACGGTTGTTTTTCCCCATGAACCACTGGTTCGAGTAAAAGGTCCCATCCTCCAGTGCCAAATTCTGGAGACAGCGCTATTAAATATTGTGAATTATCAGACTTTGATTGCGACCAAGTCAGCTCGTATCTGTGCGGCAACGGGTGGTGAGCCTGTCCTAGAGTTTGGTCTGAGACGTGCTCAGGGAATTGATGGTGCACTGGCTGCCAGCCGCGCGGCATACATTGGTGGCTGTGCGGCAACCTCAAATGTATTGGCTGGAAAACTATTTGATATTCCCGTGAAAGGAACGCACGCTCACAGCTGGGTGATGTCTTTCAACGATGAACTTTCCGCATTTGAAGAATATGCAACCGCAATGCCCAACAACTGTGTATTCCTTGTTGATACCTATGACACGTTGGATGGTGTTCGCAACGCAATCCAGGTGGGTTTACGGCTTCGAGAATCGGGTCACGAGATGGTGGGGATTCGTCTCGATTCCGGTGATTTGGCTTATTTAAGTATCGAGGCACGGCAGTTATTAGATCAGGCTGGTTTCTCCAATGCGTCGATTGTTGCCAGTAATGATCTCGATGAAGGCATTATTACCAGCCTTAAAGAGCAAGGTGCTAAGATCGCCGTCTGGGGAGTGGGAACAAAATTGGTGACTGCTTACGATCAGCCGGCATTGGGAGGTGTCTACAAACTGGGAGCGATACAGAACGAAGAGGGACGTTGGGAACCCAAAGTGAAGTTATCGGAGCAGGCCATCAAAACGTCGACTCCGGGCATTTTGCAAGTACGCCGTTTTCGTAACGGGGAAGGGGCGATTGCCGATATGATTTATAACGAATTGAATATGAACTCCTTAAACACAGTTATGGTCGACCCGTTGGATCCAACACGTCACCGCCATTTTGAAAAGGATCTGGTCGGAGATGACTTGTTGATTCCCATCGTTCGCAAGGGAGACACGGTTCATGACTGTGAGCCACTCACGGCAATCCGAGAACGGGTTCAACAGCAGCTTGGTCTATTCCATGCCGGAATTCGGCGACATGTCAAACCACATCAGTATCCGGTAGGGCTCGAAGAAGAGTTGCATCAGTTAAAAACGGAATGGATTCTCCGGGCGAGGCAGCCACAATCAAAATAATAACAGACGATGAGATAACCACAGTAGAAAATGAATTGACACGATCATGCAATTGATTCACGTCGCGGCGGTCGCCCTTAATCAGACCCCCCTGGATTGGGCAGGCAACACAACAAATATCATCAATGCCATTACAGCTGCCCGTGAGCAAGGGGCAACGCTTGTCGCTCTCCCCGAGTTGTGTCTCACTGGCTATGGTTGTGAGGATGCGTTTTTTTCCATTGATGTCCAAAAACGAGCATTGCTGGCACTCTTTGAAGTGCTACCGCATACCGAACAAGTAGTCGTCTCAATAGGACTCCCTCTGCTGCATAATGGAGCACTTTATAATTGTGTCTGCTTGATTGCTGATCAAAAGGTACTCGGATTTGTTGCCAAGAATCGTCTTGCCGGAGATGGAATCCATTATGAACCTCGCTGGTTTAAAGCCTGGGATTCGCAACAAGTCAGCGAGATTGAGATTCAGGGACGTAATTATCCAATCGGGAATCTGATTTTCAATTGTGGAGGTGTTCGGATTGGTTTTGAAATCTGTGAGGATGCCTGGGCTGCAGATCGCCCTGGTCGTGAGTTGGCAATGGCGGGTGTCGATCTCATTTTGAATCCGAGTGCTAGCCACTTTGCTTTCGGCAAGCAGGACATTCGTCGTCGACTGGTACTCGAAAGCGCTCGGGCATATGGTGTCACTTACCTCTATGCAAATTTACTCGGCAATGAAGCGGGACGTATTATCTATGATGGGGCCACATTGATTGCCAGTAGTGGAAACCTGTTAGTTGAAGGCCAACGGCTTTTGTTTTCAGATTATGTGGTCACCACGTCGGTTGTCGACGTTGATTTAACACGCATCAAACGCACACAGCTTATGAGCTTTCAACCCCATCAACAAAATAAAACACTCGCCACTGTGAAGACTGCGTTCACATTTCCGGACATCGAACCACGGTCGATCAAAAACAGAGTCGCCCCATGGGAGACCGACAAGTCTGTGAAAGAGGAAGAGTTTACCAGAGCAGTTGCCTTGGGACTGTATGACTATTTGAGAAAAAGTCGATCAAAGGGGTTCGTGGTTTCACTGAGTGGAGGGGCAGATTCTGCTGCAGTTGTTGTGCTTGTCTGGTCGTTGGTCCAATTCGGACTGGCAGAGTTAGGTCCGCAGCGATTTCAATCCAGATTGTCGCATATCAAAGAATTAGATCATCTGAACTCTGCTGAGCCGGTCGTTCAAAAATTACTCACTTGTGTTTACCAGGCCACAGAAAATAGCTCTGAGGCGACAGAGCGGGCGGCTTCCGCGCTTGCTGCATCACTGGGAGCAGAGTTTCTAAAACTCGACGTTGATCCCATCGTGCAATCGTATGTTGGCTTCGTATCGAATGCGATTGGCCGTGATTTGAACTGGGAGGACGACGATGTTGCGCTACAGAATATTCAGGCGCGTGTTCGAGCACCGGGAGTCTGGCTGCTGGCAAATCTCCGTGATGCACTTTTGCTGGCTACCAGCAATCGATCAGAGGCTGCTGTGGGATATACGACGATGGACGGTGATACGTGTGGTGGACTTTCGCCTATTGCAGGGATCGACAAAGCATTTTTACGGAAATGGTTGGACTGGATGTGCCATGCAGGACCGATGGGAGTTGGTAGCCTGTCCACTTTAGAACTGGTGAATCGTCAGGAACCGACGGCGGAACTACGGCCTCAACAAGCCGGACAGACAGATGAAAGCGACTTGATGCCTTATGAATTGCTCGACTGGATCGAGCGGGCAGCCATCCGTGATAAGAAGGGACCGGTTGATTTATTTCGGATGGCTCGCGCAGAATTTCCCGACTACCAGCCCGCAGAACTTGCGGACTGGGTCGCGCGTTTCTTTCGACTCTGGTCGCGAAATCAATGGAAGCGTGAACGTTATGCGCCGTCATTTCATCTGGATGATGAGAATCTGGATCCGAAAACCTGGTGCCGCTTTCCCATCCTGTCGGGGGGCTTCGAACAAGAGCTGTTGGAGATGAATGATTTATTGTAATACCAGATTAATATGACTGGTTTTTAAGTATCGTGCGAACCTCAGAAATATTTAATTGTCATGGTGTTTATATTACACTAAAGGAATCGAAATGAAATACAGTTATGAATACCCGAGACCTGCCTTAACGGTGGATTGTGTGGTTTTTGGATTGGATGAAGAAGATCTAAAAGTATTGTTAATCCAGCGCGATCTTCCTCCGTTTGAGGGTCATTGGGCATTACCCGGTGGTTTTGTTCGATTGGACGAGACACTGGACGAAGCCGCTCGTCGCGAGCTTGCAGAAGAAACCGGAATCGAAAAAGTATATTTAGAACAACTCTACACAGTTGGCGAAATAGATCGTGACCCGCGAGAACGTGTCGTGACGGTTGCTTATTATGCTTTGGTGAAGCTTTCCGATCATCGGATTCATGCGGCCACTGATGCGCGTAACGCGGCCTGGTTTGCCATTGATGATGTTCCATCACTTGCATTCGATCATCCGACGATTTTGAAAATGGCCCACGAGCGGTTGAGAAACAAAGTTCGATATCAACCTCTGGGATTTGAATTACTGCCGACCAAATTCACGTTGCGACAGATTCAGCATCTCTATGAAGTCATCCTGGATCGACAGCTTGATAAGAGGAACTTCCGCAAAAAGATTCTCAGTATGGGGATTCTTATCGAGTTGGATGAAGTCGAGACAGATGTTGCACATCGCGCAGCCAGGCTCTACAAATTTGATCGTCGTAAGTATCGACGCCAGACAAAACAGGGGTTTCACTTCGAGGTTTAGTATGGATCGTTATTCTCAAATCCTGGGTTGTATTCTTGGTACAGCGGTTGCTGATGCTGTAGGACTGAAACGCGAAGGTCTTTCCAGGAATCGGGCTCAACGAATCTATGGTGACCCGCCGCTCAATCCGAGTCTGATTTTCGGACATGGAATGTGTAGTGACGATACGGAACACACTCTCATGGTGGGGCGTGCATTAGTGATTTCTCAAGGAGATGTCGTTCAATTTGAAAAGCAATTCGCACGTGAACTGAAGCATTGGTTCCTGTGCATGCCTGCAGGAGTAGGGTTTGCAACATTAAAAGCGTGTCTGAAACTTTTAGTCGGATTTCTTCCACAAAAAAGTGGTGTTTTTAGTGCCGGCAATGGACCAGCGATGCGATCGGCTTTGTTGGGAGTTTGTGCTACCTCAGACGAACATTTAGTAGAGCTGGTACGAGCCAGTACACGGATGACACATACCGATCCAAAGGCTGAAGAGGGGGCATTGCTGATTGCCAGGGCATCTCGGATTGGTACTGAAGGAAAACAAAATCATCCCATCGCTTTTCTAAGAAATGCTGGGGAATGTATACAAAATGATGAGTTGAAAGCTTCAATTCTTAATGCAGTTCAATTTTTATCAGAAGGAAAGTCACCTGATCTTTTTGCACAGTCAGAAGGCTGGGCAAAAGGAATTAGTGGCTATGTCAATCAAACCGTCCCAGCGGCACTGTATTGCTGGGCGTATTCACCAGAGAATCTCCGCCAATCGGTGGAAAACGCTGTGATGTTGGGAGGCGATACCGATAGTGTGGCCGCTATCACCGGTGCTGTTTGTGGAGCTAATTCAGGTGCTAACGCCATTCCTTCGGAATGGATCGAACGTCTGATCGAATGGCCTCGAACAAAAGTATGGATGGAATCTTTGGCAATGAAAATAGCAAAAGTACTGGAATCAACTGAACCACAGAAGCCGCCTTCAATGTACTGGTTGGCAACAATTCCTCGAAATATGGTATTTGCTTCCGTGGTGATTGCGCTAGGTCTCAGAAGGTTGCTTCCTCCTTATTAATCCAGGCTCTTGAACAATGAAGGCTTTAATTTTAATTGACATTCAATACGACTTCATGCCTGGAGGAGCACTGGCGGTTCCAGAAGGAGATGTGATTGTTTCGGTTGCCAATCGCTTAATACCAGAATTCGATCTGGTTGTTGCCACGCAGGATTGGCATCCCGCCGATCATCAGAGTTTTGCCAGTCAGCATAATGAAAAGCAAGTAGGAGATCTGGTCGATTTAGAAGGATCAGAACAAATATTGTGGCCGGATCATTGTGTTCAAGGAACACAGGGAGCAGAACTACATGCTCAGCTGGAAGTCGACGGTATCCATCGTATCTTTTACAAAGGGATTGATAAGCAAATCGACAGCTATAGTGGTTTTTACGATAACGATCTTCGACAGTCCACAGGGCTTTTCGAGTTTTTAAGCGAACGTGGAATCAGCGAAGTTGTCATTATGGGACTGGCGACAGATTATTGTGTCAAATTCACGGCCCTTGATGCAGTCAAGCTTGGTCTGAAGACCAGTGTTATTCAAGAAGGGTGTCGGGGAGTAGATCTCAATCCGGGAGATGTGTGGCGGGCCTATGAAGAAATGAAAATGGCAGGTGTGGTTCTTGTCTAATGCAGTCTGACAATGAACTGAAGCATCCTCAAAAATGAGTAATAACAAAAAATAAATAGTTAAGAATAAATAAAATGAACGAAAAAGAAATCAGAAAGAAAAGTAAATTCCTGAGTCTTGTACTCAGACATCAGCCCGAAACAATCGGGATCGAACTCGATGAGTCAGGTTGGGTTGATATAGAAACACTTTTGACATCAATGGCAGAGCATGGCAAGACCATGTCGCGGGAAACATTGGAACTTGTCGTCAATACAAACGACAAACAGCGATTTTCATTGAGTGAAGATGGAATGCGCATCCGAGCGAATCAAGGGCATTCTGTAAAAATCGACCTGGGTTATCAGGCTGCCATTCCGCCGGAAATCCTGTTTCATGGGACACCGCAACAGTTTGTCGGTGCCATTGCGCATGGAGGGCTGATGAAAATGAAACGGCATCATGTTCATCTGCATGTTGATGAAAAGACCAGCCTCAACGTAGGAAGTCGACGTGGAAACCCAGTCTTACTCAAAGTCCGAGCACTCGAAATGCACCAGGCAGGATTCGAATTTTTTGTCACTCCTAATGAAGTATGGTTAACAGATCATGTTCCCGTGGTATACATCGAATTTCCCCGATAACCAATTGTTTCAAAGGTAAGCGTTGCTAAGGAGATTTTTTCTGCATCGTGAAATAGTTTACAGTTTTGACAGGAATGAATCAGTACGGTACCTCTTTGGATTAGTTAATTTCTATTGAACTCGATTTCTTCACGAGAGGTTCTCGTGAAAAAGAAGGCTGCCTGTAGCGAACATGCTGACCTGTCTCCCACAGGCATTACTTGTCCTGAATGCACAGAAGGAGAAATTGTGCCGACCCGAGGGCGGTTTGGTCTGATGTGGGCCTGTTCGGCACGTCCCAAGTGCAAGTTTTGGTTGAAGGCCCGTCCTACAGGAAAACATTGCAAACATAAGCGAAATCGCAAGACTTGTGGTGCTTTGATGATGGAAGGAACAAAGACAATTCCTGAACGTTGTAGTGACAAAGAGTGCCCGAATCATAATTCTCACAAATTGAAGGCATGATGTCGATGAACCGGTTCACATGTCTAATTTCATAACGACATTGAAACAGAAATCACAACAGGCTATCGTACCAGTCTGTGATAGCATGAGATCAACTCACAAACTGAAGGAGAGACGATGCAAGGATTTGTCAAATTTAATAAAGGTGTCATGAGTATGCCGAAGCCCATTAAAGCTTGGTTATTCGTGCTCATCTTTTTTAATGGCTTTGCTCCGATCTTATTTCTGCACCACACCGAAGCACAAGCAGCCCTGGCTGCGCTGTTTGGGGCGGCCCTGCTCATGTCTTTCCTGACGGCCCGCTTTGGATTCACACGCATTCTTGGTCTGGGTCACATTCTCTGGATTCCATTCGTCGGGTGGCTGGCAATGCGTGTCAGTCAAATTCCCGCCGATGATTCCTTCGGCTTCTGGGTTCGTGGAATCATGGTCGTGAACTCACTGTCTCTGATCATGGACGCCATTGATGTCATTCGCTATGCCAAAGGAGAACGCCAGGAATTAGTTCCCGATCTTTGAATTATGTCTTTTCTTGAAGACTTATTGGGGAAAGCATTTCCCAAAAGCAAGCAAGAGTTTGGGGGAGCCTTTCAGACGAATCTTCCGCCGCAGCAATGCCCAGACGATGTTTTTTTCTTTCTTTAAAAAGCCAAGCCACGTTTTCGTATCGGCGGTCACGCGCAAATCGGGTTCGCCTTGGTGTCCTTCTTCAACATTGACTTTCTGATTCTGAATCACAATCGTGGCTTCTTTTGCTTCATCGCCAGTAAAGATGAAGTGATATGTGGCATTTAAGCCCTTTGACTTACCGGGTTGAAAGACCAGAGGAACTCCTCGGATGAATCCGTCAATGTTGCTGGGACGCAAACTATTTCCTACATGTTTCGTCTGTTTGTAAGGAAACCGTTTAGCAACGTGTTGTTCGGCATCGGAATTCTTGAGAACATAAATCGTTTCTGCTTTTTGTTGCAGCGGACGCACATTCTCTTTGAGGTGTGTTTTCTTATCAGCGAGATACGGGGCAATCACATCTTCTCCGGCAGGACAGACTGATAGGCAATACGCGGCCTTATAGTTGGCCCCGAAGGAGAGACTCTGCCACATCGAGGAAGATTCGGAATCGTTCACGCGATGACGATAATCGATGGCATTTTTGCTGTCGGCCACTTGTTCGGTCCAATCGGTGAAGCCTCCCATGAACTCTTTATAATTGTGCGTGTAACAGGCTGAAAAGTTAAAGTCCCCTTCAGGAGAAATCACTCCCACAGGGCAGGCGGCCACACAGAGTTTGCATTCCAGACAAGGATTAAAGTCGATGGGTCGGCCATACTCGGTGACCTCGGCATCAACCAGAATCGTCCCCAATAAAATGAAGTTGCCGAACTTCTGATGGATGACATTGCGGTGTATGCCCATCATTCCCAAGCCTGCAGCCACAGCAACCGGTTTGTGTGACACGACCCAAATCTTTCCCGGAAAATTATCCATCTCCATGGGAAAACCCATGGACGGATTGAGCGCTTTGATACCTTCGTCCTCCAATGTCCTTACGAGATCACGACCAATTTCATTGACCTCATCGCCTGTGTGATGAAATTCGAGATTTGCCACCGAACGCGCAGGCGAACGAATCGGTTCCCGGTTCATCCGCACAACATAACTGATCAGCGTTTTGGTACGAGGAAAAGCATTCAGGATGTCTTCTCGTTGATCATCCAATGCCGGCCTTTCCATTTCGACGAAACCGACATCGTCGGTCCCTTTATCAAGGACGAGTTGACGTAGCCAGTTGGCATCGAGTGGTTGAGTCACTTCCTCGACTCTGTCCGTTTCCTGTTGACGGATGCGCCTCACTGTGGGGTGTTCTTCCAGGCTCATTTTAGACGCCTTTTAATTTGTATATACAATTAAATGGTTAAAAAAAGAGAAAGTGAAAATCAGGATTTGATTTTATTCACTCGTTTTACAGCTTGATTTAATTGCCCAGTAATATTTTCTCCTAAGAGTTGCTTCGCTTGTTCCTGAGCCTCTTTCCACGCAGGGGCTGCTTGCTCTAAGAGTTTTCTACCTTCGCTTGTCAGACGAAAAGGTTGTGCCCTTCCATCTTCATCAGGAATGACCTCCAGCCAACCTCGAGCCTTCATGCGTTCGACATTGCGGCTGAGCGTGGAAACATCGAGATGTAAAGCCGCGCACACATCGGCAGGTCGAGCCGTGCCCAGCTTGCCAACCGCAACCAGGATATTCATCTGGCTGACTTTAGCACCCGTCTGGCGCAGCGCATCATCATAGATCTTTGAGATCACTCGATTCAGGATTCTCATCCGGACGGCAATGCACTCACTGGCAATCAGGTCGGTCAAATTGTCTAGCTTGTTGTCTTTCATCTCTTTCCTCGTTCATATTTTATTGTATATACAAATAAAAGTGTGTCAAGCACTGTATCTGAAGATCTTCAAATGATTGTCGATTTCAAGAAAGGACAAAACGTTAATTTTTTAATAATTTATATTGACAACTATATTGTCAATAAGACAATATAGTTGTCATGAATCAGAAAAAACCATCCATTGAAAATTTGATCGACGAGACCGTCCTGCTGTTTCACCGTTTACGAGTGGTTGCTGATGAGCTTCACGGGGGAGGCGAGCTCGCTGCCGGAAAGCGGGGGGTATTAAAAGGGTTGTATGAAATTGGTCCACAAACAGTTCCCCAGATGGCGCGTGCGCGTCCGGTCTCGCGCCAACACATTCAGAGCCTCGTGAACCCACTCGTGGAGGAAGGATATGTTGAATTCATCGACAACCCGCATCACAGGCGGTCCAAACTTGTTCAACTGACTGGCACCGGACGCGTCTTTGTCGAAAAGATGCAGTTGAGAGAAGCTGAAGTCTTTCAAACTCTGTCCGCAAAGTTTTCAGAATCCAGGCTCACACAGGCCACACGCACACTGCGGTCGGTTCGCGAGTGCTTCGAAAAAGAATGAATCAGGAACACACATTATGACGGCGACTTCATCCGAATCGCATCCCATCAGTGTCTGTAAGTCTCACGGTCTGGCGGGACAGTTTGGACATCCTACAGGATTTCTGGGATTGTTAGTTGGACGGCTTATGGCGACCAAGAATCGATTCATGAATCAGGCAGTCGTTGAACTACTTGATGTCCAACCAAATGAATCTATATTGGAGATCGGATTCGGCCCCGGTACTGCCATTCAGGAGCTTATCAGAACAACGAAGGCCACACGGATTGCGGGCGTTGATCCTTCCACACTGATGTTATCACAGGCATCCCGCCGCAATCGACGTGGGATTCAAACAGGTCAGGTTGATCTTAAGTTGGGATCAGCCTCACAAATTCCGTTTGACGAGGAAACCTTCGATAAGGTGTTTGCTGTGAACAGTTTTCACCACTGGTCAGATCCGATAAGGGGACTCAACGAAGTCCTCCGTGTTTTGAAAAACAAGGGACAGCTAATATTGGCTTTGCGTGCCGCTCTACCGCAAAAGCGAATGTTTTCTGCTCCCGGGTTCACTGAACAGCAGATGGAACAGGTCGAACAACGTTTGCAAGCTGCGGGTTTTTCGGAGACCAGACGAGTCGAACGGGAAGCCGGCAGAAATATAGTTTGTTTGATTTCTCAAAAATAATCTCTTTCTCAGTCACACCTCGATCAATGGGTGAGTCTAAAACTCTGTATCACAGAAATAAGACTTTTTTAACCCCCACTTAATCGAGGTGAAACTATGAAATCTGCTACATTAAGCGTCACTATTGCCGCTACTCCTCAGGACGTATTCGACTATGTCTCTGACCTGCAAAATATGCCACTTTGGGCTGTCAATTATTGCCAGGGAGTTCGTCAAGAGGGCGATCGATGGATTGTGACGACCCCGTTTGGCGAAATCGAAACGACTGTTGAAGCCAACGCCGAGTATGGTATTGTGGACTTCCACTCACAAGCTGCAGCTGATGTAGACGTTTTGACGCCTACTCGTGTCGTCGCGAATGGTGAGCAGACCGAGTATATTTTCACTTTTTTTCAAGATCCAGGCATGTCTAATCAAGAATTTCAAGCGGGTCAAAAGAGTTTGCAGGAAGAACTGAATCTTCTCAAGCGACTGGTAGAGGAGAAATCATGAATCTCGATATACTCGTCGAAAAAGCGAGAGCCGGTAGTCGTGAAGCACTCGAACAGGTTGTCGAGGCGATTCAGGATGAGATCTACCGTTTGTCAATTCGCATGCTTTGGCATCCTCACGATGCCGAAGATGCGACGCAGGAGATTCTCATTCGGGTTGTGACAAATCTGAATGCATTTCGTGGCGATTCGGCTTTCAAGACGTGGGTATATCGCATTGCCTCGAATCATTTGCTCACAACGCGCAAGCGGCGCGCGGAACAGAAACCCATCAGCTTTGAGGAGTTCGCCGCTGATCATGCAGAAGGACTTTCCGATGCGCCACCCGACGGGTATACAGAAGCCGAACAAAAGCTCCTGGTCCAGGAAGTCAAAATCGGCTGCACACAGGCGATGTTACTTTGCCTGGACCGAGACCACCGACTGACGTACATTCTCGGCGAGATTCTGGAATTCACCAGCGTTGAGGGAGCAGCCATTTTGGAGATCACTCCAGAGGCATTTCGAAAACGACTCTCCCGCAGTCGAGAGCGAATTCAGCAGTTCATGGAAGGACATTGCGGGTTAGTCAATTCCGGAGCGGCATGCCGGTGTCACAAACGAGTCAAACAAGCAATTAAACTGGAACATGTAGATCCGAACCATCTGCTCTTCCCAAATCATCCGGCTTCCGAGAAGATGGAAATTGCAGATGTTGAACAACATGTCGCTCAACTCGAAGCCCTCCATAAGAGTGCCGCCGTATTTCGCTCGAATCCTGAATTTGACGCACCCGGGAAACTTCTGAAAACGGTTCAATCTCTGTTTGATTCGGATTAGGGGGGCTCTTTTCTATCAAAGTAATCCGTGATAAAGCCGTAAAATAAAATGTTTAATATCAGGCTGTTTCGCTGAACTTCAATCCCTCCTGGGCAGCCCAGCGATTGAGTTTGTCTTGTACTGAATCACTGGCTTCGCAATTGTGTTTACCACTAGCCTGAGAGATGAGTTTCGATTTCGGTAACACTTCGATTGTCAATTTACGTCGTCTACGTTTTCCTTTCTGTATACCCAATGACCAGATTGTGGTTTTGCGGCGGGCACAATCGGATATATAATCCGCCACACAATGGTCCATGATCCGTCCTTCATTATGAAGTTGTCGGGGAGTGAGCAATTCTTCGATAGTCCAGACGGTGCCTTCCTCTTCACACTGAAATGACCCAATATTGCTGCGCTGCCAGGGGAAATCCAGAGGGTTCACATGTGGAGGTGGCATCATGCCTTTTTCAATCAGTTCGGAGCGCCAATGTACCATGTGACGCCGCAATGACATCAAAGAACGCCCACGTAATGAAAAATCGGGTTGTACTGGTCCGTCACCTGCTCCAGGTCCCCAGGTTTTTTCAGCCGGTTTAAATCGTTGTTCATGAATGAACCGAACGATCTCAACAATCTCTTCTGTAGCAATCGGTGCATTCTGAATCAGGAAACGAATCACTGATTCCCAAAACTCTTCATCTTCTCTTGGTGTCCACAGACAGGTTTTTCTGATCAGGATGCGGGCCAGTCGATCGTCGCCTCCGAGGGCGCGCACCTGTGACCAGCGTAGTGTTTCGATGGGATGTAGGTCGTCTGGCGCCTGCATGAACAGCGCTGCTATCCGTTTGGTCATCCGAAAAGAATAAAGGCTCGAAAACTGACGAACACTTTGTCCCGTCGCCAGGTGCAGATAGAGTTGCATCCCCCAGTCCTTGTAATGTTCAGACCACCAGACAGGTGCCATAAAGTTTGGCACCGGGTATTGATCAAACAGATGTTGCACCAGCGAACGCATCTGCACAAACGGGCTGGCCTCAGGAACCGACCAAGTCTCAGGGAGGCGTTCCCATTTTCGTCGGGAGCGAGCGATTCGTTCACACGCTTTGATGATCCGTTCTGTGTCAGTTGGTTTAGCTACATAGGGAGCCCCTACGCGAGGCGAAAGTATACATGTCTTAGCGCGAATCGCATGAATTAATTGCCAGAAATGATTTCTAACTCCACGCAGTGAGCAAGCATAGCGCGCAATAAAATCGTCCAGCCGACAGGCGGCATGATGTTTTTGTTGTTGAGAAGCCATGGTATCAGTACAAGAAATAAGAGTCACGGACAGATCGACGATGTACGCACATCGCTCCGGAAGCAGCATCATTCGCGCAGTGGGCACCAACAATGCTTCGTTCTACGTTTCAGATTGAACCCATTCTTATTAACATGACTTTCACCAGTAGCTTGCAGAGCCCCGTATTTAATGAGGCGGAACCAGAAAACAGATTGCGTGTCTTAATGAAAACAGCAGTATGAGAGCCGCAACAAATCTAACGACATCGACACATCCAATGCACACTGGTTCGGATTTTTTCGAGAGAGTACCGAAATGAATAACGAAGATCAAATTCTGCTGATTCTCGATGTAGACGAAACGTTGCTGTATGCTGCGGAGCGCTGTTTACATCGTGATTCAGATTACAGGGTCGGTCCGTACTTTGTTTATTTACGCCCCTTCCTGATCGAATTTCTAGAACAGACTCATGAGCATTTCCAAATCGCAGTCTGGTCCTCTTCCAGTTGTGATTATGTCGAAGCAATCGTCAGTACGATCTTTCCTAACGAGATACAACCAGAATTTGTCTGGAGTCGAACACGGTGCGTGCCACGACTTGATCCTGAGAGACACATACATTATTTCGTGAAAGATTTGAAAAAAGTCAAACGACGAGGATATGATCTAGACAAGGTATTGATTGTTGAAGATACACCGCAGAAAGTAGAACGCAATTATGGAAATGCCATCTATGTTGCTCCTTTTTATGGTGATGATACGGATCAAGAATTGAAATTCCTGTCGGAGTATTTGTTGCGTATCAGATCGCTTCCGGATTTACGGCGGATTGAAAAACGAAATTGGAAAAATCGTTTTTGAAGCAGCATAAATCGGGATTTGATTTATAATGTATTTATCAAACCTTAGGGTGTTAACATTGTCTGTTTGCCCTTTTCAAAACTAAGAACCCTAAAATCATATTATGACTACATCATCAATCATTCGTACTCGTCCCAAGCCCCTTGGCCAGAGTCCAGGAATTGCGATCCCCGGATTTATTCATAACGGTACTTATTTTTTTACTGAACTGGATGTTTTTGCCGATGGTTTATTCGAATGTTGGGGAGGAGTCGACTTGGATTTCCTTACAAGAAATTTGGAGAGCGGTTGGATTTCGCCGATGATTCCTAATGGAGCAAACTTCAATATTCACGAACTAATCAGTGGAAAGGTAGTTTCTGGAAAATGGACACACAATCAAGATTCGTTACACGAAAGGCTTCTGAACTGTTTGCAGGTATTAAATCCGGAAATGAAGGATCTATTTGATTTTAAAGGTGAAGATGTAGAACTGCGGGATGGAGCAAGATATTCCAAAGTGGGGCTGATTGATGTCACTCCCTGTCAGAAAGTGTGTGTAGAAAATAGTCCTGTCGGTAAGTCCCGTTATGCTTTCGTTTGTCAGAACGGGCAGGAATATTTAGTCCCTTTGCGAATTTATGCCGATGGTGGAATTGACGTTCACCCACTTTTGGGTGAAGAGAAGTTAATCGACTTCAATGAGCTTGAATACATGATCAAAACAAAGGATCTTAGCATGACCGTTCCGGATCATACGGTCATCGAAATAGATACGTTCGGGCGATTTGAAATTGACGACATAAATTTTGGAATCAACAATCCAGTAGAATTTTTAACTGAAGTTCAAGACATAATTTTAGAATTGAATGGAAAACCTGATTCTGTCACAAGATGTCGCGAAGTATTTCAACAATATTTAGAGGACCCGACAGTTTTAAACCAGAAGTTATTAAAAGAGGCCTACGAAGCAATTCCGCAGCACAATCGAATGTATGTCGGCGATATGGATACGAAAGACATACCGGTCCGGATAGCTATCTATGGGGAAAATGAAATTGAAAACTGGTCACACCGTATAGTTGCTCGCTTAGAAAGTGATTCTAATCTCCCCACTATTAATATACCTAAACCCAAAGATAAAGGTGGTGAATAATCAATGGCATCCCAGGCCTTTTATCCAGACCTAGCGGAACCAGGAGCGTTGGCTGAACACTTACTAATGGGAATTGGTGAGATTGATAACGAGCTTCTAGTCAAATCCTGGCCAGAAGTAATTGAAGCTCAAGCAGAGGGCAAGCATTTTCACGGAACCCGACTATTCCATTCTCACTCGAGTGCAACGATTTATTGCGAACACCGATCCGTATATTTATATCTTGAGGCGGAAAGACGCATGTTTTGCATTAACTTCGCTGCTGAAGGAGTCGAAGCCGCCAGGGCTCATACATCAGATCTTGTTGTGTCAGCAAGTTTCTTTCGTCGGTGGGGCATCGACCATGTCAGTCCCGATGCACTTGATAGCGAGTTTTCCTGTGTTGAGCTGACCGAGAGAAAATCTGCTCTAGAAGAAGTAGAATCCAGATGGAATTGGTACCAAGAATCGATTGCCGAAGGGGATCCCGACCTAGTTGCCTTCTTTGAAGTTGCTTCGCTTGTGCCGGAACTCAGGCAACTTTACCCCTTTAAAAGCGTGTATTATTTTTGTTTTAGTCGCTGTACTCATTATCCTTTCACCAAAGACTGTCCTTACGTAAAACCCAAATATGACAGTGAAACTCATAAAGTGATCACGAATTATTACCAAGTTCTGTTACATGAAAAAGTTTTAGGTGAAGGAAATGCACAAGAAGTAGTTCAAATCGTTCTCCAGCATCTACCAGAAGGCTGTGGTCCGGCGGTTTCCTGCTCTGCAGATTATCTCTAAAACCAGCGAACTTGTTTGCTGAATTGGTGTCTTGTATCGAAATCAACTCTAAACTGATTCACAAGGGAGGTGTAAGATGTGCGGTCAAGAATTCGATGAACAGCCGTTTTTTCGAGACGATGAGCAAACGTCGTAAAGGGTTTCCATCCGAAACACAGGTCAAGCGAGGAGTGCAGATTGTTCACGGCGACAAGCTGCTGGAAGAAAAACTGGGCCGCAATGACTTGTGCCCTTGCGGTTCCGGGAAACGATTCAAAAAATGCTGTCTCAAGAAAGGTTGCTTTTGACGGTGTGAACAGGAATCACTTTTTTTAGAGATTGAATCAGATTACATCCCACTTGGTAAGGACTCACCAAGTGGGATGATTCATAATAGCCGCTCTGTAATAGAGACGAATTTACGATTAGTCAATAAGTTAGAAACTCCGATGCGATGGGTAGTTCAAACGAAGAATTCACAAAATATCCACGAACGCCCCATTTATTTGGCTCTACTGGTACCGATGATGACAAGCACCTCGGCGAGCAGGAATCAATTAAGTTCATCTCTGACGAGTCACTGATCGTCGAGGAAAAAATTGATGGTACCAATGTGGGCATCCATTTTAAGCCCGACGGTCAGATGGTTCTCCAATGCCGGGGACACATCATCACGGAAGGGATGCACCCACAGTATGATCTCTTCAAACAGTGGGCTGTTGTGAAGCGGTCTGTGCTTGAAAAAATGCTGGAGTGTAATTTTATCCTGTTCGGTGAATGGGTCTATGCCAAACATTCGATTCACTATCAACGACTCCCACACTACTTCTTTGAGTTTGATATCTACGATAAGCAAGCTAGAGTATTTCTCAGTTTGAAGCGACGTTTAATGTTATTAGAAGGAACAGGCATCGAAACTGTACCCGTGATTTACACAGGGGCATTAAAGAAAAAGCAACTCGAAAAACTGATCGAACCATCAGCGTTCAACAGTGAGTTCGAAAATCCGCTGACAAACCAAATTGACAACTTGATGGAGGGACTTTATCTGCGAACTGAGTCAGAAGGTGTGGTTTCAAAAAGAGCCAAATTTGTTCGTCCGGAATTTGTAGAGAAAATTAAACAGAGTCAACACTGGCAACATCAGGCTCTGATACCCAATTTATTATCAAAAGAAGCAGACATCTGGTCATGAACTGGAATCAACTCTCATCGCATTCGCTTGACGAAATTCTGGATTGGGCAGAAGCTCAAA
This sequence comes from Gimesia aquarii, assembly GCF_007748195.1. NCBI lineage: Bacteria > Pseudomonadati > Planctomycetota > Planctomycetia > Planctomycetales > Planctomycetaceae > Gimesia > Gimesia aquarii. The sequence goes on from NZ_CP037920.1 coordinate 2,327,910, forward strand.
GTTGGTGTCAAGCGATGGCACAATGCAATCAAGACCGTGGCTGGCATTCTGAGGGTGATGTCTGGACCCACACACGGATGGTCTGCGCGCAGTTGCCTGAGCTGGAAGAATGGGAGACGCTCAATTCGCATGAGCAGACCGTCTTGATTTTTACGGCTCTACTACACGATGCGGGAAAACCGCTGACAACCCAGATTGAACCTGAAACAGGGCGTATCAGATCACCCAAACATGCGATTAAGGGGGAGCATCTGGCCCGTGCGGTTTTACGTGATCTCGGTTGTAACTTGGCGACACGTGAAGAAATTGCGCGCCTCGTGCGTTTTCATGGCCGTCCTGCTTTCTTATTAGAAAAAGCAAATCCCGATCAGGAAGTGGTCTCACTTTCATGGCTCGTCAATAACAGATTGCTTTATCTGTTTGCGCTGGCTGATACGCGTGGCAGAACGACAGATTCAATGCAGCGTCCTGAAGAGAATCTGCGACTCTGGAGAATGGTGTCCGAAGAAAACCAGTGTTTCGATCAGCCGTACCCGTTTGCGAACGATCAGGCTCGTTTTTTATTTTATCGCCACAGTGAACCGAATCTGCATTACATTCCACATGAAGATTACTCCTGTACGGTTACTATGCTGTCAGGACTGCCTGGCAGTGGGAAAGACACATGGCTGGCGAAACAACAAGTTGATCTTCCGGTTGTGTCTCTGGATGATGTGCGGGGAGAACTGGAAATACATCCTACCGAAAATCAGGGGAAAGTTGCGCAAGTCGCTCAGAAACGCTGCCGTGATTTCTTGAGAGCAAAAACGTCTTTTGCTTATAACGCGACAAATCTCTCTCGTCAGACTCGTCAACGTTGGATTAACTTATTTGCCGACTATGGAGCGCGTATCGAAATCGTCTACATCGAACCAAAGTTTGAAATAATACTTCAACAAAACAGACAAAGAACAGACCCGGTTCCGGAAAAAGTGATCCACGAACTTGCTCGAAAATATGAACCTCCCACAATCACGGAAGCTCATGCTCTTGTGTTCTCAGAGGGTTGATTCACTATTTCCATCGCTATTTGTTATTTTGTAGTTTTGAACTACATTCAAATGTTTTGTTATTGTCGCGGACACTGTAGATGTTATTAACCATCACTACCACTCATTCACCGGCAACGGATCTCGGATTCCTACTGCATAAGCACCCTGATCGATTCCAGAGTTTCGATCTTAGCTTCGGGAAAGCACACGTTTTTTATCCCGAAGTGAGCGAAGAACGGTGCGCGGCTTGTCTATTACTTGATATTGATCCGGTCGGGATGGTACGTCGCAAGGTGAAGGATCAACAAGTTCTACTCGATCATTACGTGAATGATCGTCCTTATGTGGCTTCTTCCTTCATGAGTGTGGCCATTTCGCAGGTCTTTGGTAGTGCATTGAATGGACGCTGTAAAGATCGTCCTGATATTGTGACAACACCTTTGCCCCTCACGGCCTGTATTGATGTCTTACCCGCGCGCGGTGGTGAGAGATTCTTACGTCAAATTTTTGAGCCACTCGGATATACAATTAAAGCTCAACAACATTCCCTAGATGAACTCTTTCCGGATTGGGGTGAGAGTTCCTACTTCTCAGTCAAAATTGAAGGTACGAAAAGACTTTCTGAGTTATTGAATCATCTTTATGTTCTCATTCCGGTGTTTGACAATCGTAAACACTACTTTGTCGGAGACGATGAACTGGAGAAATTACTTGCCAAAGGTGCGGGTTGGTTAGCGCAGCACCCTGAAAAAGAACAGATTACCCGACGTTATCTGAAGCATCAGACAAGCTTGTTTCAAACAGCACTTGCAAGACTTGTTGAAGAAGAACAAACAGCTCAGATCGAATCTCGGACTAAAGACGACCAACCAGAAGAAGTCCTGGAAAAGCCGATGAGCCTCAATGAGCAACGTCATGGAACCGTGTTGGCCACTCTGCGTTCCAGCGGTGCTCGGAGTGTGATAGATCTTGGCTGTGGAGAAGGAAAGCTGCTGCGAGAACTGCTTAAAGATCGGCAGTTCGAACAGATTATCGGCATGGATGTTTCGATCCGTGCGTTAGAAAACGCCTCGAAACGGCTCAAGCTGGAACGGCTGCCCGAACGCCAGGCGGCGCGGGTTCAACTACAGCATGGTTCGCTGATCTATCGGGATCAACGCTTAAAGGGTTTTGATGCGGCTGCGCTGGTTGAAGTGATCGAACACCTGGATCCGCCCAGACTGGCAGCATTGGAACGGGTTGTGTTTGAATTCGCCCGCCCCAAAACAGTCGTGCTGACAACGCCGAACCAGGAATTTAACGTGATGTGGGAAACGTTGCCTGCCGACCAATTCCGGCATTCCGATCATCGTTTCGAATGGACGCGACAAGAGTCTCAAGACTGGGCCAACCGGGTTGCCGCGCAGTACGGATACACGGTGCGATTTTTACCGGTTGGACAGGAAGAGAAAAATGTCGGATCGCCGACTCAGATGGGAGTATTTGAACATGTCTAGGCCAATCAGCAATCAACCATCAAAACAGCCAATTAGCTGGGAACGAGTTCGAGCGATATTCGATTACCCTGAACCTCCGCAAAAAGTCTGGCAACGACAATTTGACTATAACGATGATAAGCTTCAGGAATTAGCCCAAACACCATATGAACAAATCGATTTTTCTGACATGTGGTATTACCACCATGATCTGGCTTATGTAAAGCTTCAGCCGGAATTGTTCGCCTACCTGTTTCCGGTATGCCTCATGGATTGGCATCATACTCTTCAAAACAACAAGCCCTGTTCCCATGGCGACTCCGAATTCCACTCTGGAATTTACCAAGGTAATGTTTTCGAAAAAATGTTAACCTCAAAACAGTTGAATGAAATAACCTTCTTCTTTCGTGACAGTTTCTTGGAACGTTTGGATTCTGAACGAGAAACTCCACAACTTAAAAATGGTGTTCCAATATTTTGCTGGTTAGCTCGGTTTAATTCCCTTGGTGTCATTATTCCCAATATCGCGCCAATCTGGAATGCGTGGTGGTCTGTTGACACACCCGGACGCGCAATTACAGCGATTCAATATTGTACATCATTAATGTACTTTGAAGGAGAAAATCCGTTCTTCGCAGAGTGGGATGGTATAGGCCCATATTATCTTTGGGGTAATGATATTCTTTTCGATATTGACGGTTGGAATGAAACTAATCGACACTTTCTGTCGACGACTCTCACCGTTGATTTTGTGAACCAGAAAGTATTTGAGGCAAAGGCCCGATTGAGGGAAAACCCGATATTTGAGAAAGTCCAAAAGCTTGAGGACGATTTACCAAAGTGTCAAGAAGTGATTGCTTTACAAATAGACGAACTTCTTTCTCAACTCGAATTGAAATGACGTTTGAAGACTTCATGAATCCGACATAGAAGATGTTTCATCTCAACCAAATTCAGACTTCACTATAAATAATCAAAAACATGAATATCAAAATTCCCAACTTGTCACTTGTCGTTCTCATCGGCCCTAGTGGTTCGGGAAAAAGTACGTTTGCACAAAAACACTTTCTGCCGACCGAAGTCATTTCGTCTGATACTTGTCGTGGACTGGTCAGTGATGATGAAAACAATCAAAGTGTCACGAAAGATGCTTTTGAGGTTTTGAACTTTATTGCCGCCAAACGACTAGCTCTGGGCAAACTGACCATTGTTGACGCCACCAATGTCCAGAGAGACGCGCGAGAGCCCTGGGTTCAATTGGCGAGAAAATATCATTGCTTGCCGGTTGCAATCGTGCTGAATACACCTCAAAAAGTTTGCCAGGAACGCAATCGAAGTCGGCCTGATCGTGCTTTTGGGCCGCATGTCGTGCGGCAGCAACGATCTCAGCTTCGTCAACATTTAAAACGTCTCAAGCGTGAAGGATTTCGACATGTCTTTGTGATGGAAAGTGTTGAAGAAATCGAAGCAGCGACAGTCGAACGTGTTCCACTTTGGAACGATAAGCGTGACGAACACGGACCGTTCGATATCATCGGTGATATTCATGGATGCTGCGATGAACTTGAAGAGTTGCTCACACAATTAGGTTACGAAAAAAGTGTGAAAGAAGCAGAAGACCCACTTTGGAGAAATCATTTCTATTCACATCCGGAAGGACGTAAAGCCGTTTTTGTGGGCGATCTGGTCGATCGTGGTCCGCGCGTTGTCGATGTTGTGCGAATTGTTCGCAACATGGTTCAGCAAGGTACAGGACTCTGTGTACCCGGCAACCATGATGTGAAACTCTTACGCAAATTAAGTGGTAAGAACGTTCAAGTGAAACACGGTCTGGCTGAGACGCTGTCTGACATCGAATCGCTGCCTGACGATGTACGTGATCCGTTTTGTAAATCACTGGCGCAATTTATCGATGGTCTTGTCAGTCATTACGTGCTCGACGATGGCAAGCTGGTTGTAGCTCATGCAGGTATGAAAGAAGAGATGCAGGGGCGAGGTTCGGGTAAAGTACGTGAGTTTGCTCTGTACGGAGAAACAACTGGGGAAACAGATGAGTTTGGTTTTCCCATACGATACAATTGGGCGGCGGAATACCGAGGTTCGGCAAATGTCGTCTACGGCCACACTCCCGTTCCGGAGCCGGAGTGGCTGAATCGAACGGTCAACGTCGATACGGGTTGTGTCTTTGGCGGCAAGTTGACTGCTCTGCGATATCCTGAGAGAGAATTCATCTCGGTTGCTGCTAAGCAGACCTATTGCGAATCGTCTCGCCCATTCCTGCCCGAACACAAACAGGCATCAATGTTGTCTGCACAACAGCTGCATGATGATATTCTTGATGCAGAAGATGTGATCGGCAAGCGAATTGTTTCGACACGACTGCAAAGTAATATTACAATTCGAGAAGAGAACTCAACAGCTGCCTTGGAAGTCATGAGCCGTTTCGCTGCCAACCCAAAGTGGTTGATTTATCTACCACCAACGATGTCACCTCCGGAGACAACAGCTGAAGCGGGTTTGTTAGAGCATCCGACGGAAGCCTTTTCCTACTTTCGCAGTCAAGGAGTGCCGGAGGTGATCTGTGAAGAGAAACATATGGGATCACGGGCCGTGATTGTGATCTGTCGTGATAAAGCAACCGCTCAACAACGATTTGGCGTAACCGAAGAGGAAATCGGCATTGTCTACACACGTACGGGTAGACGCTTCTTCAACGATGCGTTACTGGAAACACAATTTCTTGAGCGATTGCGGGCCGCTATGACCGCATCAGGGTTTTGGGATGAGTTTGATACGACCTGGGCCTGCTTCGACTGCGAATTGATGCCTTGGTCAACGAAGGCACAAGCAATATTACAATCACAATATGCGGCCGTAGGTGCGGCGGGAAACGGAGCGCTACCTGAAGTCGTCTCCGTGCTCCAACAAACTTCACAACGAATGAATCATGACGATAAACAACAGATTGATGATGTGTTATCACGATTTCAAAATCGTCGAGAGTCTGTTGAACAATTTGTGACAGCATATCGGCAATACTGCTGGCCCGTTGAATCACTTAGTGACCTGAAACTGGCTCCCTTTCATTTGCTGGCAACAGAGGGTCAGGTTCATATCGACCAGAATCATCTCTGGCACATGGAAACGCTGGCAAAAGTGTGTCGCGAAGATCAGGAACTATTATTAGCAACAGAGTACAAAGTGGTTGACGTGACTGATCCAAATAGTGAGAAAGCAGGAATCCACTGGTGGACGAGCTTGACAGAGCAAGGCGGAGAAGGCATGGTTGTAAAACCCGTTGATTGGGTTGTGCGTGGAAAAAAAGGATTAATCCAACCAGCGGTAAAATGCCGTGGGAAAGAATATTTGCGAATTATCTACGGCCCCGATTACGACTCGGAGAAAAATTTGTCACGTTTACGAAACCGGAGTCTGGGTCGAAAGCGATCATTGGCACTGCGAGAGTTTGCTCTGGGTGTTGAATCGTTGGAACGTTTTGTTCGGAAAGAACCACTGCGCCGCGTCCATGAATGTGTTTTTGGTGTTCTGGCGTTAGAAAGCGAACCAGTAGATCCTCGCCTCTAAATAATGTTCTAATTTAGCCGGCTTGGTGAGTTTGAGAGGAATGAAAGAAAATGAATAAGCGAGTGCATACTCATTCTAATATGATTTATTCAGAGGGTACACAGGTTGTCACATTACGCGATGTGATCGGTCAAAACGGTCGTATTCTGCACCCGCGCGGTTCAGTGGGTGTGGTCGTTCGCGCACCGAGAGATATTGAGCACTCTTATCGGATTCGATTTCTGGATGGAGCCGAAGAAGCACTCAAGCCCTCGGAATTGACACTACTCGCCCGGTTCAAGGAAGGAGAGATCGGTGATAGTGAGATTACGACAGGTAGAAGTGATCTGTTTGAGCGCGTGATCTTCCAATGTATTATCGGCTCACGGGCCTTCGGTTTAGATGATGACCAGTCTGATACTGACTACCGAGGTGTCTATCTTCCACCGGCCGAACTGCATTGGTCTTTATACAGCGTACCGGAACAACTGGATTGCCACGAAACTCAGGAAACGTATTGGGAAATCCAAAAGTTTCTCGTATTGGCATTAAAGGCGAACCCGAATGTATTGGAATGCCTCTATACACCACTTGTAGAAAAGCTGACACCACTCGGTGAAGAACTACTTGCGATGAAGGAGATATTTCTTTCCCGTTTGGTTTACCAGACCTACAACGGTTACGTCATGTCGCAGTTTAAAAAAATGCAGACCGACATCAAAAATCAGGGGCAGGTCAAATGGAAACACGTAATGCACCTGATTCGGCTTTTAATTTCGGGGATTAAAGTGTTACGTGAAGGATTTGTTGTCGTCGATGCTGGCGAATATCGAGAACAATTACTGGCGATTAAACGCGGCGAAGTCCCCTGGAATGAGACAGAGAAATGGCGAAAGAGTCTGCATCAGGAGTTTGATGCCGCACTATCGAAAACAATACTACCGGATCGTCCGAATTACGAACAAGCAAATGAATTTCTGATTAAAGCGCGTCGCGCGGCTATTTTAGAAGAGCTACCATGAACATCGACCCTCGATTACATAAGCAAGTTGCAGAACATCCCTTTCCACTATTGTTTGCTACAATCAGCGGATCGCACCTGTATGGCTTTCCGTCAGCCGACTCTGATTATGATTTGCGTGGTGCACATATTTTATCACTTGAAAAAGTGATTGGTTTGAACATCGGAAAGGAAACGGTTGAAAAATCCGGGATTCATGATGGACTGGAAATTGATCTGGTTACGCATGATGTGAACAAGTTTTTCAATTTAATGCTCAAGAAAAATGGTTATGTTCTGGAACAGTTACTTTCTCCCTTAGTCGTTCACACGACACCTGAGCATGAAGAGTTAATGTCGATCGCTTCAGAGTGTGTGACGAAATTCCATGCTTATCACTATCTTGGTTTTGCCGCAACACAATGGAAATTATTTCAAAAGGAAGATCCACCACGTGTGAAACCACTTTTGTATGTCTACCGGGTTTTGCTGACAGGGATCCACCTGATGAAAACGGGAAATGTGGAAGCGAACCTGATTCACCTGAACGAATCAGCCAGGCTATCGTATATTCCTGAACTCATCGAACGTAAAGTAGATGGCAAGGAGAAAGAGACGCTGAATCAAGCCGACCTGGAATTTCACGAACAGGAATATGATCGGCTGGTAGGTGAGCTTGAACGTTCAATGGAGCAAAGTGAATTACCAGAGAAAACTCAAGCGACTGAAGCATTAAATGACTTGCTGATACGAATTCGTTTACGATAAAATTATGAGACTCTCATAATTTATCGTGAACGGAGGAGTGTCAATGCCTTTGGAAGAACGATTTTCCTGCTGGAAGGTTGTTGAAGAGGACTATCCCGCCGAAGCATCACTTACAGAACGTCTGCGTTTCCTCATTCGCTATGCGATTTTGGCTCCGTCCAGTCATAACACCGAACCATGGTTGTATCGAATTCACGACGATCAAATTGATCTGTTCTATGATGAATCGCGTTGGCTCAAAGTTGCCGATAGTGATCAAAGGGAACTACATATCAGCGTAGGATGTGCGCTGGAAAACCTGCTCATCGCCGCAGAGCACTTTGGTCTGGAGCATCAAGTCTCTTTTTTACCAGGGAATGATGAGCCCTCACTTTGCGCTAATGTAACGTTCAGGGAGCAGGAAAAACGTGCTCCGTATCGACCCGACGAATTATTTTCCATGATTCCTGTTCGGCATACCAATCATGGTCAATGCGAAGACCGTGAAATTCCCGGTGATCTTCTACAGCAACTTCAGGATACCTGCGTCGAAGATTCTCTCATGCTGCATCTGACAGCCGACGATGAGATAAAGCAAAAAGTGGACGAGTTGGTGGTGAGGGGAGACGCGATTGAATTCTCTGATCCGGCGTTTCGAGAAGAACTCGCACAGTGGGTGGGGCAAGGCGTTTTTGGAACGGGTTGGTTGATGTCAAAAATTGCAAAGCTCGCTGTCTGCTATATTGATATGGGAAACACGCAAGCAAAGAAAGATTCGGAAGTTCTGATGAGTTCACCGATCCTGGGACTGATTAGCTCAAAGACGGATGATCGAATGTCGCAGCTTCAGGTAGGACAAGTCTACGAGCGACTTTCTCTGCTGGCCGCTTTGCATGGCATCTGGTGTCAACCGATGAGTCAAATCGTCCAAGTACCTGAGCTGAAGAGCGAACTGGCAACTCTGATTCCCCAGCAAGGACTGACGCCTCAGCATCCGTTTCGTATAGGTTACGCTCCCGCAGAAAAACATCACACCCCCCGCAGACCTTTCAAAGAGGTGCTCGTGTAAAACACTCACGCCATTACCGAAACCATGTCGAGGACATGACTACCGAGTTCAACATCACCTTCGATTTGAATATCGGGGAATCGTGAGAGCGCTGTTTTGCGGTCGAGACGTTTTGTGAACAGTTTCCAGGCAGAGTCCTGACTGATTATGAATCGCGCGGTCGGGGTTCCGGTTTCTTTAGAAACTTGAACCCATTCTCCAGCTTGTCGAAGCAAAAACCAATGTCCTCCTGCGTTTCCAGTGATTTCAACTTTCAACAGAGATGCATCTGGTTTGTTGATCGTTCGAAATGTGAATGGCAGCGCCCGCATGAAGATATCAAGGCAGGGGTGGAACAGTCTTCGCTCGATGATCGTACAGGAATGACCGGTTGCATCGAAGATTTGTTGAGTGTGATGCCACTTTTCCGTATAGTCTCGTGCCACGTCCATCCAGTTAAGAGACTCACTTTCACCGGCCCATGCTACAGGAAAAATCGCTGGTCCGAAGGGATCGAGTGATTCAAAGAGATCAGCCAGTTGTGCATCAGCCCATTCGATGAGGCTTACTAACACTTGTGGGCTCAGGCGGCGGGTCCCTGTTTCCCACTCGGTATTCAAGCGATTGAGAAAGTCAAGGAGTGATTCATCCGGCTGGGGTTCGCTGAAACCATCGGGAGACATGTAACCATCCCTTTGCACCGAGAGGCGTCGCAAACTCCCATCAAGCAAATGTGTGGCGATGTCCTTCACGTTGCGCTGGGAACTGCTGGTTGGTTGATGCCATTCCTCTGCGTTCAGACTTTGTAATAAAGCGACGAGTTTTCCACTGATTTCTCGGAACAGGGGAGCGACAAGGATGGGAGAAGAATCAGACATTTTGTAAGGAACCCTATTGTATTTCGTCAAATGAATCCGACAAATGTCGGCCATGTTTCAGTGATCTATATCATGATCTTTTAGCATAATTCGATCCCGTTTCTTTTCAGACACGAATAGAGTTCACAGGTTCTCGAAACGAAAATATTCTGTCTGGCAATGTCTATCCTAATGGAAATAAGTGGAATATCTGACTTGCCGGTGCTGTTTCAATGAGAGATGCCGCTCATGTTCAATCCGACAATACCCAAAATAACGAGAATCAATGAAACAATTTTCAAGGCGTTGACTTCATCACCAAAACAGATTACTCCAATGATCGCCAGCAGGCTTACACCCACGCCCGACCAAATCGCATAAACGGTACCGAGGGGAAAGGACCTCATTGCCTGTCCGAGTAGTGCAAAACAGAGCACATAAAATACGACCACTCCTACTGAGTATTTCGTAGTGTGCGGTGAGTCGCCAGACGCGAGTTTCAAAAACGTCGTTCCGATTACCTCGCACGTAATGGACGACAACAGCCACAGCCATTTCATATTTTGTTCCTCCCCTTTCTCTGTCATTCCATTGATTCTAAACCAGCGGCAATCAGTTCCTGACGTTCAGGTTTTTAATGACAACCTTGGTATGGGATTTCGGTTTCACCACAACTTGAGTCCTGGAATGGGTGATATCACCCGGCGAGGGATATCCGTCAGCGTCCATATCTGCGATGACTGTCAGGAAATACTTGCCTGGATGAAGGTAAGTGAATGTGAAATGATTTTCCTTACTACTAATCTCCGGGAATGCCAGCAAGCCGTCCAGAAGGTCTTCACGGATATAACCAAACTGGGTAATGAATTTTCCTTGCTTATCAGTGAGTGCTCGATTTGACAGATAGAGGTGTAGTTTCTTGCCTTTGGTCAATTCCGTTCTGTGGATCTCTACCGAGAGTTGTGAGAGGTGGGGCATCTGGTCAATTCGATAGGGGTCTTTGGCAATTTTTCCCAGTTCAATCAAGCTCTTTCCTTTTTCCTCCCAGATATAACTGGCAGATGTTTGGGGGACATCTTCACCCCAGTTGGGTTTCGGTAATCCTTTTGACAGGTCAAAGTCGATTACATTCTTGGGAAAGCCGACTGTTTTTGCTGCCTGGGCTGCCAATTCAGGATGCATGCGTTTTGCTTGAAAGCTCATGTGCAATTTGGGGGGAGTGATGAGACCGAATCGACTGGTATAAGAATTGAATTCGATCTGGTTTCCAAAGAATGTGAGCTCCATCCACATGATATCATTGCCGCCATAAGCATCGACAAGACGGTAGTAGCTGCCGTTTCGGCCGTATTCGACTTTGTCCAGCACAAAATAACTGGTTCTGTAGATACCATTCAGTATTCCCCCGTTTCGTGCCATGATCGTTCGTTTGCCATTAAAATTGGTCACGAAGAACGAGGTAAATAAGTTCCCGAGCGTTCCCGCTTCAAAGATTCCATGGACGTGTGAGGGGGCGATGGCGCGATAATCGAAGGCAAACCAGTCAAAATCTTGCCCCATCAGTTTCATTGATCCGACCCAGTGTCCCTGCATGTTCTTGAGAAGATCGAAGCCTTTCTCATTGATATCAACGGGGGTGATTTTCGGAGGCGTAAATTTTCCATAGTCTGGCTGTGCCTTGCCTCTATTGTTCTTGCCTTGATTCACATAGCCATTGTCAGCCCATATCTGAAACAGGCGTCGCATATATTTTGGCAAGAGTCCACTTTGCGGCATCGGATCTTGGGCATCGTTAATACGTTTCAGGAGCTCACCTTTCTCGACATGTTTGCGTACATCTTCGTAACTGGTCAGAACGAATTCTCCCTCCGGGTCATCGCCGGCATGACAGGTTGCGCAAAAGTTATTCACAATGGGACGAATCTCATTTGTGTATGAGATTTCATCTTTGATCGAATCGCTGGTGGATTGTGCCGTGCTGACATTGGCGATGCACATGGGAAGAATCAGCGCGATCGGTGTGGTCCAGCAGCTTGTATGAGATCGTTGTGGCTGTTTCATAAGTCTGATTACTCCTGAATTGTAGTACCTGATAAAGGTGAACATTCAACAGAAGTGGGAATAACAGCATCATCTTGCGAACAGACAAGATTCGATTTTGATGTCTGTTATATATTGTCACTATTGACAATATATTCCCTGTATGGTAAATTGTCAATAGTGACAATCTAAAAAAAGGAGAATCGACTTACTATGGGAAGACCTGACCTGACGGAAGAGAGAACAGCTCAGATACTTGATGCTTTTGAGCTTTGTGTAGCCCGGTATGGGCTGGAGGGAAGTTCATTGGAAAGGGTTGCAGAGGAGGCGAACGTAAAACGGAGTATTCTACGTCATTATGTGGGAAACAGGGATGATCTGATTATTGCCCTGGCCGAACGCGTAGTTGCCAAGTATCGGCAGTATACTCTGGGATTACTGGGAGCACTTCCCGAACGAGGTCGGATCACGAAGTTGATCGAATTTTTCTTTCCCGACCAGCCAGTCGAAACGGCCGATTCGGTGCTTGTGGTGGAGGCACTCATTTCTGCCGCGGATCAATACCCGCGGATTCAAGAATTAATGACCGAGTACATCGACGAACTGGTGGGAATTACGGCTGGGCAATTGCGGCAAGAGTTTCCTGATGCAACGCGTCAGCAGAGTTGGTCAGTTGCTTATGGAGTCGTCTGTATCTGCTTCAACCAGGAATCACTCATCTCGCTCCGTTTACCCAAAAAATTCCTGGAAGCGGCACGCTTTAGTGCGCGCAGATTAATTGTGTCTTTGGGAGAGCGCTCTCGATGAGGAATAAAATTACTTCATCTGGCGACAGAGAATTTCCTACTCACAGCTCGATTTTCTTCAAAACGATGATCAATCTCATAGGAAGCCATACTGGTAGCAGTTACAATGATTTTTAAGAAATCGTGTACTGCACTTTCAATACTATTGTGATCAGACTGATCACAGCAGTTTGGCACTCCATCGTCTTAATACTTTGTTTTGTAATTGGCTCCACGAGATTGGTGTATTCCATGAAACGGCTCACACTTTTGTTGTGTTGTATTTTTTCTGCAACTATCGCTCAGGCGGCTGATCAGCCCAATATCATTATCCTATTGGCCGATGATCTCGGTTACGGTGAGTTAGGCTGTCAGGGGAATCCGCAGATTCCCACCCCCCACATTGATTCTATCGCCAATGAGGGAATTCGATTTACGCAGGCGTATGTCACGGCACCGAATTGCAGTCCCTCTCGTGCCGGAATGCTGACGGGTAAGATTCCCACCCGTTTTGGGTATGAATTCAATCCGATCGGTGCTCGCAACGAAGATCCCGGAACCGGTCTGCCTTCAAAGGAGCAGACCATCGCAGAACTTCTGCACGATCAAGGCTATACTACGGGTTTGATTGGGAAGTGGCATCTGGGAGGCGCGGCGGACTACCATCCGTTTCGTCATGGCTTTGATGAATTCTTTGGTTTCGTTCATGAGGGACATTATTTCGTTCCGCCTCCTTATGAAGGTGTCACGACGATGTTGCGTCGTAAGACCATCCCCGGCGGAGGCAAGGGACGCTGGATCGGTCATAATCTAATCTACTCAACGCATATGGGGCATAATGAACCTGACTACGATGCCAATAACCCCATCATTCGTGGTGGGCAACCTGTCGTTGAAAGGGAGTACTTGACCGATGCTTTCACGCGCGAAGCCGTCAGTTTCATTGATCGACACCGCGACAAACCCTTTTTTCTCTATCTCGCATACAATGCCGTTCACAGTCCTTTGCAAGGGAAGCTGAAAGACATGCAGCGTTTCCAGCATCTTGAAGACATTCATCGGCGGATCTTTGCCGCCATGCTGGCGTCGATGGATGATAGCGTTGGCAAAATTCTCAAACAGGTACAGGAAGCCCAACTCGATCAAAAGACACTCGTTGTTTTTCTCAGTGACAATGGCGGCCCGACACGCGAACTCACTTCCAGTAATCTCCCACTCCGCGGCGGTAAAGGGACGATGTACGAAGGGGGATTGCGGGTTCCGTTTATGATGCGCTGGACTGGCACATTAAAGCCACGTCAGACGTTTCAGCGTCCTGTCAGCAGCATGGATCTCTTCAGTACTTCTGCAGTGCTTGCGGGAGCGAGTCTGCCCCAGGGGATCGATGGACGCGATTTAATGCCGTATCTCCGAGGTGAGAAGACAGGGGCACCTCATGAAGAGTTTTTCTGGCGGCAGGGGAATCTAACCGCATTGAGATCTGGTGATTGGAAGCTCGTCAACATACAGGGCAAAAGAAAAAAAGCTTCTTGGGAACTCTACAATATTGCCAATGATCTGGCTGAGGAGCAAAACCTTGCCGCCCAGCATCCGGAAAAGCTTGATGCGTTGAAAGCGCGTTGGCAGGAAATGAACGGGCAAATGCAGCCGTCCCTCTTTTAAGTGCAAACTGAATATCACATTTTGGCTCTGTTTCCTTAGAATATGGAGCCAAAATCACTCTTTCAATTTCTTTTGCTTTTATGGTTGACTCTCCCCTTACTGGAGGCCGTATATTACCGTCAACTTGGTTTGCCACTGAAAATTCCAGATAGAAAGCCACTATGTTTAGCATTGGAGAGTTCTCGAAGATTACCGGTCTGACAGTGAAAACACTACGTTTTTACCATGAACAGGGAATCCTGGAACCATCGTATGTTGATGAGCAAACAGGCTATCGTTATTACGCAGAGAGTAAAATTGAAACTGCCCGTGTCATCACGCAACTACGTAAACTTGATTTCACACTGGCTGATATTTCTGGGATTTTAGGCAATTATGAAGACGAAGCTGATATTCTTGACTACCTCAAGCAGCAGAAGCAGAGAATATCAGAAAAAATGCGGGAATACCGGGCCATCAGCGGTTTTCTTGATCAAATCATAATCAAAGAAAGGGAGGCAAGAGAGGCTATGAATAACGCAACATACGAAGTTGAGGAAAAATCAGTTGATTCCATTCTCATCGCTGGAATTCGGATGCGCGGCAAATACAGCGATTGTGCGTCAGGTTTCGGAACGCTTGGCAGAAAATTCAATCGGCATATTTGCGGCGAACCCTTCCTGTTGCATTATGATACTGAGTTTAAAGAAGATGACGCAGATTTTGAGGCCTGCATGCCCATTCGGAAAGGTGCCAGGACAGATGCCATCTCTGTCAGAGAACTAACGGGCGGTCGCTGTGTCTCGCTACTTCATAAAGGCCCGTATGATGATCTGGGCGATTCGTATGGCAAAATCCTGCGATACGTGAAGGAAAAAGGATATGAAATTGAAGTTCCTACGCGTGAAATTTACCTCAAGGGGCCAGGTATGATTCTCAAAGGTAATCCAAAACAATATTTGACGGAAATTCAGATGCTCATCAAGTAGTAGTCATGACGTAGGCAGCGGACTAGTTACATTTCGTCTCTCAGCAAGTATTGACACCGAGTAACAGGTTAGTCTGAGCAGAGTTCTTCTTTTGGAAATCGATCCTTGGGCTTGTAAACAAACCTGAATATTTTAGACTAAATGTAATGATCTATGGCCGATGAGATCAGACCAAACAGTGAAAAAATACAATCTCCCCATGTGGGACTCGGTTCCAAAAAGGTTTAAATCATGTCATTCAGAATCTGCTGTTTTTGGGCACTCTTGTTTGTTTGCTGTCAGACACAACTAACCAGTTTATGTGCTGTTGAGCCCGATAAAGCAGATGAAGAGATCATGCGCCATGGATTAAAATTCGATGGAAAAAATAGTTATGTCTCAGTTCCTCATATTCAGTTTGAAGACCATAATGCTATTACAGTTGAGGCTTGGGTCAAAGACTGGTCAGGGAGAGTTTTTTGTCAAGGAAAACAAGGTGATCCAGAAAATAGTATCTGGATATCGATTCGTGCGAAGGGGCACTCCGCTGGTTGGGAGAGCGATAACGGGACGAATTATTCGGTTCCGGTTGAGCCGAATTCAAGCGAGGGCTGGGACCATATAGCGCTGGTCTACGTTGGGCTGGAACAAATAATCTATCTTAATGGAAAACAAATCCATAAAATGACGGCCCCCAAGCCTGGACCATTTGATCGGAATAGAAAGATGATCATCGGCGCTCAGGAGAAGTGGGAACCAAACCAACCAAAACCAGCTGCCCTGTTTGGCAAGGGTGTCATGCGGTTATTCCGTATTTCCAATGTCTCTCGCTATACCACAGAATTTGATCCGGCTGAAACATTCAAGCCAGACGACGACACCGTTGTGTTGTTCAACTTCGTTCCTTCGAGTGACAAAACAAAACTCATCGACGCTTCAAAGCATCAGCAACATGGAACCATCCATGACGCAAAGTGGGTGATCTTAAAAAATTCGCTATCTGATGAATAGTGTTAAATTTGTCAAAGTCTGATCCCAAAAGTGAATTTGAATTTTTGAGCAAGCGAGAGCAGAATATGTTGGAATATTCAGAGAATTTCGATTACCATTTTCCGCGTTGTGAAATTGGTAATGGATCTCTAAAACACCAAATTGTCTGAGGAATGATGATGGCTTTTGAAACCGAAAAACAAAGTTATGACCAGCATGGTTTCGCAGTAGTGCGACAGTTTCTTTCCGAATCTGAACTCACTGAGCTGACTGGAAATCTGGATCGTTATATCAGTGATGTGGTTCCTCAGCTTCCCGATGCCGATGCATTCTATGTCGATCGCAGTCGTCTCGAGACACTCAAACAAATGCAGCATATGGGAGGCGATTCGTTCTTTAGCAATTATACAAAACATCAAAAATGGTGTGAGTTGGCGGAAGCCCTTGTCGGGGAACCCGCAAGCTGCGAACAGCCGGAGTGGTTTAATAAACCACCCAATACGAACCATGTCACGCCACCGCACCAGGATAATTACTATTTTTGTCTTGTACCGTCGAATGTTGTGACCATCTGGTTGGCACTGGACGAAGTCGACGCGGAGAACGGCTGTCTGCGGTACGTCAAAGGTTCGCATCTGCACGGATATCGTAAGCATGCCAAGTCGAAGATTCTCGGATTTTCACAGGGAATTGTTGACTATTCTCCCGATGACTTCTCAAACGAAGCGGTCACGCGCCTGCAACCGGGGGATGCGATTGCCCATCACGGAATGACCATTCACCGTGCCGATGCGAATATGTCTGAAACACGACATCGTCGTTCGTTTGCCATGGTTTTCAAAGGAGTTTCCTGTCAGCGTGATGAGGTCGCGTATGCACGGTATCTGGCAATGGCACAGGAACAGCACCAGGCTGAAGGCTTGAATGTTTGATAGATCTGAAACAATACTTGGAGTCAGTTCTGATCTAAGTCAACAGATGAAGCAGTTATCTTGCAGTCTGGTAGCGCTCTCTGAAGTTGAGCCACACCAGCAGAAGTGACTCGTGTGTTGGTGAGAATCAGTTCATACGGATCTATAGGATCAATAAGTCCTTCCAGATGGACCAATCCCGCATCGCTAACACTGGTGCCAGAAAGATTAAGCCAATTCAGTCTCAGCTCTCCTTTTAGATTTGAGAGGCCTAAATCACTCACTTCTGTGTCTTTTAGATTCAGCCTCCATAGCTTCGGATGATTTTTTAGATGGAGCAGTCCCGCGTCAGTGATCATAGTGTCTGTGAGATCAAGTTGTTCTAGCTCCGTGAGGCCTTTTAAATGAAGGAGCCCCACATCGCTCACTTGTGTGCCATTTAGATCAAGTAAGTACATATCTTTAATCTCTGCCAGTTGGACCAAACCGGCGTCGCTGATTTGTGTCCCTTTGAGATCAATTAATCTCAGATTCGAAAATCCTTTCAAAGTAGTCATGCCAGCGTCAGTAACTTTAGTCCCAGCGAGTCCCAGTGATACCAGTTTTGGAATTCTTTTGAGATGAGCAAGACCTGCATCACCCACTTCCGTTTCATTTAAATCAAGCGATTCCAGACTTGCAAATTCTTTTAGATTGATCAGTCCTCTTTCCTTGATCCTGGTTCCGGAGAGATCAATCCAGCTCAGATACGCAAGATCTTTCAGGTGAATCAAACCTGAACCGTTGACATTAGTCTTTGCGAGACGAAGCTTCCACAGACTGGTAAGCTCTTTCAGGTGAATCAACCCCAGGTCGCTGACCTGCGTGTCGGAGAGGTCAAGTTGGCTTAGAGGGTTTCTCTCTTTCACAGGCAGGGTTTCAGAATCGCTTTCCTGTAAACCAAAAAAATGGTAGCTCGGAGACTTTATCTCTTTCAGGTGGGCCAATCCTGCATCGCTGACTTGTGTATTTGAAAGATCAAGCTCGTTCAGACTCGAAAGTGCTTTCGTATAAGAGAGAGTTGTATCTGTTACCGGAGAGCCGGAGAGATTAATCGTGACCAGGCTCGTTAAATCGTTCAAATGAGAGAAACCTGTTCCTGTGACTTGTGTGTCTTTCAGAATCAGCTCCCACAGATTCGCAAGCCCTTTCAGTTTGATCAGTCCCGCATCACTTACTTTTGTGCCTCTGAGGTCAAGCATTTCAAGCTCAGTTAACTCTTTCAGGTTTTCCAGTCCCGCATCACTTATTTTTGCACCTGCTAAGGAGAGTTTCTTCAGACTCTTTAATTCTTTCAGATAAACTAATCCGGCATCACTGATGTTACTGAAGTCAGGCTCAAATTGTGTGAGATTTGTCAGACCTTTTAGATAATGGAGTCCTCGATCACTGACTTTAACCCCAGAAAGACCAAGTTGCTGCAGACTAGAGAGATCTTTCAGATGGAATAAACCCGCTTCGGTGACTTGAGTGTTATTTAAATGAAGGTATTCCAATTTCGTGAGACCATTCAAGTGAATCAATCCGTCATCACCAATTTGATTTCCGTCGAGTCCGAGGGCGATGAGTTTTGTAAGTCCTTTGAGGTGGCTCAATCCGTCATCACCAATTTGATTTCCGTCGAGTCCGAGGTAGTTGAGTTTTGTAAGTCCTTTGAGGTGGATCAGACCGTCATCACCAATTTGATTTCCATCGAGTTCAAGGGAGATGAGTTTTGTAAGCCCTTTGAGGTGGATCAGACCGTCATCACTGACTATTGTACCTGAAAGTTCAAGCCTCTGCAGATTGATCAGGTTTTTGAGATGAACCAGTCCCGTAGAACTGACTTGTGTTCTAGAAAGACTAAGCCACTCCAAGTTTGTAAGGAGTTCTAGATGAATCAGTCCTACGTCACTGACTTGTGTGCCATCGAGTTCAAGCCGCTTCAGATTCGTCAGACCTTTTAGATGAATTAATCCGGTATCGCTAACTTTTGTACCTGAAAGTCCAAGTCTCTGCAGATTGACCAGATCTTTCAGATGGAATAGTCCGATGTCGCTGAGTGGAGTTTCATAGAATCTGAGGCTGCTTAAATTGACCAGTTTTTTAAGGTGAATCAAGCCAGTCCCGCTGATCTGGCCATGACTGAGATCAAGTTCATCCAGATTGACCAAATTTTTCAGGTGGATCAATCCACCGTCACTGACTTCACTTAAATCAAAATCAAGTGATTCAAGCTTCGTCATGTTTCTCAAGTGCTTCAGACCGGCATCACTGATTTTGAATTCGGATTGACCAAGGTCGAGTTTCTTTAAGTTTGTGAGGTCTTCGAGATGAACCAGTCCTGAATTTGTGATTTTTGTATCATACAACTCTAGCTGATTCAGATTTGTAAGATCTTTCAGATAGATCAGTCCCGTGTCACTGACTATTGTTTTTGAAAGATAAAGCGATTCCAGATTTGAAAGTCCTTTGATGTGTGAAAGACCTTCATCATTTAACGTTGAAGCATTCAATACGAGTACTTTCAGATTAACTAATCCTCTAAGGTGGACGAATGTTGAATTATTAAATTCGCAACCAGAGAGTTCGAGAATTTCCAGACCCGTTAATCTATTGAAAACCGCGAGATCCGAGTCACTGAGTGATTCATACTCACACCATAAGCCTGTTACTGTTTCAAAGGCTCGATATCGCTCTTCCCCCAAAGTGTCGTAAAGCCAGTTGCACCAGCTCAGAGGAAGGCTTTGCAGAATAAATCCAGGTTGAGTATCATAATTGACTTCAAGAGCATCCAATTTCTGAATCGACCGGCCATTTTGTATGATAGGTACAATGATGCCGACGCACAAAATGAGCACCATCAGCACACCTGCTCTCCAGATCCACCGGAACCAGGCAAACCATCTTTGGTTGTTTGCTGTTTGTTCTGCCATTACTTCTCTTAGGTTGCGCACAGGTAATGTATGAGAGCAAACTTCCTTGTTGGGAACGCGTAGAATGTAGCTCAATCATAAAAGTAAAGTATCTGATATTCAAATATAAAACTTGAAAGTTGGCTTACGCCAGATCAAACAGCATGATCTTAGCATCTTTGGTCGCTTGAATTGTGAGTGTACTTTCTTCACTCACGGCGGCACCGTCGCTTGTTTCCAGATGCTCACCGTTGAGTAAGACAGTGCCGCGTAAAACCTGTAACCAGGCATGGCGGCCTTGCTCCAGTTCGTGAATCACTTTTGCTTGCGCATCAATTTTTGAGAGGAAAATCCGTGCATCCTGATGAATGTGTAATGATCCATTCTCAGCTTCTGGTGATGCGACGAGTCGTAATTGATTAAGCATCTCTTCATCTGGAAATCGTTTCTGTTCGTAGCTGGGGTCGATGCCCTTACTCTCTGGTAGGAGCCAGATTTGATACAGGTGCACGGGATCAGTTTCAGACGGATTGAATTCACTATGCGTGATACCGGTGCCGGCAGACATTCGCTGGAATTCGCCCGCATGCAATACCTCGCCGTTTCCCATAGAATCCTTATGTTCTAATGCCCCTTCCAGCACGTAAGTTACAATTTCCATATCATGATGCGGGTGAGTTCCAAAACCTTGCCCTTGCTGCACCCAGTCTTCATTCATGACGCGGAGCGAACGAAATCCCATATGCTCTGGATCTCGATAAGTCGAAAACGAAAACGTATGAAACGTCTTGAGCCAGCCATGATTGGCGTGGCCTCTCTCCGTGGCTTTGCGAACTTTGATCATCGTAGGTTCCTTTTTTGAGTTCACTCTGGAACAAATTAGAGTCATCATTTCCAGGGATGTAGTTATATTATATATAAATAGTTTATATGTCAATTAATTTATTTGTTAGTAACTCTATAAGGGATTCTTAATCCTTTGTTGGACTGCGGTGTTCTAACAAATATTACGAACTTAAAACTCGCAGAACTGTCAGAGAAATATGCCATAGTTATTCACAACATGAGCTAACGTATGACACTCGAATTTGTCCCGCTATCACAGGAACGATTCAATGATCGAACTACTTTGGAACGACCCCATCAGCGAAAATAAAATGGGGAAGTACATCAATTCTTTGGAACTCGAACCCCACCAAAGAGTACTCGATGTAGGCTGCGGGGCAGGTGAGATCTTGATTCGGCTTGCCGAACGTTATCAGATCACGGGAGTTGGGATCGACACATCGTCGGATCATATCGCAGAGGCAAACAAACGTGCCAAAGGGCGAGTTACCCCATCAAGTCTTACATTTACTATATCTGACGCACAAACATTTCAAGTTGCACCGGAGTCATTTGATCTCGTGATCTGTATGGGAGCCTCACACGCTTTCAGACTGGGAAAAGATGCTTATCAAAACGCGCTTTCTCAGATGCTTCCCATGGTCGTCCCCGGAGGCTTTCTATTGATTGCTGAAGGATACATGAGGCAACCAGCTTCGCCGGAGTATCGAAAATTTTTGGGGGACAGTACTCCTGACGAGATGACTCATGCCGCAAATGTTGCCGCGGGCAAGATGCTGGGATTGATTCCGTTTGCGGCCTGGACCAGTAGTAAAGAAGAATGGGATGATTTCGAATGGACCTATCAACGGTTCATCGAACGAAAAGCCCTTGCAGATCCGGAAAATCCCGGTGTTGTCCAAAAGCGGAACCAGAGACGCGAGTGGATGGACGCTTATCTCGAGTGGGGCCGAGATACACTCGGTTATGGCGTTTATCTGTTTAAAACTTGCAATGAACTGGAATCGGTTCAATCATGAAACTTCAGCTACGCCCTGCTGCTTTGTGAATCATGATCACGATTGTGCCCCCTTCTTAAGTTCTTATGCCTAATAGATTTGTATTCTCTGTTCTGGTTGTGAAAATATATTTAGTTCTAAGTGATAACATTCTATTCCAACGTGGTAGTTTCTCCTGCAATTAAGCTTTAAAAATTTTTTTAAGTCTCCTTATTGGATATTGACATCTATTTTAAGGATATATTATAGTCTTTTCAAAATTGGATATTGTTGTCTAATTTATTTGTATGGAATTGAGACCCGTACTATCTTCTGAAAGGAAAAAATCGATGTTAAAAGTTGGAATAGCGCTTAGCACTGTAGTGATTCTTTCTGTAGTGGCAACCAGTGTTTTTGTTTCGGCAGAGGCACCAAAGGATAAAAAACAAGCCGGTCCACCAAAGGCGGCTGTTGAGCGAACTCGAAAGCAAGTAAAGATGCTCGATGACATTTATAAAACAGCCGTAGTATTGATTACTGACAAATATGTGAATGATGAAGACGATTTTCCAGCCGGGAGTGCAGCCATTGCTCTCTTCGGTGCGGTCGAGAAAAAGGGTTGGCATAAAGCCCGTTTGATCGATTTGACGGGAGAGCCTTACGAATCAGACAACGTGGCTCAGGACGATTTCGAAAAACAAGGGGCGAAGCAGTTAAAAGGGGGTAAGGGCTATGTTGAACAAATTGTTGATAAAGACGGTAAGCCTTATCTTCGCGCGATGACACCCGTACCCGTTGTTTTGAAAAAGTGTGTGATGTGCCATCCACATTATGCAGACGTCAAAGAGGGCGCTCCGATTGGTGCGGTGGTTTACACTTTGCCCATTGAGTAATTGTTTTCACGATCACACTGAAAATTAATTTTCTTATGATAAGTGCTTGCCCGTCGTGAACAAACTCTGGATTGCTTTTGCCTGTGTCATTGGGGTTTCATTTTGATTCTGAAGTGAATCGGAACTCACATCTGTCAGGCAATGCCGTCGGTTCCAGAGAGAGTGATCACAACTCGCAGTCAAGTCGTGATCACTCCCGGCAAAATTTCCGCACTTCAGAATGTCTGGCAATCGCTCGGGGGAGAATGGATGTCGGTTCGGTCTAGGGGCACGGTGGTTACGTTGCCCTGGATTGGACAGCTTCATCGTGAAGCAGTTGTTAAAATGTGTGCGAGGAATGCGATACAAGGATCAGACATTCTAATTTAGATTGATCAAAAATTGCTGTAAGACAACGGCATGGCTCTGTTCCGGATCTTTGACGGAAGTAATCAGTGTTATGGTAGGCTGAGTAATCGATGCCATGGTTTGTTGGATGTCAGTTTGCCGCTCTTCCAGTTCATACTGGTATTTGGCAACAAATTCGTCGTATCGGTCGGAATTGGCATGAAACCATTTCCGTAATTCAGTAGAAGGCGTAAAATCTTTTGGCCACAGGTCAATTTTTGCCTTAGCTTTTGTGATGCCACGGGGCCAGAGGCGATCGATGAGAATGCGGTAACCATCGTTGTCGTCTGGTTCATCGTAAATGCGTTTGATTTGGAATTCAGTTGCCATTTGATCGCTCCACAGTGATTCCGAGTTTTTCCATCCGGCTTCGCAGTGTATTCGGATTGAGCCCCAGGATCTTGGCAGCACCTTTGGGGCCGGCAATCGTCCCTTGTGTGTGATTCAGAACGGTTTGAATATGGTTGCGTTCGATTTCTTCGAGCGGCAGAAGTTGGGTAGAACGTTGTTCTTTCTTTCGACGTACCGGGATCACGCCCGCAGGCAGTAATAGCGTATCGCCGGGTGTCAGAATCATGGCGCGTTCGATGATATTCTCCAGCTCTCGAATATTGCCCGGCCATGCGTAATCGCGGAGCATGGAGAAGACCGATTTCGGGACCTGATCAATTTTCTTACCCAGCCGCGATCCCAGTTTCGTCAGGAAAAATCGTACCAGCGTGGGAATGTCTTCCAATCGCTCACGAAGCGGGGGGATGGGAACAGGGAAGACATTCAGTCGGTAGTAGAGGTCTTCTCGAAACGTTCCCTCTTCAACCATATCCAGCAAGTTGCGATTGGTGGCCGCTAGGACTCTGACATCAATCCGAATCGTCTGACTGCTTCCTACGCGTTCAAGTTCCTGTTCTTGCAGCACGCGCAACAAACGTGACTGTGCGGGTAAAGGCATCTCGCCAATTTCGTCCAGAAAGATCGTGCCCCCATCGGCGAGTTCGAAACGACCCGTGCGTTGTTGAGTGGCACCCGTGAACGCACCATGTTCGTGTCCAAAGAGTTCGCTTTCCAGAAGGGATTCCGGGAGTGCCGCACAGTTCACACGAACGAAGGAGCCATTATGCCGTTTACTGTTTTTATGAATTGCTCTGGCAACAAGTTCCTTACCAGTACCGGTCTCGCCTAGAATCAAGACCGTACTGTCGGTGGGAGCCACCATGTCGATGTTGCGTAACACTTTCCAGATCCCATCACTCTCACCTACGATTTCAGCAAATTCGGATCGAGAGCGAAGCTCCTCTCGAAGGTACGCGACTTCCGCTTCAATCCGCTGTCGCTCGTCGCGCAGGCGATGTTCTCGACGCAGGCTGTCATCCAGCTGTTGTTCTGCTTGACGTCGAATCAGTTCTGCAGTTGCCCGAGCAGCAAAGATATGAAAGATTGAGAGTTCCCGCTCGTCCGCTTCCATGGAATGATCATCGATCACAGCCAGATGCCCTACCACCACGCCTGCATCATCCGTTAAAGGAATGGCAAGGTAGCTGCGTGCGTTTAAGCTTTTCAGAAGATTGTTTTTGGGAAATAACTCGCGAATATTATCGGAGAAGTGCTGAATTCCTCCCGAGAGCACATGTTGGCAGGGAGTCCCTTCCAGTTCAAATACGAAGTTTTCTTCGAGCTGCCCTCCGACCCAGACGGCCAACGTATGGACTGCTGTGCGTTCCGCATTGAACTCAGCGACGAAAGCTGCTTTGACGTTCAGCGAAACTGCCAGGTATTGAACCAGAGATTCAAAAAAATGCTCACCTCGTTCTGATGCGGTTCCCTGCACGATGGAGAGGAGAGTGCCATCAACGGCGGGTTCACTGGTGTGGGCAGACTCTGCTTCTGCATTCTGTTTCAACGGACTCTCCTGACTGAGATTACGAGACATGGAATCACGGTATTTCGTATTTGAGTACGACATATCATACCTTTTCTATTTGTGATGGCAAGTTCGAATGTTTGCAAGTTGTTTTATATCAATGGCTTGTTTGTTTTGTGATCGACTTGACAGTTTCGTGGCATAGGGATTGCATTTGCGATCTCCATACCAATTGAACCAGAGGGGTTCAAGCAGAACAAAGTCATCCACATGAGGGGAGTCACACATGAAGAACTTAAAGCAGTCCGGCCTGGGCTTGGTGTTGGTGGGAGCGACCACACTATCGCTCACATTACTTTCAGGCTGTGGAACTGCTGTCGAACCAACGACAACAGCCCACGCAGCCAATCAGTCAACAGCACCGATGATGAAGAAAGGAGCTGAGTACAACGATCAGGGGGCACTGATTCGCCCTAAAGATCACAGGGAGTGGGTCTTTATTGGGGCACCCGTCACGCCTAATGACATGAACAACGGCAAGGCTGCCTTCCCGGAATTTCACAACGTTTATATCGATCCCATGAGCTTTGCGGAATACAAGAAGACGGGTACGTTTCCCAATGGTACAGTGATTCTCAAGGAACTTGTCTCTGTCGGAAGCAAAGCCATGCCGAGCGGCAATGGTTACTTTCAAGGTAACTTCGTCAGTCTGGAAGCGATGGTGAAAGACACGAAACGCTTTGAAGAGGAACCGGGTGGCTGGGCTTTCTTCCGTTTCGGCGAAGCACCTCACTACAACCCAACGGGCGCGCGGATGAAAACAGAATCATGTAACTCCTGCCATTCGGGTGCGGAAGAAGGTTATGTCTTCACAGATACCTATCCTGTTCTTCGGGCTGCTAAGGCGAAAGTCGAGGCAAAATAAACCGAACTGAAAAATTACTTATAGATTCAAAAAACACATTTAATCTCTTTTAAGGAATTGAAACATGTCAAACATTGCGATAGTGATTCTCACAGATACTGAAGGAAGTGAAGGCCTCGGCCGAGTTGTGAATGCACTGACAGCCGCCAAGGAATTCAAGGAGGGGGGTGACCATGTCAAGGTTACTTTTACCGGCGCTGGAACCAAGTGGGTTGGTGAGCTTACCAAACCTGACCATAAACTGCA
The DNA here is from genome assembly GCF_007748195.1 of Gimesia aquarii. Taxonomy (NCBI): domain Bacteria; kingdom Pseudomonadati; phylum Planctomycetota; class Planctomycetia; order Planctomycetales; family Planctomycetaceae; genus Gimesia; species Gimesia aquarii. The sequence continues at coordinate 2,354,032 of NZ_CP037920.1, forward strand.
CTCTGTCTTTAATGAATTGAAAGATCAGATCACCGGAGCATGCAGCTTCTGCGCGGGCGCCTTTGGTGTCGATGAATCCGTACAATCAGCGGGAGTCAATCTGCTGGAAGAGTATGGTACCAATATGAGTTTTCGGCAGCTCATTCAGGATGGATATCATGTTCTGACATTCTGATCGTTAGTTGATGAATGATCGGACAACGAAGAATGGCACTTCGTTGTCCGATTTTTTATGTCAAACTTGATCCCTGGGATAGTGTAGGCGTCTTATTTGATTCGACGTGAGATTATCCCATATTAGACTTTGAGTGACTCTCACTGCTGATTACTGAGCTTGATCCAGAGATTTTAACACCTCAAGTAAAGTTTGATGATCCATGAAAGGGGTCTCACCATGGTATGCCCAGACAACTTGACCGTTTTGATCAACGACAAATAGCCCGTGTTGTTGATCCTCGACGCGGGAGGCTGTTGCCGGCTGATAAATTTTGTACTTCGTTGCGATGCGGTTCTCTCTATCAGACAGGACGGGGAAGTCGAACCCGCCATATCTGCTAAACTTTGTCTTTGTTTGCTGAGGAGTATCTGCACTGATCGCGACTACGGTTGCTTGTAATTCATTGAACTTTTGGAGGTTTTCATTCAAGCCAAAGAGCTGAGAGACACAATGACTGCAGTAATACCCATAGTAGAACACAATGACGACAGGTCCGCGTTTGTTAAGCTCAGTGAGTGAGACTTCTTGTTGCCCCATATTCGGGAGTATGAACTCGGGTGCAGGCTGGCCCAGCAGTGGGTGGTTGAATGACTCCTCAGAATGTTGTTTAAAGCGATCAGCATGATTCGAAGCATCAAACTGCAAGGGGTTCTTTAAAAAAGGAGCCGAGCCAGGAGTGACTGCAATCCAGCCTCCCATCACCCACAGAAAGATCGCGATGGGTAATGTCAGCTTCTGTCCAAACGGAACGATTTTCTCAGCAAACATGAGCAACGTGAGCAAGGCCATCCAAGCCAGGTTCATGGCACCGACTGCAAACATTACGGCCATCAGAGCCCAACAACAGGCGACGCAAATAAGTCCATGCAAAACTCCCATTTGCAGGCTACCCAGAATTCCGATTCGCCAGTGATGGGCAAAAAAGCTGAATGGCGAACGGCAATGCGTCAAACAGGCGTACTTCAGAGAAGAAACTTGATAAAGACCTGCGATAAATAGTATTAAACCGGTGATGCGTGGACCTTCCTGGTTCCAATTGATGAATTCAAATGCACTAACTCTCAAAAGCGTGTCCAAAATAAATGCGAGAGTTCCATATAGGATCCAGGCAATCCCATAGCCGGCAAGAAAACAGATCAGGGGAATAGCCAAACTAGACTTTCCCTGTTGCAGCGTGACTTTTCCTTTCAGGACTGTCGTGTAAACTTTGACATAGATCATTTCCGAAGGCAGCATCATCGCTGTGAGCATAATGATCCAACCCATCAGGAATGTCGGAAAATTATGGAGTGGTGTACCGGGACCTCGATCCATGCCTCCCATCATTATTAAAGCCGTGATCCAGCCGACGATACCCAGTGCGATGATACCCGTACAAAACGCCGTTGACGTATCAATCCTGGAAACAGAAATCAAAGCTTCAATGAATCGACGGATTGTGATTCTGGCAGTTCGCATCATGCGTCGGGTCCACTCCAGTCGAAGGGAATATGTTTGCTGTTCTGTCCCGAGGGAATGTCCTGGGAAAACCCAAATGCCTGCCAGTGTCCCTCGATGCTTTTTCCCCAGGTGACAGCGGCTTCAGTCGGTCCGACTTCGCTTCCGGGGGGATTCCATGATTGTACGCGCCTGGAAGGATCTGCAGTGGGACCGGTCAGGGCTTCGCCACTGGCACAGACCACTTCAGGGATTTCAACCCTCCAGTGTTCGAGTGAATCATCTACAGCCACTGTGATATCAGCAAAGTCGATTCCTCTGAGTGTGCCCAGAGTTGAAGGGATAAAATGCCCCATCCAGCCTCCAACCTGACCGGTGAAAATCAACTCCAGAGCTTGTCTTTGTTCCGGGTTGGCTGCGGCATCAAGGAATATACCAGCAGCGACTTTGTCTCCACTCCACACGTCGCCTGTAAAGGCGACGATGATCACGACGTTCATGCCTGCCATATCTACTTCACCAAAATGTCCTGTGCGTATTTTGTATGCAAAGATGGCATCGCAGGCACCACCCGTAGGTGGTTGGGCAAAAGTGCAAGGGCAGGGCACATTGCATGAGCAAATATCAAACCAATCGCCGGCAATGTGCCAATTGGGAATGGTTTCTTTTTTTCGGGAGTCGTCATTCATCTTTCTCTTCTCCTTTAAGATGATTGCTTTATGTGTCTATACAATCCTTGCCATTTATGTACTGAATCGCATATTATTCAATTGGATGTGAAGTCGTCAATATTTATATGCGAATCGGTACAAAATTATGAATAAAAAACGGGGAAGGCCCCGCAACTATGATCCTGAAGCGGCACTAAATGCGGCACTCACTGTGTTCTGGCAACATGGTTTTGCAGGAACCAGCCTGGATGAGCTTAGCACTGCAACCGGAATGAATCGGCCGAGTTTGTATGCTGCATTTGGAGATAAAAAATCGATCTATCGAAAATCCATGGATCAATTTAGTCAAACTTTTCTGGGCGAACTCGAAGCAAATCTCTTTGCGGGATTGAGTCTGGAAGAGGATCTGGTCAACTTCTACAAGGCCGCTTTGTCGGAATACATTGCCGACAGCGATATCGCATGGGGATGCCCTGTCATCTGCACGGCAACGCTAGCAGCAGCATACGATGATGAGATTCAATCCGACCTTGCCCATGCACTGGATCAGATTGATGCGATGTTTATAAAACGATTTAAGCAGGCCCAGGATGAGGGCGAGATGAAATCAGGTAATCCAAAGAAACTGGCGCAACTCGCGGCAGCCGTGCTTCACAGTCTTGCCATCCGGACGCGCGCCAGACAAACAAAGTTCAAGCCGGAAACATTCATCAAAGCCTCCGTTGCAGAGATCCTCAGAGGTTAATCTGATGGTAGAATAACACATGAGTTAACTCAGCGATTGATAATCGAGATCAGTATATGGGTCGTTTCGGGAAATCATGGAGAACAGACATATGAACTGGATCGATTGGTATCAAAGTCTCTTGAAGCCCGGCTGGACTCCTGCTCCCTCCACAATCAGTCTGATCTGGCAGATACTCTATCCCATCATTGCGATTTCGTTTGGATATGTGTTTGTACAAATCTGGCGAGGAAAACTGCCCAAATCAATGGCAGTCCCGTTTGCCATTAATCTGATTGCAAATTTGAGTTTTACTCCACTGTTATTCGGCTTGAAAAATCTGCTGCTGGCCACACTGGATATTCTCCTGGTCTGGTCTACAATCCTTTGGATAATGATCGTAATCTGGCCTCGCTTCCGTTGGGTTGCATTAATGCAAGTCCCTTACTTTGTTTGGGTTTCGGTTGCGACCGGATTGCAAATCAGTATTTTCTGGATGAACCGGGGATCGTGACACGTTGAAGAAAAAACCAACCTCTCAAAACTCGCTTCGCTTGGGACTGTGTTGTCAGTTTCTTGAAGAACCGATCCAGTTTCGTAACACAACGGTCAAAGCCAACAGCAGTATGGATCGCCCGGCGGCTCTGGAAAAACTATCTCGTTTGTGTAGGGAAAATGCAGTCGCGTTACAGGCAGCGCTCGAATATTGTGTCGCACACGATATTGGCTGCTTTCGAATTAACAGTCAGATATTGCCTTTGAAAACTCACTTCGAATGTGGCTATGAGATGAATGACCTTCCCGAAGGGAAAAAGATTGTTTCACTATTCAAGCAGTGCGGGAAGTATGCCCGTGAACATGATCTTCGTACCTCGTTCCATCCTGATCAATTTGTCGTGCTCAATTCACCGCGTCCCGATGTCGTCGAGCGTTCTATAGCAGAACTCGAATATCAGGCGAAAGTCGCAGAGTGGGTCAATACTGATGTGATCAACATCCATGGTGGTGGTGCCTATGGTGATAAACAAAACGCCTTAAAACAGTTTGCCAAAAATCTGCGCCGTCTTTCAAAGCGGGTACGAAGTCGACTGACTGTTGAGAACGATGATACGACTTATACTCCGTCTGATTTGTTACCCTTATGCCGCGAGACAGGGATTCCTCTCGTCTATGATGTGCACCATCACCGCTGTCTACCCGATACGCTTTCTATCGAAGAGGCGACTAACGAAGCCCTTACAACCTGGGATCGAGAACCACTGTTTCATATCTCCAGTCCACTGGAAGGCTGGCAAGGACCGAAACCGCAACGGCACCATGATTTTATTTCAATAAAAGACTTTCCCCACTGTTGGGAAGGGCGAGAACTCACTATCGAAGTCGAAGCCAAGGCGAAAGAACTGGCAGTGTTGAAGTTCAAAGGATCACTCAAGCGACGACTTGGTTGAGCGTTTTGTGATAATATAAAGTGTCAGACTCATGAGGAAAATCAGCCACTCACCCCCGGCCAGAGCATAGGTCGTCGATTCGAATCCGGAAAAGAGAACAAAGCCAAGCGTGCGAAACATAACCAGACAACCGTGAACGATCACGCAGATATACAGCGAAAAGTGAGTGACTTCTTTCTGGAAGAGAGGCCGTAGGAAGACGATACCGAGTGCCAGTTCCAGCCCTCCATAGACCGTTAGAAATTCTGATTGCCCCGATCCTGGTTTGAGGATGAAGCCAACAGATTGTGAAGTCGTTTCAGGAGCGAAGGCGCACCAAACTGCCAGCAAGATGTAAATGAAGCCAACAAGAGCCAGGAACGTGCGCGCCATATTATTAAAATGATTCCTTGCGAGAACTCGTTTACACGAAAATATGGTTAGTCATCTTCATTAGCTAACCACTGGTGTGAACTATCTTATTGTAGGCTCATCAATTTGATTGGCAATGACTTACTCTGCGATCTGGTCCAAGCTGAATGGGTCCGGTAATATGCCTCGCATCACAGACGAGATTAATCTTTCTGATAGAGATCAGCTTTTAACTGATTGATCCTGTTCGCTCAAAAGGTTGTAGGGTATTCTAGAAATAGAGGATATTCATTACTACTAATCTACTAATCAAGGAGTTTTACATTCAACCTGGCTGATGACTTGAGAGGGATGTTCTAAAAATTTCGACGAAAAGTTGAAATGTGGTTTATCTGAAACTGTAAGTGGAGCAAACTGAAATGAACAGACAACAGCTAATTGACACGGCAAAAGCGATGGTCGTTGACGACAAGGGACTCCTGGCGATGGATGAGAGCACCCCAACCTGCGATAAACGATTTGCTAAGTTGGACATCCCCCAGAACGAAGAGACCCGGCGTATCTATCGAGAGTTGATTGTTAACACACCTGGCCTTAACGAAAGCATCAGCGGAGCCATTCTGTATGATGAGACAATCCGTCAGAAGCGGAATGATGGTTCTTCTTTTGTGCAAGCCCTCACCGATGTGGGAATTATTCCCGGAATTAAAGTCGATGCGGGGGCAAAGGAGATGGCCGCTCATCCGGGAGAGAAGATTACGGAAGGTCTGGATCGATTACGCGACCGTCTGGCCGAATACGTTCAGATGGGAGCCCGTTTTGCCAAGTGGCGTGCGGTCATTACGATCGGTGATGGTATTCCGAGTCGCGGTTGTATTGAGGCCAACGCACACGCATTAGGACGATATGCTGCATTATCTCAGGAAGCCAGGCTGGTTCCTATCGTTGAACCAGAAGTACTCATGGACGGCAACCACACTCTTGAACGTTGCTACGAAGTGACTGAGGAAACACTACGAACGGTTTTTCAGCAGCTTTACATGCAACGCGTAATGTTAGAAGGCATGATTCTGAAACCAAATATGGTGCTACCAGGATTAGCCTGTCCGCATCAGAATTCGGTGGATGAAGTGGCCGATGCTACGGTGGCCTGTTTCTTACGTGCCGTTCCTGCTGCGGTTTCGGGAGTGACATTCTTATCGGGTGGTCAATCCAGCGAACTGGCGTCAGCGCGTTTGAACGCCATGAATGTCAAATTCAAATCTCAAGTCCCCTGGGAGTTGTCGTTTTCCTTTGCCCGGGCGATCCAGCAACCGGCGATGGGAATCTGGGGAGGCGATTCTGCTAATGTGATGGCAGCCCAGAAAGCATTATATCATCGCGCGAAATGCAACCGAGATGCACGCCGTGGCGAATACAATGCCGAGACCTAAGCGGCATGAGCTTAGCTGCAAGGATTCTTTCCCGAGGCGCTTTGATTCTAAAGCTTTTAGTATTTCAAAACATGTGGATCGAGCCACACAGCATGCGCTCCTGTGGCTCTACCAGGTGATTCAGTCCGTAGTTCCAGCGTCTTGACGTTTTTAACGGAAACGCGGCAATATTGTACGTCCCCACGACCGCGGATAGGAGCCGATTTCCAGAGTACTTTGCCATCACCGACAACCCAGAAATATATAGTTCCACGAAAGACATATGTATCATCCATGATTGCAATGCCAGTCTCAAAGGTTTTGTATTGACTATTGAGGTTGTAACGCACACGTGCGGAACCGTTATCCGGAGGATGTAAACCAAGGCCGTTGGGAAACTCCAGATTATTAACTGTAAATATGGGGTTACCATTTCCACTGCTTCCATTCTTTCCCAAAGGCCAGGGTCCTTTGTTTACATCTGTTTCGACCATGTGATTTAGATAACGGATTGGCAACTTATTCATCATCGCATCGATTCGAGCTCGATCCGCTCCAAGCGAACTACTCCAGGCTCGTCTATATAAGTCATATGCGTGCAATTCCAATGTTCGTTTTGCCAGACCTTTTTCGTTTTCAGCCAGTTGCAACCAACCGTTGGCAATTGCCAGAGTAGTGGCTTCGTCATTCGAGTTAGAAAGTTCTTTTTTAGCTAAAGTTCGATATGATGTGTCATCACCTTTTGCGAGCCAGAAAAGCCCCTCTTTCCACTGATTCAAATACAGTGCAACAAATTTGCCATATATCGTTGCCGATTTCGAGTCATTCACATCTTGTTTTAGCTTTTTGTGATTTTTTTCTACTTTGCGATATTCTCGATTCAGCAACGAACTACGCAACTTCAATCTGTTCGCTGAGGTAATGGCGTGATTATTTCCTGATAATTTCGCGATTTTGACAGCAAGTGCGGCAAACTTGAGTGCAGTGGCATAATCACCGGCTTTGATCACTGTTTGACAAGCGTCCATGGCATCAAATGCCACTTCTTTCATATATTCTTTCGTCGGTGCTTTTTGAGATTCGAGCAGAAGTTCCTTATAACGTTCAGTGAAGTTAATCTTTTGAGAAGAGGGATCTGCGCCTCGAACATAAGATGTTCCCAAGAATACGATCATCAGCACTACGACTAAGAGTTTGTGTGAAAATGTATTGTGAATAAGATATCGCATTTGATTATCCAGTTGAGAGTCTTTACAGATTCTTACACAGCGGACCAGTAATAGTAATGCTCCCATCGTAACCAATGATTTACTGAGAATCTAGAATCATTCATCAATGGATCAAACGAGGCCACCTTTTCTTTTGCATTTTATGTCGGTTGGAAAGGCTCTAATAAGTGATTCTTATGGTTGAATATCAGTAATCAGGAGCCGATGATACAATGATGTTGTCAAAAATTGGTTCAAACACGTCTCCTCATAAAATGATTGGAAAACTGATGAGTATTTCAGAACGTATCGAAGAATATCTCGCCGGACCAGAGACGTTACGTCAGGCGATTGCAGGCATGACAGATTCTGATATTGATGCCGCACCGATTCCCGGGAAGTGGTCAACCCGGCAGATTATCTGTCACATTGCTGACTTTGAGCCGGTTTACGCAGATCGAATGAAACGAGTCATTGCTGAAGAAGATCCTCCCTTGATGGGCGGTGATCCAGATCTTTTTGCCGAGCGACTTGCCTATGAGCAACGTGATCTTGAAGAGGAATTTCAGCTAATGATTGCGGTTCGGCAGCACATGGGTAGAATTCTGAAATCAATCGGTCCGGAAGATTTTCAGCGCACGGGAAACCATTCTCGTGATGGAGCACTCTCTTTGACGGACTTGTTAAGTCGAATTACGAATCATATTCCACATCATATAAAATTTATTCGTGAGAAACGAAATGCGTTGAATATATAAATCATCCCTGTTTTTGTCTTAAAGAACATTCTCGGATTTGATTCTATGCACTATCTGCTATCATATATTGGAGGAATTTCTTTTCTAAAGGATGGTTTCCGATGGCGAACCTTGGGCTTGATTCCAGTGTTGTAGAATGGGTGCTTGAGTATCCCGAAGTACAAGGCGTGTTAGAAGCGTTAGGTATTGATCAGTCTTGCTCGGGAAAATCGCTTGATTATGTCTGCCGACAAATGGGACTGGAACCTCATTTTGTTTTGAAACAGTTGCTGGAAGTCATTGAAGATGGGTCAACCGTGAACGAGTGACCTAGTGAATGAACTCTGCATTTTGGAATCATCTTTACCCATTTTCCCTGATAGCATACACTCCTCGCTCGGGCATAATCTTTACCGTGGCGAGAGAGTAGGCGATGCGTAACATTCGGGGGAAAAAAGCACTGATTACAGGTGCGGCGTCAGGAATTGGTCGTGAACTCGCTCTTCATCTGGCTTCAGAAGGCGCGGATCTATTCTTGCTGGATGTCGATGAAAGTGGACTAAATGACACGGCAAATGCAGCCACACTCCTGGGTGTGCGGGTCATATTCCGGCACTGTGATTTGACCGACTCCCAACAAATTTCCGATGTCATAAGAGCGGTTCTAGATCAATGGAACTATATTGACATATTAGTGAATAATGCAGGTGTTGCGTTTTACGGTCCGACTCACACAATGACCACAGCGCAATGGGATTGGTTGCTTGCGATCAACCTGCTGGCTCCGATTCAAATTACGCGTGAATTGCTACCAGCGTTAATCAATCGTCCCGAGGCGCACATCGTCAATATCGCCAGTATTTGTGGAATCGTTTCTGGTTCACGATTTAGTGCTTACCAGGTAAGTAAATTTGGGCTTTTGGGATTTAGTGAAGCGCTGCGCGCAGAATATAGTCGTCAAGGGCTGGGAGTTTCTGCAATTTGTCCTGGGCCGGTCTCTACCCGGCTTTTTGAATCAGCTCCTTGTGGTCGTAAAGACAAGAAAACCCCAGTTCCGCCAAGGTGGGCTTGTATTTCACCAGAGCAGGTGGCACAAAAAACAATCAAGGCCATCTATAAAGACAAAGGGTTGTGTCTGGTGGGCTGGGTTGCCTATGTGTTGTATTATCTGAAGCGACTTACTCCCTGGTCATTGGATTTAGCGCATCGCTTCGGACGTCGTAAAAAGATGAAGAAAAAAGCAGAGCAGCTTCATGAATCTGCGAAGTTAAAAGCAGATGCGATTACCAGTTCTGATCTTTGTTCGAAAGTGACCTGATTAAATCATCCTCGGTACGCAGAGGATGATTTACCTGACCTTGCCCCCAACCTTGTAACAGTTGGTATGTTAGAAATCTAAGCTAAAGTCATACCTGGTGTGCCGGATATGTTTTTTTCGCTATTCCACCGGGTTCTGAATTCTCAAAGAAATATGTGTAATTAGTCATTTTTTCCAAAAAGAGTGGACTAATGTTTGTTTTGCTGTGGAGCTTATTGTATACTGCAAATATGTTCTTGATGTGCCTATTTTCCTGTATATATAATGTGATACTTTCATAACAAGTATTTCATCAGTTTGAGTAACTGCAGATGGCAACTGAGTGGTACTATAAACAATCAGTTGAAACACTGGGACCTTACACGTTCTATCAAATGATAGAAATGGTACGTGAAGAGCAGTCTCTACCTGAAACTATGGTTCGGCCTAACTATATGGATGAATGGCAGTGGGCCGATTCTGTTGTCGGTTTATTTCACATGCCGAGGCTGGCTCCAGCAACACTCCCTCCTGTTCGGTCTGTAGTGGACACAGTTAATAATAATTTTGCTGATGCAGACGACTCGGAGGACTTTCTGGCAGAGTCAGATGATCAAGAATCAACTGCTCCGATCCAAGAGAGGATTCTTGAACACGACACAAATTTTGAACATGATTCAGAAGTCGATTTGAATGACGAGGTCGAGTTCGGTGCGTATTCTGATGAGACTTGGGTATCGACGCTTAATACGGCCGTAGAACGGATTGACGTGCGAGCCCCAAAGCAGGAAGAGCCCTCACGTTCTCGGCAGATCGTACCCACCATGAGTCTTTCTTTTTTGGAATGTCTGGTCTTTCGTAAGCTGATTCTTGTAGTTGCTATGCTTCTCTGTGCCAGTGCGGGAATCTATGGGTTTGTGAACTGGTCAGAGAAGCAGAACATGATTGTCCCTTCACTTAAACCACCTGAAGCAAAACTGATCTTTCCGCTCATCGGAGAATACTCCTCATTTGCTTATTGGAAGTACTTTGTGGATTCTGATTTTTGTTGCTGTCTTAACTTACCTTGCCGCCTGGTGGCTGGAGGCACAAGCCGATGAAGAGTAAACGTTGTTTTACTGCTCCCATGACAATCGCTCCTTTTCCAGAAACGTTTCGTCGAAGAAGAGGTTATACGATCATTGAGCTCCTGGTAGTCACTGCGGTGATCAGTATTTTAATTGCACTTGCACTGCCGGCTGTTCAGTCTGCACGCAATTCTGCCCGGCAGTTGCAATGTTTAAATAACATGCGCAATGTCAGTCTGGGATTGCTACAGGCGACAGACAGTGCCAACCGGTTTCCTGCTTGTGGTTATTTTGGGGATGGTACATCTACAGGAGGTGGCTCTTTTCGAAGTTGGGTCGTTGCGGTTCTGCCTTTTATCGATCAGGCAAACTTATACAACCAGTGGGATGTTGAAAAAAATTATAATGATCCAACCAATGCACCACTGGCAAAAACATACATTCCTGTCTTAACCTGTCCGGATGACATCTCTGAAGTTCCGGGAGAAGGAAATTTAACATACGTAGTCAGCAGTGGGATTGGCTTTTCCGCTCAGATCGGTGGTATACATGATTGTCCGGTTGGTCCATCGAGTGGAAAATTGGATCTGAACGGAAATGGAATTACTTGCAACTCATCAACAAGTGGGGATGGGACACCCTCTGATCGCGAACTGTTTTTCCAGATGGGTCTCTTTTTTAACGAAACTTGGAAAGGCGAAATTCGCGCCAAACGTCACCACACGATGGCAAGTATTACAGATGGAGCCTCCAACACCATGCTGATTTCTGAAAATATTCGCACCGGTTATGATCCAGACAGACCGACATCCAATTGGGCCTCTCCCAATCCTTATCTGACCAGTTTTTATATTGGAAACCCGTGCCAGAGTAGCAGCTGTTCTGCAGGTAACGTTGATTATAATCGCTCTAATTCAGGCTCGAGCGCAATTAATGCCGGTATCAATCAACCTGAAGGTAGCGCCCCGTTTCCCAATTCATTACATGAAGGTGGAGTCAATGTGGGTTATTGTGATGGGCATATTCAGTTCCTCTCAGCAAATATCGACGGAAAAGTTTATGCCGCTCTTGCCAGTCCACAGGGGCAGGCTTTGAATGGCACATTGCTGAAGCAATAGTCCAAGTGTAGCAGAGAAGCTGCCATTTACATTTCCTGGCAGATAGTCTTATTCATTATGAGCATTCGAAATCAACTATGTTGAAAACTTACTCATATTTTAGGAAAGATTCTGTATATGTATTGTTTGTAATACTGCTGATCGCACTTTTTTTTCGGTTGCATTGTATTACAAAAATTGCATATTGGTTCGACGAGAGCTTCTGCCTCAAAATGGCTGAATTTCCCCTTGCCGAAATCTGGACCAGATCAGCACAGGATACCCATCCACCATTATTTTTTTACCTGCTCAAGTTTTGGGGAATGCTATTTGGAACCTCTGTTTTTGCCTCACGGATGCTAAGTGTTACGAGTGGAATGCTGACGATAATCGGTACATACCTTTTCGTCTATGAGGCTTATCGAGTAAACGATGATCGTACCTCATCAGAGAATAGTGTTGCTAAATTATCGTCGCTTGTCGCCGCATCTTTTGTCGCTTTGAGTCCGATTCATATTTCATGGTCTCTTCAAGTCCGTATGTATGCGCCGGGGGCTGCTTTGACTGCCATTTCAAGTTGGCTTTTGCTAAGAGCTCTTCGGCGTGATTCTCATGTAACACGAAACTGGAGTTTCTTCACGGTTTCTGCCGTTGCATTATCATACACCCATCATTTTGGGCTATTTATTCTCGTGGCTCAGTATAGTTTTGCAACCGGATATCGGTTATTAGCCTCACCCATTGATAATAATCTGAATCGCTTCAGTCAATTGAAACCGGTTTTCCTGTCAGCGCTCGTTCTCATATTGATTTGGTCTCCACTGTTGTTTCGTCTCTTGAATCAAAGTCATCAGGTACAAAATGATTTCTGGTCCAAACCATTTGATCTGGATTATGTCGGAAGAATGTTTTACCAGTTTATTGCGCCTCCTCGCTGGTCTCCCGCGTCCGTTGCTGTTGGATTGGGAATTGCTCAAGCAACTTTTTTGGCGCTGATTCTGTTGTTAATCGGACGTCGTCCCACAGACATCTATTTGTTTTTGGCAGTGTTCATTTCATTTCTAATAACGACGATTTATTCTGTGGCGTCTCGGAATATATTTATCTCTCGGTATTTTTTATTTGCCCATTTATTATTGTTAATTGCAGCCGCTGTTCTGGTTTGTCGCGTTCCTTCTAAAAAGTTACGTGTTGCAGGCAGTATCATGGCAACAGGTTTATTGTTTTGTTTCTGTTTGCAGAACTACCTGGTACGAAGTGATATTTCGGAAAAATATTCGGGAATGCCAGCAGCAATGGCCTATTTGGAAAAGCATCGAAAACCAGCTGAGAATTTGATTGTTTGTAACCCGATGTTATTTACTTCTGCAATTGCCTACACAAAAAAACGAGAAGGACTTTTCACCTATCATGACGGTAAAGGCTACCCATATTATTACGGAAGCGCAGTGATGCGAGATGACGATTACTTTTCACGCGAAAGAATCGAACACTGCGATTCGAAATGGATATGGACACTAGATGCCAACCGTTGGATGGGAGGTAGTTGGAGTGTCCCCATGCCTGAAGGGTGGAAACAAGTAGGTGAAGCTCGGTTCCAAGAATACTATTGCGAGCTCGTTTTTCGTCTGTATGAACACGAAACAGAGTAAAGTAACTACATTAAAGAGAGATTTTATTATGAGCCGACAATTCTATTTTCAGAGATTAATAAAATCAGAAGTCATCTTGTTACATCCCGTAAGGCATTCATTGTTGACTGGTTTTCCCATAATAATATGCTTGTTATTACTAGGAGTTTCGAATCTGCTGGCTCAATCGCCATCGCCTACTCCAAAGTCTGCAAAACTTGGTGACGATAAAGATATCAATAAGTTTAAAAAACTAGATACAGACAATGATCAAGTTTTGACACAATTGGAGTTTTTCAAATCGGTGGCAAAAAAGGATCTGCCACGGTTCACTCGTGACTTTAAACTATTTGACCAGGATGGCGATCAGCGTCTGACGTTTACCGAGTATCAAAATATTGTTTCTCCAAGCCAGCGTCAGCTGCCGCATCCGATTGTGGAGCGTGTCACCGAACGATTGGAGAAATTGCAGGCTGATTGGAACAAGTGGGATGCAAACGGTGATGGCAAGCTGGACAAGAGCGAGTTCAATGCAGCAAAGTTAACAGATTCCGTTCCCGGCCTAGCGTTGTCGAAATGGGAGGACTGGGACCGGAATGCAGATGGTTTTGTTGATGCTCAAGATGTAGAACAGGTTCTGGAAATCGCCTACGGACTGCGTTATCCGACGGGAGAGTTGCTCTGGGAACCATCGGGTCGAATGCTGACAGGCATGCTGTTTGCTTATGTTGATAAAAATGGCGATCATACAATCGATTTGACAGAAGCGAAGCAGTCGCAGTTCGGTTTTCGTGATGGTAAACAGACGCCTGCGCTGTTCAAGGAATGGGATAAAGACGGGGATGGCAAACTGACGGTGGCAGAGTGGAAGGCCGACCCCACGCACTGGCGCGATCCGGTGGCAATCTTTCTGGCATCAGATAAGAACTATGACGGATTGTTGGACCAGGAAGAACATGTCGGGGGTGCTGAGTCGTGGACGAGAGATGTGAGCGAGTATCTACTGGCAGGTTTTGACACGGATGGTGACCAGCGTCTGTCGCTCAATGAGTACCGGCAGACACCATTTGCGAATCTGACACTTCCATGGCATTCTTTGCGGACAGACCGCAATCAGGATGGGACATTGAGTCTCTCTGAATTCAGCTGGGGGACAGGGCTGCTGGCAGCTACCCTGACTGTCGAATATTTTGAGCGGCTGGATTTGAACCAGGACGGGAAACTCGATCTGAAAGAGTTCCTTTTCAATACAACTAAAAAGACTCCAGAGTATTATGCCATTGAGTTTCAGAAGTTAGATGCTGATAAAAACAAACAACTGACACCGACTGAATTTCTGGGGAAACGGAAAGATGCCCAACGACAACAGGCGAGACGTTCATTTTATGATTGGGACAGCAATGCAGACCAGCAACTGAGTCTCGCAGAATTCACCAAACGCCAGAAACCGAAACAGATGATTCCTGAAAATGAATTCCGTTTTCGTGATGTTGATGATGATCAGTTTCTGACACAGGATGAATTTCTGTCAACGGTAGCAAAAAAAAATCAACCAAAATTGATTCGTAACTTCAAACTATTTGACCAGGATGGCGATCAGCGTCTGACGTTTACCGAGTATCGGAATATTGTTTCTCCAAGCCAGCGTCAGCTGCCGCATCCGATTGTGGAACGTGTCACCGAACGGCTGCAGAAGTTGCAGGCTGATTGGAACAAGTGGGATACAAACAGTGATGACAAACTGGACAAGAGCGAGTTCGCAGCGTCTGGTTTTGCGCGTTCCATTCCGGGTTTGGCCTTAACGGTTTGGGAGGACTGGGACCGGAATGCAGACGGTTTTGTTGATATTCAGGATGCAGAACAGGTTCTGGAAATTGCTTATGGCCTGCGTTATCCCACGGGAGAGTTGCTCTGGGAACCCTCGGGTCGAATAGTATCTGGCATGCTGTTTACTTATGTTGATAAAAATGGAGATCATAAAATCGATTTGACAGAAGCGAAGCAGGCAAAGTTCGGTTTTCGTGATGGCAAACAGACGCCTGCGCTGTTCAAGGAATGGGATAAAGACGGGGATGGCAAACTGTCCATGGCCGAGTGGAAGGTTGAACCCACACACTGGCGCGATCCGGTGAGAATCTTTATGGCATCAGACAAGAGCTATGACGGATTATTGGACCAGGAAGAACATGTCGGGGGTGCTGAGTCGTGGACGAGAGACGTGAGCGAGTATCTACTGGCAGGTTTTGACACAGATGGTGACCAGCGTCTGTCGCTCAATGAGTACCGGCAGACACCATTTGCGAATCTGGCACTTCCATGGCATTCTTTGCGGACAGACCGAAATCAGGATGGGACATTGAGTCACTCTGAATTCAACTGGGGTAAGGGACTGCTGGCTGCTACCCTGACTGTCGAATACTTTGAACGATTAGACTTGAACCAGGATGGGAAACTCGATCTGAAAGAGTTCCTTTTCAATACAACTAAAAAGACTCCCGAGTATTATGCCATTGAGTTCAAGAAGTTGGACGGTGATAAAAATGGACAACTGACGCTGACTGAGTTCCTGGAAAAACGGAAAGGCGCCCAACAAAAACAAGCAAGACGTTCGTTTTATGATTGGGACAGCAATGTAGACCAGCAACTGAGTCTCGCAGAATTCACCAAACGCCAGAAACCGAAACAGATGATTCCTGAAAATGAATTCCGTTTTCGTGATGCTGATAATGATCAGTTTCTGACGCAGGATGAATTTTTGTCATCAGTAGCAAAAAAGGATCAGCCGCGGTTCACTCGTAACTTTGAACTATTTGACCAGGATGGCGATCAGCGTCTGACGTTTACCGAGTATCGGAATATTGTCTCTCCAAGCCAGCGTCAGCTGCCGCATCCGATTGTGGAACGTGTCGCCGAACGATTGGAGAAATTGCAGGCTGATTGGAACAAGTGGGATACAAACGGTGATAGCAAGCTGGACAAGAGCGAGTTCAAGTCTGCAAAGCTGACAGGTTCCGTTCCCGGCCTAGCGTTGTCGAAATGGGAGGACTGGGACCGGAACAGAGACGGTTTTGTTGATGCTCAAGATGTAGAACAGGTTCTGGAAATCGCCTACGGACTGCGTTATCCGACGGGAGAGTTGCTCTGGGAACCATCGGGTCGAATGCTGACAGGCATGCTGTTTGCTTATGTTGATAAAAATGGCGATCATACAATCGATTTGACAGAAGCGAAGCAGTCGCAGTTCGGTTTTCGTGATGGTAAACAGACGCCTGCGCTGTTCAAGGAATGGGATAAAGACGGGGATGGCAAACTGACGGTGGCAGAGTGGAAGGCCGACCCCACACACTGGACCAATCCGGTAGAGATCTTCCGAGCGGCTGATAAGGATTTAGACGGTCACTTGACTCGAGATGAATTGCTGCAGGGAACACCAGCCTGGCAATTACCGGTGACCCAACATCTGTTCCCGGGCTTTGACACAAATAGCGATCAGCGTCTGTCGCTTAATGAGTATCGTCAGACACCATTCGCGAATCTGGCACTAGCCTGGCAGAATCTTCGAACAGATCGTGATCATAATGGCTATTTAAATATTTCTGAATTTCAATGGGGTAAAGGACTGTTTGCTGCCACATTAGCCATGGAATATTTCGAGCGACTGGACTCCAATCAGGATGGAAAACTCGAACTGAAAGAATTCACCTTCAATACCACGAAACGGGATCCCGAGTATTATGCCATTGAGTTCAAGAAGTTGGACGGTGATAAAAATGGACAACTGACGCTGACTGAGTTCCTGGGAAAACGGAAAGGCGCCCAACAAAAACAAGCAAGACGTTCGTTTTACGATTGGGACAGCAATGCAGACCAGCAACTGAGTCTCGCTGAATTCACCAAACGCCAGAAACCGAAACAGATGATCCCTGAAAATGAATTCCGTTTTCGTGATGTTGATGATGATCAGTTTCTGACACAGGATGAATTTCTGTCAACGGTAGCAAAAAAAAATCAACCAAAATTGATTCGTAACTTCAAACTATTTGACCAGGATGGCGATCAGCGTCTGACGTTTACCGAGTATCGGAATATTGTTTCTCCAAGCCAACGTCAGTTGCCGCATCCAATCGCGAAGCGTGTCACCGAACGGCTGCAGAAGTTGCAGGCTGATTGGAACAAGTGGGATACAAACAGTGATGACAAACTGGACAAGAGCGAGTTCGCAGCGTCTGGTTTTGCGCGTTCCATTCCGGGTTTGGCCTTAACGGTTTGGGAGGACTGGGACCGGAATGCAGACGGTTTTGTTGATATTCAGGATTCAGAACAGGTTCTGGAAATTGCTTATGGCCTGCGTTATCCCACGGGAGAGTTGCTCTGGGAACCCTCGGGTCGAATAGTATCTGGCATGCTGTTTACTTATGTTGATAAAAATGGAGATCATAAAATCGATTTGACAGAAGCGAAGCAGGCAAAGTTCGGTTTTCGTGATGGCAAACAGACGCCTGCGCTGTTCAAGGAATGGGATAAAGACGGGGATGGCAAACTGTCCATGGCCGAGTGGAAGGTTGAACCCACACACTGGCGCGATCCGGTGAGAATCTTTATGGCATCAGACAAGAGCTATGACGGATTATTGGACCAGGAAGAACATGTCGGGGGTGCTGAGTCGTGGACGAGAGACGTGAGCGAGTATCTACTGGCAGGTTTTGACACAGATGGTGATCAGCGTCTGTCACTCAATGAGTACCGAGAGACGCCATTTGCGAATCTAGTACTGGCCTGGCAAACTTTGCGAACCGACAGCAATAAGGATGGTGTATTGAATCTCTCTGAATTCAGCTGGGGGGAAGGACTGCTGGCAGCCACCCTGACTGTCGAATATTTTGAGCGATTGGATTTGAACCAGGATGGAAAACTCGATCCGCAGGAATTTATTTTCAGGTTAGCTCCTTCTAAAGCTAGTTTGGGGGCGATGTTTACCCAACGTGATCTTAACCAGAATGGTGATCTCTCTTTTGAAGAATATTTGGGGAATCTCAAACTGCCTCCCAACGCCAGTGACAAGCAGGTCATGTATTACGAAACCAGACTTGCTCGCTTTGAAGATGCCTTTAGGCAAGCTGATGTCAATAATGATAAAAAACTTGATGAACTGGAGTTCCGGAGCGACCCAAGTCTGGAAGTGATCGCCCCTGATCTTGTCCAAAAGAAAAAAAATCTGAGTAGTCTGGCTGTAGGGAAGTCTGAAAATTCAGAAGAAGCTGATGGTAACAGTGAGATATGGATTGTTCTTACGTTAAATGCTTTGTTACTTCTGGGCGCAATCGTTTTTATCTTACAAAGAACAAAAAAAAGTCCCCAATAAAGTCTGGTTTTAAAAATGTGTCAATATCAACAGAACAATCGACATAGAAATCTAGAGCATTCTGCTGGTTTCAGCGTTCGGGATTTAATTCTAGCTCTGATTGTGGTTGGCATCTTCTTTGCTTTGTTAAGCCCTTATGTACTCTCAATGCGTGATACTGCCAGATTACAGAATTGCCAGAGTAATATGAGACAACTGGGGGTCGCGCTTCAAAGCTATCATGAAACGAATTCTTTTTTCCCTCCGGCCGCAGTCTGGTCAACAGAGAAGATGCATTCTCTGGCATTGCATATCAGTAAAAGAGGGGATCTCTTCATTCAGGCAAACTGGGCTCAGATGCTACTACCATACATGGGGCAGGAACAACTTGCAGAACAGTCTCACTCTGAGCTGCCTGTCTCGCATGTTCAAAATCAGAAAACACGCGAGACATCATTATCAATCATGAATTGTCCTTCTGACCCCTTCAATCGAGCAAATAATCATTATAAGTTTAATCCAAATCCAGAACTCTCTCTCTCATTCGCACGTGGGAATTATGCCTTTAATGGAGGGACAAACTGTTACAAAGTCGGAATGGGAACAACAGCCTCACCCAATGGTGATTGGGCACACATATTAATTGACAAAAATGCGCGTTCCTTTCAGTATTGGGGTAATGGGATTGGGGGCTTCAATAAGTCTTTCTCTGTCGATGATTTTAATAATGGCTTATCGACTCTCGTTGCATTAGACGAAGTTCGCGCTGGAATACACCCGTTGGACCCAAGAGGAGTCTGGGCCTGGGGAAATATTGCCAGTAGTGTTACCTGGGGGCACGGCGTCAATGGAGATGACTTTGGACCGAACAATCAATGGCCACGATCTGATGACTTTGTTGGTTGTGGAAAATTGCATGATGTGGTAGGCACAGAAACGATAACGAAAGAACGCATGCCCTGCGTTTCATACGTGGATATAAATCAAAATGCGACAGCTCGAAGTTTACATCATGCGGGAGTGAATGTTCTTTTTCTAGATGGTAGAGTCAGATTCATCCATGATCAGGTTGATCCGGGCCTGTGGCATGTTATGCATTCGAGAGAAACACCTGAAAATGTCTTAGCAAATGACTTTGAAGCGCGGCTCCAGGTTTCTGATTTTGAGCAGGAAGCTCATGGAGCAAATGATTCTCATACAGCCAGCAATCGAATCGCATCTAAACCAAATGCATTTTCCAATTCAATCGACATGAAATTTATTTTGATCCCAGCAGGAGAATTTCAAATGGGGCTCCCTGATGAAGGATATGAAATAGACCTTGCTGAGGAAACACCACCGCATTCGGTCATCATTTCAAAGCCTTTTTACCTGGGGTGCTTCGAAGTAACGCAGCGTGAATATCAGATGGTGATGTCACAAAATCCATCTTTTCATGGATCTGATACGGGCAATGTTGATGAATCAGAACAATTTCCCGTAGAACAAGTAAGTTGGATGGATGTGCAAAGGTTTTGTGAGAATCTGAATCAGTTAGCTGCAGAAAAAAAAGCAAGACGGTACTATCGGTTACCGACAGAAGCAGAATGGGAATATGCATGCCGATCTGGATCGACTCAGCCATATCCGTTTCAATCGAGACGAAGTGAAGATGATCGATCTGGAGCAGCAGCTGGAATACAACCTTCACTTCCTGTGACACGGGTTGGAATGTATCCCGCAAATGAGTTTGGCCTTTACGATATGCGAGGGAATGTCTGGGAATGGTGTTCAGACTGGTTTGATCGAGATTACTATCGACGCTCACCTCGGGTTGATCCTCAAGGTCCTTCAGATGGTTTTATCAAGGTCATTCGTGGAGGTGACTGGATTTTTGTAGGAGAAGACTGCAGAATCAATTATCCGGTGTTGCCTCCTTGGAAATCCAGCCCTTTTGTCGGTTTTCGAGTGATATGTGAGCACTATCCCAATTGAAATCTTGTTACGACCAAATGAAATCATACATATTTATGTTTTGAGTGTGATTGAGATATAAAATGAAAATTTCAAAATTCACTGTTGGAACCATCATCGTGTGGGGCCTTGTGAATATAGGATTGGTTGCAGTCATTCCATCGTATGATGATGAAGATAAAACTGAAATCATTTTGACTCCAGATATTATCAGTAAGTTCGACTCTCTTCACACTCAGGTTGTTTCAGCTAAATCAAATGCTCTGATCAATCTTCAAGCAAGGTTGTTAAAACCAGATCGAATAGAAGAAAGCAAGAAATACCCTCTTGTCGTTTCATTGCATGGGGCCGGCGAGCGGGGAAGTGACAATCAACAACAACTCAAATATTTGCCTCAGCAAATGACAACAGATCCCTGGAGGGAGACCTATGCCTGTTTTCTTCTCGCTCCCCAGTGCCCAAGTAATATGAACTGGTCATCGTCAGCAATCCTGGCAGATTCTTCAGAAGAGAAAGATCAGAATCTGTTGGATCAGATTCACAAGATGATTCTGGATGTTACCAGTAAATATCCAATAGATAAAAGGAGAGTCTACATTACGGGATATTCGATGGGAGGCTTTGGAACGTGGGATATGATCGCTCGTTATCCTGATACTTTTGCAGCAGCTGTTCCGGTCTGCGGAGGAGGAAATCCAAAGACTGTGTCCCGTTTCTTTGAGATGCCCATTTGGGTCGTTCATGGAGATGCAGATCAGATCATACCAGTTTCTGCTTCAAGAGATATGGTCGATGCACTTCAAAAAGCGGGAGGTTGCCCGATTTACAAAGAGTTACGGGGAGTGACGCACAATAGTTGGACTCATGCATATACATATCAGTCCGACATGCTGACATGGTTATTCAAACAGGAAAAAAAGTAAAAGACTACCAATGAATTTCTACTTGATTTAATGAATCAAATCTCTGCATAAAAACCTCTTTGAGATTAATTAATTCTGTGAGATCACTTATTGGAGATCTCTAAATAATTAATATGTATTAATATTGTACATTAGTTGATGCGAGTGTAGCATAAATATTGCCTTGTCTGTTTTTATGTTTCAAGGGAATATGGTATTATGTTCAATAAAAAGAAAAGTTCTTCTATAATTTGCAGGTATTTTTTTTATCGTTGGATTTTTGTTCTCTATTTCGTATGTTTCGGTTTACCCTCTCTGGAAGCAGACACTAGTAAACAAAAACTAGAAACAAAAAAAGAGAATACTGAAGGTTCACCTCGTTCCAAACCACCAATTTCTCTTGAAGGTCTTAAAGCGGCTTTTCGTTCCCGTGATATTGATCAGGATGGCCGGGTCACAGAAGCCGAGTTTGTGGCGTCGTTTCCGAAAGAAAAGCAGCCGGAGGCCAAACGGAACTTTCGGCTGTTTAACCGGGATGGCGACGATGTGCTGTCGTTCGCAGAGTACCGCAGCATTGCGGGACTGATTCCCGTCGCGTTACGGGAGGGACTACCCCATCCTCTGCAGTCTCAGTTAGAAGAACAACTGACTGTTCTCAAAAAACAGTGGCTGGAGTGGGACACAGATCGTAACGACCATTTGTCACCAGAGGAATTTAAGGCTGCGAAAATTCACGAACGAATAACAGGTCTACCAGAGGTAGATCTGAAAGAGTGGGACTGTGATGCAGATGGTAAAGTCAGTCTGGAAGACTGTCGCCGTGTTTTGGAAGCCGCTTACGGACTACGACGCTTGGATGGACAGCCGTTGTATCTGCCGTCGGGACAAGTCGTTTACTGGTGGCATTTCAAAAATCTGGATCAAGATCATAATGATCAGCTAACTCTTGACGAGTTCCTCAAATATTATCGGCAATATGGTGAAGAGCAGGGGAAAAAACGATTTACTGACGGAGATACCGACCAGAATCAGTTGATTTCATTACCGGAATGGGCGGCCATGCCAGGTCTGCTGCTCGACCCGATCTCTGAATTTCAGGCACTGGATCGCAATCTGGATGCATTTGTGGATCAGAACGAGTTGATGGAGCATACGGCAAAGTGGTTACAGCCACTGACTCGTTATACCTTTCCGGGATTTGACCTGGATCGCGACGGAAAACTTACCCTGGATGAGTACCGTATGACGATGCCGGCCAACAAACTGGAAAACTGGGCAGTCACATCTCGTGATTCCGACTTTGACGGACGTTTAAGCCTGAATGAGCTGTCCTGGACCTCAGGTCTGGAGTTGAGTCTGTTGAGGCAGGAGTACTTCAGACGTCTCGATACCAACCAGAGTGGTTTTCTGGAATTAAATGAGTATCAGTTTTCCATCGACAGTAGTCGTGTTCCCAAAGAGATAGTGTTAGAGATTACATTTTCTACCAAAGATTCAGACAAGGATGGAAGAATTAGCAAAGCGGAATATGTGTCATCGTTTCCGAAAGAAAAGCAGCCGGAAGCAAAACGAGATTTCCTGTTGTTTAACCGGGATGGCGACGATCATTTATCATTGGCTGAATATCGCACGATTCCAGGGCAGGTTCCTGTTGCGTTACGAGAGGGGCTACCTCATCCCTTGCAACCTCAGTTGGAGCAGCAACTGGCTGTTCTCAAAAAACAGTGGCCGGAGTGGGATTCAGATCGTAACGATCATTTATCACCAGAGGAATTTAAGGCTGCGAAAATCCATGAACGAATAACAGGTCTACCAGAGGCAGATTTGAAAGAGTGGGATCGTGATGCAGATGGTAAAGTCAGCCTGGAAGACTGTCGCCGTGTTTTGGAAGCCGCTTACGGAATCCGTCGTCTGGATGGACAGCCGTTGTATCTACCATCGGGACAAGTGGTTTACTGGTGGCATTTTAAAGACTTGGACCGTGACCGAAATAATCAACTGACTTTAAAAGAGTTCCAAGCCTATTATAACCGCTTCGGTGAAGAGGAGGCCGTGAAACGGTTTCAGAAAGGAGACACCGATCAGGGAAGAACAATCTCTGTTAAAGAATGGGCGGCCATGCCGGGACATCTTCTCGATCCCATTGCCGAATTCCGAAAGATGGACGTCAATTTGGATGCTTCACTGGACGAAGCGGAATTGATGGAGGGCATTGCTCCCTTTCTAAGACCTCTGGCACAGTTTACCTTTCCCGGGTTTGATTTGGATCAGGATGGAAGGCTCTCCTTGGATGAATATCGTTTGACCCTGGTTGCTAACCGCATCGAAAACTGGGATGTCACTTCAAGGGATACCGATCATGATGGGCGTTTAAGCCTGCAGGAAATGGCCTGGATTCCTGGCCTGGAGTTAAGTCTGTTGCGGCAGGATTACTTCCGGCAATTGGACCAGAATCAGAACGGATATCTGGAACTTGATGAATTCAAAGTTTCGATCGATGGAGGAAAAGTCCCAGGTGAGGTTGCCTTAAAAGCGGGTTTTTACAGCAGGGATGCTAATCGGGATCGAAAGGTCACAGAAGCCGAGTTTGTGGCGTCGTTTCCGAAAGAAAAGCAGCCGGAGGCCAAACGGAACTTTCGGCTGTTTAACCGGGATGGCGACGATGTGCTGTCGTTCGCAGAGTACCGCAGCATTGCGGGACTGATTCCCGTCGCGTTACGGGAGGGACTACCCCATCCTCTGCAGTCTCAGTTAGAAGAACAACTGACTGTTCTCAAAAAACAGTGGCTGGAGTGGGACACAGATCGTAACGACCATTTGTCACCAGAGGAATTTAAGGCTGCGAAAATTCACGAACGAATAACAGGTCTACCAGAGGTAGATCTGAAAGAGTGGGACTGTGATGCAGATGGTAAAGTCAGTCTGGAAGACTGTCGCCGTGTTTTGGAAGCCGCTTACGGACTACGACGCTTGGATGGACAGCCGTTGTATCTGCCGTCGGGACAAGTCGTTTACTGGTGGCATTTCAAAAATCTGGATCAAGATCATAATGATCAGCTAACTCTTGACGAGTTCCTCAAATATTATCGGCAATATGGTGAAGAGCAGGGGAAAAAACGATTTACTGACGGAGATACCGACCAGAATCAGTTGATTTCATTACCGGAATGGGCGGCCATGCCAGGTCTGCTGCTCGACCCGATCTCTGAATTTCAGGCACTGGATCGCAATCTGGATGCATTTGTGGATCAGAACGAGTTGATGGAGCATACGGCAAAGTGGTTACAGCCACTGACTCGTTATACCTTTCCGGGATTTGACCTGGATCGCGACGGAAAACTTACCCTGGATGAGTACCGTATGACGATGCCGGCCAACAAACTGGAAAACTGGGCAGTCACATCTCGTGATTCCGACTTTGACGGACGTTTAAGCCTGAATGAGCTGTCCTGGACCTCAGGTCTGGAGTTGAGTCTGTTGAGGCAGGAGTACTTCAGACGTCTCGATACCAACCAGAGTGGTTTTCTGGAATTAAATGAGTATCAGTTTTCCATCGACAGTAGTCGTGTTCCCAAAGAGATAGTGTTAGAGATTACATTTTCTACCAAAGATTCAGACAAGGATGGAAGAATTAGCAAAGCGGAATATGTGTCATCGTTTCCGAAAGAAAAGCAGCCGGAAGCAAAACGAGATTTCCTGTTGTTTAACCGGGATGGCGACGATCATTTATCATTGGCTGAATATCGCACGATTCCAGGGCAGGTTCCTGTTGCGTTACGAGAGGGGCTACCTCATCCCTTGCAACCTCAGTTGGAGCAGCAACTGGCTGTTCTCAAAAAACAGTGGCCGGAGTGGGATTCAGATCGTAACGATCATTTATCACCAGAGGAATTTAAGGCTGCGAAAATCCATGAACGAATAACAGGTCTACCAGAGGCAGATTTGAAAGAGTGGGATCGTGATGCAGATGGTAAAGTCAGCCTGGAAGACTGTCGCCGTGTTTTGGAAGCCGCTTACGGAATCCGTCGTCTGGATGGACAGCCGTTGTATCTACCATCGGGACAAGTGGTTTACTGGTGGCATTTTAAAGACTTGGACCGTGACCGAAATAATCAACTGACTTTAAAAGAGTTCCAAGCCTATTATAACCGCTTCGGTGAAGAGGAGGCCGTGAAACGGTTTCAGAAAGGAGACACCGATCAGGGAAGAACAATCTCTGTTAAAGAATGGGCGGCCATGCCGGGACATCTTCTCGATCCCATTGCCGAATTCCGAAAGATGGACGTCAATTTGGATGCTTCACTGGACGAAGCGGAATTGATGGAGGGCATTGCTCCCTTTCTAAGACCTCTGGCACAGTTTACCTTTCCCGGGTTTGATTTGGATCAGGATGGAAGGCTCTCCTTGGATGAATATCGTTTGACCCTGGTTGCTAACCGCATCGAAAACTGGGATGTCACTTCAAGGGATACCGATCATGATGGGCGTTTAAGCCTGCAGGAAATGGCCTGGATTCCTGGCCTGGAGTTAAGTCTGTTGCGGCAGGATTACTTCCGGCAATTGGACCAGAATCAGAACGGATATCTGGAACTTGATGAATTCAAAGTTTCGATCGATGGAGGAAAAGTCCCAGGTGAGGTTGCCTTAAAAGCGGGTTTTTACAGCAGGGATGCTAATCGGGATCGAAAGGTCACAGAAGCCGAGTTTGTGGCGTCGCTTCCGAAAGAAAAACAACCGGAGGCCAAACGGAACTTTCGGCTGTTTAACCGGGATGGCGACGATGTGCTGTCGTTTGCAGAGTACCGCAGCATTGCGGGGCTGATTCCCGTCACGTTACGGGAGGGACTACCCCATCCCTTGCAACCTCAGTTGGAGCAGCAACTAGCTGTTCTCAAAAAACAGTGGCTGGAGTGGGACACAGATCGTAACGACCATTTGTCACCAGAGGAATTTAAGGCTGCGAAAATTCACGAACGAATAACAGGTCTACCAGAGGCAGATTTGAAAGAGTGGGATCGTGATGCAGATGGTAAAGTCAGCCTGGAAGACTGTCGCCGTGTTTTGGAAGCCGCTTACGGACTACGACGCTTGGATGGACAGCCGTTGTATCTACCATCGGGACAGATCGTTTATTGGTGGCATTTTAAAGACTTGGACCGTGACCGAAATAATCAACTGACTTTAAAAGAGTTTCAGGCCTATTATAACCGTTTTGGTGAAGAGGAGGCCGTGAAACGGTTTCAGAAAGGAGACACCGATCAGGGAGGGACAATCTCTGTTAAAGAATGGGCGGCAATGCCTGGAAACCTGATCGATACGGTTGCCGATTTCCAGAAGATGGATACTGATCTTGATGGTAAGGTCAATCAGAAAGAGTTAATGGAAGGAGTTATGACGTTCCTGCGTCCGTTGGCTCGCTTTACATTCCCCGGTTTTGATATTAATCAGGATGGATTTTTGTCTCTGGATGAATATCGGCTAACACTTCCCGTAAACCGCATCGAAAATTGGAGCACATTATCACGTGATAGAGATCACGATGGTCGCTTGAGTCTACAGGAAATGGCGTGGATTCCTGGAATGGAATTGAGTCTGTTAAGACAAGAATATTTTCAGCGTCTGGATGTGAATAAAGATGGTTTTCTCGATTTGGATGAGTTTAATTTCATCCTCGATTCTACAAAGGTACCAGCGAAAGTCGCCTTGAAATTCGGCTTTAAAATCCAAGATACGAATCATGATGGTTACGTGAACGAGACTGAATTTCTTTCATCATTTCCGAAGGAAAAACAACCTGAAGCAAAGCGGGACTTTCAGTTGTTTAACCGAAATGGTGATAAATATCTCTCGTTTGATGAGTATCGGACGATCGCTGGTCTGGTTCCTGTTTCGCTTCGAAGTGAGTTATCACATCCATTAACTGTTCTGGTAGAAGAGCAGCTGGCTGTTCTCAAAAAACAGTGGCCGGAGTGGGATTCAGATCGTAACGATCATTTATCACCAGAGGAATTTAAGGCTGTGAAAATCCACGAACGAATAACAGGTCTACCAGAGGCAGATTTGAAAGAGTGGGACTGTGATGCAGATGGTAAAATCAGCCTGGAAGACTGTCGCCGTGTTTTGGAAGCCGCTTACGGAATCCGTCGTTTAGACGGTCAGCCGCTCCATTTACCTTCAGGTCAAGTTGTTTACTGGTGGCATTTCAAGGCTCTGGATCGAGACCATGATGATGAATTGACGCTCCAGGAATTTATGGCTTACTATCAGAGATTGGGAGACGAAGCTGGCAAAAAACGTTTTGTTGAGGGTGACCAGGATCAGAATGCGAAAATAAATCTCACTGAATGGGCGGCCATGCCGGGACATCTTCTCGATCCCATTGCCGAATTCCGAAAGATGGACGTCAATTTGGATGCTTCGCTGGACGAAGCGGAATTGATGGAGGGCATTGCTCCCTTTCTAAGACCTCTGGCACAGTTTACCTTTCCCGGGTTTGATTTGGATCAGGATGGAAGGCTCTCCTTGGATGAATATCGTTTGACCCTGGTTGCTAACCGCATCGAAAACTGGGATGTCACTTCAAGGGATACCGATCATGATGGGCGTTTAAGCCTGCAGGAAATGGCCTGGATTCCTGGCCTGGAGTTAAGTCTGTTGCGGCAGGATTACTTCCGGCAATTGGACCAGAATCAGAACGGATATCTGGAACTTGATGAATTCAAAGTTTCGATCGATGGAGGAAAAGTCCCAGGTGAGGTTGCCTTAAAAGCGGGTTTTTACAGCAGGGATGCTAATCGGGATCGAAAGGTCACAGAAGCCGAGTTTGTGGCGTCGTTTCCGAAAGAAAAGCAGCCGGAGGCCAAACGGAACTTTCGGCTGTTTAACCGGGATGGCGACGATGTGCTGTCGTTCGCAGAGTACCGCAGCATTGCGGGACTGATTCCCGTCGCGTTACGGGAGGGACTACCCCATCCTCTGCAGTCTCAGTTAGAAGAACAACTGACTGTTCTCAAAAAACAGTGGCTGGAGTGGGACACAGATCGTAACGACCATTTGTCACCAGAGGAATTTAAGGCTGCGAAAATTCACGAACGAATAACAGGTCTACCAGAGGTAGATCTGAAAGAGTGGGACTGTGATGCAGATGGTAAAGTCAGTCTGGAAGACTGTCGCCGTGTTTTGGAAGCCGCTTACGGACTACGACGCTTGGATGGACAGCCGTTGTATCTGCCGTCGGGACAAGTCGTTTACTGGTGGCATTTCAAAAATCTGGATCAAGATCATAATGATCAGCTAACTCTTGACGAGTTCCTCAAATATTATCGGCAATATGGTGAAGAGCAGGGGAAAAAACGATTTACTGACGGAGATACCGACCAGAATCAGTTGATTTCATTACCGGAATGGGCGGCCATGCCAGGTCTGCTGCTCGACCCGATCTCTGAATTTCAGGCACTGGATCGCAATCTGGATGCATTTGTGGATCAGAACGAGTTGATGGAGCATACGGCAAAGTGGTTACAGCCACTGACTCGTTATACCTTTCCGGGATTTGACCTGGATCGCGACGGAAAACTTACCCTGGATGAGTACCGTATGACGATGCCGGCCAACAAACTGGAAAACTGGGCAGTCACATCTCGTGATTCCGACTTTGACGGACGTTTAAGCCTGAATGAGCTGTCCTGGACCTCAGGTCTGGAGTTGAGTCTGTTGAGGCAGGAGTACTTCAGACGTCTCGATACCAACCAGAGTGGTTTTCTGGAATTAAATGAGTATCAGTTTTCCATCGACAGTAGTCGTGTTCCCAAAGAGATAGTGTTAGAGATTACATTTTCTACCAAAGATTCAGACAAGGATGGAAGAATTAGCAAAGCGGAATATGTGTCATCGTTTCCGAAAGAAAAGCAGCCGGAAGCAAAACGAGATTTCCTGTTGTTTAACCGGGATGGCGACGATCATTTATCATTGGCTGAATATCGCACGATTCCAGGGCAGGTTCCTGTTGCGTTACGCAGTGAGTTACCTCATCCATTAACATCAATGATTAAAAAGCAGATGAACCGAATCGAAAAGAACTGGGGTCAGTGGGATCAGGATGGTGATGATGTTCTATCACCAAAAGAATATGAATCAACCACATTGAAAACATACATTCCAAGTATTGCTCCCCTGGACCTGAACGACTGGGATCGGGATACGGACGGAAAAATCAACCGGGAAGATTGTCTACGGGTGATCGAAGCCGCTTATGGTATGCGTCGTCTGGACGGCCAGGTTTTACAGTTGCCCACTGGTTTAGTAGTTTACTGGTGGCATTTTAAAGACCTGGATCGTGATCATGATGACTATTTGACACTGAAAGAATTTCAAACTTATTATAACCGTTTTGGTGAAGAGGAGGCCGTGAAACGGTTTCAGAAAGGAGACACCGATCAGGGAGGGACAATCTCTGTTAAAGAATGGGCGGCAATGCCTGGCTTCCTACTCAATCCCATTTCAGAATTCCGTAAACTTGATACCAGCTATGATGGGATGGTCACTCGGAAGGAACTTACTGAAGGAGTTGCTCCCTTTCTAAAACCACTCGCAGAGACAGTCTTTCCTGGATTTGACTTGAATCAGGACGGAGTTCTTTCCCTTGACGAGTATCGAATGACCCCAGTGGCCAATCGGGTCGAAAACTGGATGGTCAGAGCACGTGACCAAAACAATGACGGAAAGCTGAGTCTATCCGAATTGCCATGGACTCCCGGTCTGGAGCTGAGCTTGTTGCGTAAAGAGTATTTCGACAGGCTGGATGGTAATCGGGATGGTTTTTTGGACCTGAATGAATATCAATTTTCTATTGATTTCAACAATACTCCACCAGAAGTGGTTTTACAAAACGGGTTTCGCAAACGTGATACCGACCAGGACGGATCCCTGAGCCAGTCCGAATATATATCTGCATTCCCTACTGAGAAAAAACCTGAAGCCAAGCGTGATTTTCAGCTGTTTGATCGGGATGCAGATCACAGGCTGTCAGTCGACGAATACGCTGCTATCCCAGGAATGGCGCCGAGTACGTTACGCGGTTCGCTAACGAATCCATTAAATGAACTGGTTGACAGGCAAATGAAGATCATTAATAAAAAATGGGGGAAATGGGACAGTGATCAAGATGGAACACTATCTCAAAAAGAGTATCAGGTTGCAAAAATAGGAAGGCAGATACCCGGGTTGGCACTTTCTTCCTGGGAAGACTGGGATCGAGATGAAGATGGAAAAATCAGCAAGAATGACTGTCGCTGGTTATTTGAAGCCGGATATGGAATCCGTCGTTTGGACGGTCAGCCGCTCCATTTACCTTCAGGTCAAGTTGTTTACTGGTGGCATTTCAAGGCTCTGGATCGAGACCATGATGATGAATTGACGCTCAAGGAATTTATGGCTTACTATCAGAGATTGGGAGACGAAGCTGGCAA
The DNA here is from genome assembly GCF_007748195.1 of Gimesia aquarii. Classification (NCBI taxonomy): domain Bacteria; kingdom Pseudomonadati; phylum Planctomycetota; class Planctomycetia; order Planctomycetales; family Planctomycetaceae; genus Gimesia; species Gimesia aquarii. The sequence continues at coordinate 2,384,992 of NZ_CP037920.1, forward strand.
AAAACGTTTTATTGAGGGTGACCAGGATCAGAATGCGAAAATAAATCTCACTGAATGGGCGGCCATGCCAGGACATCTTCTCGACCCCATTGCCGAATTTCGGAAGATGGACGTCAATTTGGATGCTTCACTGGACGAAGCGGAATTGATGGAGGGTATTGCTCCTTTTCTAAGACCGCTGGCAAGTTATACCTTTCCGGGCTTTGATTTGAACCAGGATCGTGTTCTGTCTCTTGATGAATATCGAACATCTCTTCCTGCAAACAGAGTCGAAAACTGGATTTCATACTCAAGAGATACTGATAAGGATGGGCGATTATCTCTTACTGAACTGGGCTGGGTATCGGGGCTAGAATTAAACCTGTTGCGACAGGAATACTTTGACAGGCTGGATGTCAATAGTAGCGGCTATCTTGAATTCAATGAGTTTAAATTTACTGTCGATTTGAGCAAAGTTCCCAAAGAACTCTTTTTTAAACATTGTGATGAGAATCAGGATGCTTTGTTATCACTTGATGAATTCCTCAAAACAGAGAAGAACAGTGGCAAAATCAAACTGGATGGAAGTCAAGAGCCACGTGTCATGCGAATTGAAGAGGCCTTTTACCGAGCTGATTTGAATGGGGATAAGCTGATCAGTCTTGCAGAGCTTGATACACCAGAGGGGCACCAGATCATTGCTCCAGATATGTCCTTCAAGACCGGTAATCGAAGCAGTTTACAGGTTTCCAACCAGAAAGACACGACAGAAGATGATTCAAATATGATGATGGTCGTACTGGGTCTGAATATCCTTTTGGTTCTGGGGGTCGTCCTGTTTTTGTTTCGATCTCACTTTAAAAAAACTTGAATGCGAACTTTGCGACATTGATAAAAGGCTTCCGCAAATAAAATTGAATTTTAAAACACGCTAAACCTTAAGATTGGAATTTGGAGCTGAGGATTCAGAATGAACCGACGACAACCTGGATGTTCCACTCAATCTTCTCGGATGGGAATCACTAAACGAGATGTCATCGTTATGATCTGTTTGGCGTTCCTGTTAATCGCGATCATGTCACCCCTCATTGTTTATTCCCGTGAGTCAGCACGTTTGTTTCATTGTCAGGCTAATCTGAAACGTCTCGGGACAGGAATGCAGGCATATCAAGCTACTTACGAGTCTCTGCCTCCGGCTGCCGTCTGGAGTACGCAGGCTATGCACTCACTTTCGCTGAATATGAGTACTCGCCCGGATCTCTTCACTCATGCTAACTGGGCTGTCATGTTGCTTCCTTTTGTCGGACAGGATCAGTTGGCAGATCAAATTGATTTTCATCAGGCGATCAGCGCTGAAAAAAATAGAGAAGTTCGAACGGCGTCCCTGTCTCTGATGAACTGCCCTGCCGATTCGTATAATCTACCAGAGAATCCGCATGTATTTGAACCAGCGCCAGAGCGGTCCATCGAATTTGCGCGCGGAAACTATGCCATTAATGGAGGATCTCATAATATGCGACTCGCTCCGGGATCAACAACGATTCCGGCTGGAGACGGAGTTCAGTTGAAAACAGACCAGACAACCAGGTTGTTTCAATACTGGGGAAATGGAGTGGCCGGATTCAATATTTCATTTCGACAGGAAGAATTTTCCAATGGCAGTTCATCTCTGGTGGTGTTTGATGAGATCCGTGCGGGAATACATCCTGTTGATCCACGTGGAGTGTGGGCCTTCGGGCAAATTGCTGGGAGTGTCACCTGGGCACATGGAGTGAATGGGGATGATTATGGTCCGAATAATCAGTGGCCACGATCTGATGATATTCTAGGATGTGCCCGGCTCCATGAAACGGTAGGAACTGAGACGCTCACTCGCGAAGGAATGCCCTGTGTCTCTTATTTGGATAGTAACACTAATGCCACCGCGCGAAGCAGCCACACAGAGGGAGCGAACGTTCTGTTTCTCGACGGAGCAAGCCGCTTTATTTCAAACCAGATTGACCCGGGCCTCTGGCATGCAATTCATTCGAGGGAGACTCCTGAGGAGTTATTCCAGTCCGATAATTTTGCTGACCAGCTTGCTACCGTCGACTTTGAAAGTGAAGCGACTCCTCAATCCTCACAGTCTGAACGAATTCAAGCAGGTGATTTACCCTCTGAACTGATTAATTCACTGGGGATGCAGTTTGCACTGATTCCTGCGGGAACCTTTATGATGGGGATTCCAGATCATGGAAACCATGTCAACCCACCACAGGAAACACCCGCCCATTCCGTTTCAATCACTGGTGCATACCTAATGGGACGATATGAAGTGACTCAAGCTCAGTATTTACAAGTCATGGGTAGCAACCCAAGTTACCATACTTCGGAACACTCATTCGAGGAGGCAAGTAATTTATATCCTGTTGAACAAGTAACATGGTATGACACTCAGGAATTTTGCAGGCGACTTTCCGATATTCCAGAAGAAAAAGCTAGAGGCCGTCATTACCGACTTCCTACCGAGGCAGAATGGGAATATGCCTGTAGAGCTGGTTCAAACAAACCTTTTTCATGGAGCCGCAGCAGAGATCAAAGTGATGATTCAGGGCATGCGGGAGGAATCAGGCCTCCGCTTTCAGTAGCCTCGGCAGGACAATACTCGGCAAACCCGTTCGGACTATATGATATGCGAGGTAATGTCTGGGAATGGTGTTCAGACTGGTTTGATCGTGATTATTATTCACGATCACCTCGGGAAAATCCTCAGGGACCAGCTCAGGGATTTATCAAAGTCGTACGGGGAACAGATTGGAGGTTTACAGGTGAGATTTGCCGAATTGATTATTCAATGATGCCTCCCTGGAAATCCAATCGCTTTGTTGGGTTTCGTGTGATTTGTGAATTGCATCAAAAACCTGATTCAAAATAGTTCCAAAATTGAGGGGAATGAGTAATTGAACGAGAAATTTTGTATTAGTCATTTCAGAGTGAAATCGTTTTGATAACAGCAACAGGCTAGAGTTTTATGACCACTTCAGAATCGCCTCAAAACCAAATCACTTCAGCCAGTCATTATTCAACTCTATGGTGGCTTATTCCCATCACTGTGATTGCGGTTTCGCTGAGGATGCAGAATTTGTCTGATGTCGGATATCTGTTTGATGAAAGCTTTAGCCTGCAGATGGTCGAATTTCCTCTTGACGAAATGTGGGAGCGAATTCCCGAGGACATCAGTCCGCCGATGTTCTATTTACTTCTTAAATCATGGATAGGTTTATTCGGAGACACGCCGTTTGCAACACGTATGTTGAGTGTCGTTTTAGGAACCATTGTTGTGTTGGGTGTCTACCTTTTTGCATACGAAGCATATCGTAAACTGGGAGATGTGAGTTCAGAAAGACAAGCACAATATATCGCTGTCACAGCTTCCCTGCTGGTCGCTCTCTGTCCATTACATATTACCTTCGCTCAACGAATTCGTATGTATTCTTTTGGGACTGCATTGGCTGTATTATCGAGCTGGTTCCTCTTTCGAGCACTAAACAGACCAAAAACTGGTACGCGAGACTGGGTATGTTTTACGCTGACGGCAATTCTATTTATCTATACCCATTACTTTGGAATGTTTACCATAGCGGTGGAGTATGTATTTGCTTTGGGATACCTATTCCTCAATTCACCTGAGAAAAAAATGGCAGGGCGTTTGAAACATCTCTGGCCTTGGTTGATTTCTGTTTCTGCTGTATGGTTTATATGGTCCCCCTGGATTCCTCAATTTCTGTATCAGAGATCTCATGTGAATCAGACCTTCTGGAGCAGCCCACTTACGTGGGATCGTTTCGGCTCTCAGATCTCTGCGTTGTTCGATTTAAATTTAGTCCAGATCGGTTCATCAAATCATGGTCTGCTGATTGCTGAGATCTGTTTTGTACTACTTATTATATTGTTACTCGGACGTCGGCCAGCAGATATTTTTATTGCGATGGCAGCGTGTATTCCAATACTTGTTGCTGTCATTATCTCAAAATTATCACGCAGTGTTTTTGCGTTTCGCTATTTACAGTTCTCACAGATTTTTATGTTAATCGCGATTTCTGTCATTCTCTCTCGTGTTCCAACAAAACCAGCAAGAATGGGGGCCACACTCCTTATTCTAATGGGCATGGGATACCTTTCTTGGCGTCACTATGAGGTTCGTCATCGGTATGCACTGATGCCTGGCATGAAAACTGTCATCGCTAGATTTGAGCAAACACGAGGACCAGATGAAAAACTGATATGTTGTAATCCGATGTTATTCACATCTGCTGATGCTTATTCAAAACAAAACAATGCAATTTATGTGAATGGCTCGGCACGTCGTTATCCCTATTTTCAGGGGACGGCAGTTATTCAGGAGGCCGAATATCTTACTCCCTCTCAATATCTTGGTGAAAACATAGAGGCTGTCTGGACTTTAGATGCACAACGTTGGTTTAACAGCACCTGGTCAGTTGAAATGCCTGCTGGTTGGAAAAAGGCCGGGGAAATGCGATTTCCGGAATTTTATGCGGATCTAATTTTGAGGTTATATGTTCGTGAAAAAGATTCAAATACTGGACTCACTGATACGCGGGAGTAAAACGAATTTCTATTTAGTCAGAGAGCCAGAACATTGATTAATGAAATATACTCAACTTTCAAACATGTAAAT